>NZ_CAXWGV010000033.1:0-1975 GCF_964266725.1 Tessaracoccus sp. O5.2 | reverse complement strand
GCAAGCCAGCCTGATCCGCCGCTACATCATCTGGCGCAACTCCCACGCCACCGACCCACGACTCCGCAAAGTCCTCAAACGAGCCGCAATCATCAAGAGGGCCAAGGTTGCCTGACGCGGTACTAGCCAAGAGTGGTCCGGGAGGAATCTGAGTTGGCTCAGACTCGGTGTGACGGGACAAGACCTCCTGCTGAAGCCCAGCTACCGGCGTTCGTAGATGTCGCGGCGGTGGCCGACGGCAACGACAAGGACGAGCAACACGCTGTCGTGAATCTCGTAGACGATCCGGTAGTCACCGGTCCGGACACGCCACTCGCCGTCGCCTCCAACCAGCTTCTTGGCCCCGCTCGGGCGCGGTTTGCTGGCAAGCAGTTCGATCGCCGCCTGGACCCGCCGCTGGGCGGCCCGGTCCAGCTTGCGTAGCTGTCGAACCGCAGCGGGCGCGACCTCTATCCGGTAGCTCATGCCAGGCCGAGGTCGGCCTTGACCTGCTCCCAGGGGATCGCCGACTCACCATCGGCGAGCTCGGCACGGGCCGCGCGGACAGCCTCGAGGTCGGCCAGGTCTTCCGCGGCCGCGATCAGCCGATCCAGATCATCGGCGTCGATGACCGCGGCCACCCGCTGCCCCCGGCGAGTCAGGTACACCGGGTCGTGCCCAACCCGGGCCGCGTCCACGACATCGGCGAGGCGGGCTCGGGCGTCACTCACAGTCATCTCAGTCATGCCACCCATGGTAGCCGCTGGAACAGCCGAAACGTACAACTAAGCACCTCCGGGCTTCACCGAGCGAACGCGCGACTCTCGGCAGTGTCGGTCGGGTTCGTCTTGGGGGCATGCCTTTCGGGTCTCGGCGTCGCTGCTACTGCTCTGGCGTGGGCTATGTGCCGGAGGCCATGTAGGCGGCGAGGATGTAGTTGGGATGGCGGTCGAGGTTCTTGCGGGCCCGGTCGTAGCGCATGGTCGTTCGGGGGTCGGCGTGACGGGCGGCTATCTGGACGTCACGCAGGTCGACGCCGGCGTCGAGCATCGTGGTGACGAAGGTGTGGCGCAGCATGTGGGGGTGCATCCGCGGCAGTCGGACCCCGGCCTCCTCAGCGAGGTGCTTCAGCCGGCGGGTGGCGGCGTGCCGGTCCATCCGGACTGCACGCAGGTTGAGCAGGATCGGCCCATCGGTGCGTCCGGAGACCGCGCGTTCGACGGCACGCTGGACGGCTGGGGGTGGTGGAGTGAGGACCACCTTGCCGCCCTTGCCGTGCACCCTCAGGACACGGTGGCCGTGTTCCTCGCCCAGGTCGGCGATGTTGGCGCCACACGCTTCGAAGATCCGCAAGCCGAGCAGCCCCAGCATGGTCACCAGCGCGAAGTCGTTGGGGTTGATCGAGATCCGGGCGGCGGTGAGCAGGGCCTCGAACTGCAGGTGCGACAGGCCCAGGGTCGGCGACTCCGGTGGCACGTTGGGTCGGCGGACGTAGTCGGCCGGTGAGGTTGTGATGACTTGGTCGATGACGCAGGTGCGGTAGAACCCTGCGACCACCGACACCCGGCGGCTCACCGTGGAGGGCTGGAAGCGGCGGACTTCCTGCATCCACCGAACGTACAACTCGATCTGCGCCCGGTTCGCCTTCAACGGTTCGACGCCACGCTCGCGGCACCACACCAGGTAGGCGCGCAGATCCGACTCGGTATGGACACGGGTCTGGCCACGGTAACGGGCCAGGTAAGCGGCGACTGCCCGCACCAGCGGTTCCGTCGCAGCATCGAGGAGAACAGGGAACAGCACAGGGACAAGAGTGGTCATGACCGATGCTGCGCCTTACCTGGCCAACATGCCAGCAGACGGTGGCATGTGAATCGGCCTGGGTTTCGTTCCGTTCTTGAAGCAAGGATGGAACACGATGAACCAGAAGTACTCTCCCGAGATGCGCGAGCGCGCGCTGCGGATGCTCGATGAGGCCAAGGCCTCCGGTGAGCAC
>NZ_CAXWGV010000032.1:0-3128 GCF_964266725.1 Tessaracoccus sp. O5.2 | reverse complement strand
CGTACGTTTCTCGCGTTTGCATGTCCAGCTGCGCTCCGCCTTGAGAAGTCTGATTCGGTCGGGTTCGCGCGATCGTGATCCTGGGCTTGAGTCGGCGGGTCTTCGACGTCGAACTCGTGGGCCTGCGATTGATGCTGCGTCTACGCCGTGGCGATAAGTGTCGCGATTCCGAGCGCGATGATCGCGACCACCAACACGACGATGATCAGCCAACGCAGGCGCTGGGTTCGCGTGGCCCGCGTCTCTACAGCGGTGGAGCCGGGGGTGGGTGGCCTGTCGTGCTCGGAGAGTTCAGGCGGGATCTCGCCGACGACGGTCACGGGAGCGTCGCCGGCTGGGTTAATCCAGGCTCGGGCGGGATCGGGAAGTGGATCGTTGATCCACCGCCCGGTGATCGGGTCGAACCGCTCTTCCGCGGGCGGCATTACGCGTTCCATGGGCCCAGTCTGACAGCGGGCCAGCCCTCTCGGACCCTGCAGCTGGGAACACCCCGCCCGTCGGAGTGGGTCCATGCCGCGAAACCAGATCGGGCTCCGGAGCCAAATGACCCGATGTCTGCCGACATCGCTTCCCACGCGGTGAGGCTCGGAGCTGAGGAGCTGAGTGCGCTCACGGCCCGACGGAGGGCTGCACAGCCAAGGATGCACACCACGCAGTGACAGCGACCAGCGACAGCAGACCTGGGGCCACCGTGGGCCACAGTCGCTTGGCGACGTCATGGGCTCCAGCGGGTGGCTCCGGTTTCGCAGAAGCTGGTGCGGACTGCCGGGCCTTCGAGGCAGGCGGCGTCGACCAGGGCGCGATCGCCGATGGGCTCGTGAAGGGAAACGGTCATCTGGACGCTGTCGTTGCCCTGGCAGTTCTGGGGCTCGTTGCCAGGGAGCGGTTCGGCGTCGACCCGGATGATGATGTCGTCGATGCCGAGTGAGACAACTGGCTGGGCGATCGCTCCGGTCACCCCGCTGGAGCACTCTGCGCGAGTGACCTCGATAGTGACGGTCGTCGACGTAGCGGTCACGCGCTCGGAGTCGGCGAGAGTCCAGGTCGCGGCTGCGCCCACCTGGGGCGGGATCGTGGCGGTGACATCGGGGATCGCGCTAAAAGCCGTACGCGCCTCATGATCCGGGGCGGGACTGGCCTGGGGATCGGGATCTGGCTTTCGATCGGGCGCAGTACGTAGGTCTGATCAACCAGCTCCTTGATGCCGATTGGTCACACGCACTTCCGAAGGTGTAGGCGCTGCTGCGGGCATCCGACTGACACGACGGCACGCTCGCTGGGCTCCGAACCGGTCGGCCGTGGGACTGCCGAACATCCGTACATGCCGCACCTGGTGCGTCAGGCGACCTTGCTTGCGTAGCGCTGGCGGGCGGCCTCTCCGCTGGTGCCGACGAAGGCGCCGATCGCTGACCATGGCATGCCGGCTTCGCGGGCTGCGCGGATGGCGTCAATCACGTGGCGCTCGGCTTCGGATCGCTCCGCGACCGCTGCTCGGAGCAGGGCTACTGCACCGGCGTCGAGTTCGTCGTCTGGGTTGGGTTCGTAGGACTCGAAGCGCGCCGCCAGCTCGTCGGCGTGCTGCAGGATCTCGTCAACAGTGCGTGGCATGGTCATCACCTCAGGAACTTCTCGCGGGCTTTCATTGCGTGGACGATGACGTGCACTTGATCGCCATCGACATAGCCGACCTCCAAGAAGATCGCGGACTGGTTGGGACCCACGATCATGGTGAACCCGTCGCCGAGATCCCAGATCCGGACCGGGTTGCGGTAGGCGTGGAGGATCTCATGTTCACCCAGGCCATGCTTGAGGGCGGACGGGGCGATGACTGGATCCTCCATCGATCCAAGGTAACTTGCGAACATGAGCGGGTCAAGTGTCGGGAACATCCTGATCTGTCGCGACCTGTGCGCTCGTGGGGGGCGAGGCGCCTGAGCCTCCCTATGGCGTGCTTGGGTTCCGCGTGGTGGTCAGGTGACCTCTCCTCGCGCGTGAGCGCGATCCGATCGGCGCAACGCCCGGCGTCTTGGACTTTTTCGCGTGGGTTGGTGAGACTGCAGCCATGACTGACCACGACGGCGAATCCCTGTCGCCGCACAGGATCCGCGTCTTGTACGTGACTGATCTGGCGTACCAGGCGCGGGGGCGTCGCTATGGCGACGAGGACGTGTTCTTGTCCGATCGCCTTCGCTCTGACTTCGACATCGCCCTGTGCCACCCCAAGGACGCGGTCGTCTTCATGGACTCCTTCGACGTGGTCGTCGTTCGCAACAGCGGCCCCGTCATCCACTACCAAGGGCACCACGACGAGTTCCGCAGCCGCGCCCTGCAGGGCCGGTACCCGGGTGTTCAACGAACTGACGGGCAAGGCCGACATGATCGGGAAGCAGTACCTGCCCGACCTGTACCGCGCCGGCTATCCGGTCATTCCCACGGTCGAACGGCTCCAGGACCTCGACCAGTTGCCGCCGGCGGTCCAGTACGTGGCAAAGCCCAAGTACGGCGCTGATTCGGTCGGTCTACAGTTCGTCGAACCCGACCGGTTGCGAGGGCTGAGCTTCGAGGACCTGCTGGTGCAGCCTCGCGTCGACTTCGACTACGAGGTGTCGTTCTACTTCGTCGACCGCACCTTCGAGTATGCGCTCTACGCGCCCCATGCAGAGCAGCGATGGTTGCTCGAACCCTACGAACCGACCCAGGCCGATCTGTCCTTCGCGCAGCGGTTCATCGACTGGAACGACATCGAGCACGGGATCCAGCGCGTGGACGCCTGCCGCACACGGGACGGCGGCCTCCTCCTCGTCGAGCTTGAGGACCTCAACCCGTACCTGTCCCTGGAGCGAGTCGCTCCTCCCGTTCTGGATGCCTTCGTCCGGGACATGACGTCATCTATTGCGGCACTGGCCGGGAAGTCACCAGCCTCAGGCCCGAGGTCCATGCCACGGTCGGGTTGACGGCGTCCGGGCGGCATGGTCGGAGGCTACCGACTCCGAACATCCTCTTCTAGTGGGTTCCAGCCGAGCTTCTGGCAGGCTCGGTCCTGTAGCGGCTGGCGGGTCAGCACTCTCCTCTTCTGATCGCTGTTTGAGGTCTTGCGGCAGACCGTGCGCCCGCTGGTCGTGGGGAGG
>NZ_CAXWGV010000031.1:0-3729 GCF_964266725.1 Tessaracoccus sp. O5.2 | reverse complement strand
CCCATCGTTCTCATCGGCCTCGGCATCGTGATCCTCGTCAGCGGCGGAGCCTTCGGACTCTGACGTAGCGGCAGCGATCCAAACGGCCCCGACCGGGCGCACCCCTCTCGGTTCAGACCGCGACACCAACCTGCAGCCAGTCCTGCGTGATCGCGGCAACAAGACCGCCACGGAGCGCTGCAAAAACCCCGCCACCGAGCGAACGAAGCCACACGTACGCTCGGTCGGCGGCAATTGAGGGCGGTCGTGCTCGGGGACACCGGAGCCGAAGGCTACCCTCGCACACCGCGGCAGAGGCGGATGTTCGGGGGCCCGTCAGGCTACGCGGGTTGCAAGGTCGTCGAGTTCTGCCCGGATCCTGGCAATCAGCGCCTTGGCGGACTCGTCTGGGCCCGCCAATTGTGACAGCAGGAGGTCGCGAGCCAGAGTGGAGACGGGAAGCCCGCGCTGTTCGGCCAGCCGCGTCAACGTCTCCAACTCCTCGACGTTCAGGCGAACCTGGAGCGTCTTGGCACGCTGATGGCCGCGGGTGACCTTGCTGCCGGGCTTGATCACGGCGTCGGGGTTGCGTTCAGCCGCCTCGGCCTCGGTCGCGATGAGATCACTAATCGACATCTGTCCGCTCCTCTCTGTAACGGCGCTGATCGGTGGTGTTCGATGGCCAGGCATTGACTCCCCAAATGACGTCCTCATCGGGAAGGACAATGATCGTGACCAGTGTCCGGACGGAGGCTGCCCAGCCGATGACCCGAATGGTTCGGCCCGACACGGACGCGGGATCCGGATCGATGACCAACCTGTTGGGATCGGCGAAAGCTTCGTCGGCAACAACCGGGGACAGCCCATGCTTGGCGATGTAGTCGCCCCGGTGCCGCCAGTCGATGCCTTCATCCACCATCCCAGCGTACTACACGCGCAATACGGCCACCAAGCCCGTCGTCACCCGTCTCAGACAATCGTCCGCGCACCACGCGGCATGTCCGGATGTTCGGAACCGCTTCGCGGAGGCGTCACCGTCGCGCTGGTGCCTGAGCCTGTGACCGCTTTCACTTCATTGCCCGTTCCCGAGGTCGTGGTCACCCAGCGAGGATGATCACGGCTCGCCGATGGGTGTAGATAGGCGAATGCTGCGCGATGAGGAGTGGGGCTGCTCAGCGCTTTCGCCGCAGGAGCGACATACTGCGGGCATGGCACCACTCCTCGCGGCCGATCTGCGGGCCACTCGGCTCCACACGGTAGCCATCCGTCTAGCGTGGGTGGTATCACTGGCTGTCCTGTTGGTTGCGGAGGTGGCTGCGGGCGATGTGGTTCCTGTTGTGCCCTGGGTTGGACGCCTGTGGCTCGCGGCGGTGCTGCTTCTGACCTCCATTTGGGCTCTGCCACGCTGGACCCTCGCCTGTGCGTCGGTGCTGGGATGGTTGCTTCCCTACGGCGGGGCCTCGTGGCCGTGGGGGTGGCGAGCGTGGGCCATCGCCTCCGCGCTGGCGCTCGCCTGGCTCGTCGTCCCTCGTCGCACCCAGTCGACGGTCAGCCGGGGGCGCCCCGCGGGCGAGCGACCGTTCGAGCGTTCCTACGCCAACATCGGTGCCGTGACCGGCGGGGTCGCGCTCGCCGCGACGGCGGTGGCCGTCGCGGTCTTGTCCATCATCGAGGTGGTCTGGGGGACGCCTGAGTCGATGCTGCTGGGCCTCATCGCCTTCGTGCTGCTTCTGGGGCTCAGCGCCTGGCCGAGGGCACAGCACCGACACGCTGCGCGGTTGCGACTGATGGCCGAAGGCGGCCCCGCCCGGGAGGCGCTGCTCACCGAGGTGGACGGTGACCATTTCGTCGGGGCCGTCCATGACGACCGAGCGCGGCTGCGAATTGTGGCCCTGGATGGCGTCGTAGACCGGGAAGACGCAGGGATCATCCAGCTCGCCCACGACGATGACGGCGCACTGATCAATCTCGACGACCTTGATGACGAGGATGCAGCCAAAGTGCGCCGGGCGATGGCCGACCTGCGACGTTGGACTGCGCTGTGCGAAGCCGTGCACGGCCCGGCGCTAGAGGTCGGCGAACGGGTGGTGCTGATCGGTGAGCCACGTGACGGCGCAACGGTCGCAATTATGCGCCAAGACGGCGCCACATGGCTCGGCGAACTCCGCGAGACCATGAAGAAGACCCGGAATTGATCGGCACACGCGCTTGCTTCACGGGTGGAGAAGCGCCCGCTCGGGCCTGACCTCTGCAGGCGAGTGGCGGACCGGATCATCGCCGAGACTTCAGCCGCGCCTCGCGGCAGAAGCGGGCGTTGTGCATCGTGTGGGGTGAACTGCGTGCGGTTTCGCGAGTGACATTCATCTTCGCCGGGTGGCTCCCAGGCTGCGCTCTGCTCCCTGGGATACTGCCTGAGTGTGGGTAATGGCACGGGGCCTGTGATGGCGAGCCGGCGGCGAGGTTCGCCGAGAAACGTCTTGCTTGGCGAGCCGGGGCAGCCGCGACCTGTGAGGTTTGGGGCGTGGTTGAGGCTGTTTCTCCTCGGCCGCGGGCGAGCCCTGCTCAGTTGGCCAGTCAGCTGCCTCCTCGTCGGCGTGGTCCTGTTGATCCCGTGGGGCCTGGCCGAACGGCAGGCGTATGTGACCGCCGCTGAGCTTGCCCAGGTCGGACACACCTCCTCAGCCGTCGCGTGCGAGGCGAGGTATGGGAGGGGCGCTGAGTTGGCCGTCCGCGTCACCGTGCCTGAAGCTCCAGAGCTCGTCACGCTGATCTACCCGACCATTGGACCCGTACTTGGCCTGGCCCCCATCCCGTGGGCAATGTGCGGCGACCCGTACACGACTCCCTTCGACGTCGTTGTTCTCACGCGCCCAGATGGGCAGGTGATCGCCATGGCAGCCCGAGACCTCCCTGATTCGCAGTCACTGATGATGTGGCCCTGGACCGTGGGCATCGGGATCGCACTCATGTCCGCGGCGCCGGTGTGGGCCGTCTGGGCATGGCACCTTCTCCGACGGCCAAAACCATAGCGACGCACGTCGCCAGTGTCAGGCAACCGTTGTCGCGACACCCCTATAGAGACTGTGCCACCTCACAGGTAGGGCTCCAGTAATGGGAAAACCCCCCAAACACCGACGTAGGCGACGCCCGTCCAACCGGTGAGGAAATAGAGATTGCCGTAATGGAGCCATCCCCTTTCTTCATCACGCCTAGGCAGCTGCGTGAGAAGACCCGGCCGGAAGCCAGAGCCTATCAGTGCTCCAAAGTAGACATAGGAACCGACTTGGCCGGCGACATCGATCGGCACGCCCCGAGCGGATAGCCCGATGAGCGACCCCAGCGCACAGAATCCCCACGTTGCAATGGGAATCGCAGAATCATCGACATCCCTATCGATCCAAGAGAACAGGACGACGAGCGAGAACAGAACAGCAAAGCCGACCCACGGGGCGTGAGTCAGTACGTAGTCGAGTGCCTCCACTGATTCACCGTCGCTTCGTTCGGACCAGGTATAAACGGCTCTGGCGTAGCTCGCAAGAACTGCACTCACGCTCCGCACCAACGGACCCAAGGTAGTACACCCCTGGCAGCGCCCAACCACCTGACCCAGCTGCTCCGGGCGGCTAGTACCGCGGCCATCAACCTTTGCCCTGTTGGCTGACACACCGGGCAGGGTCCGCTGCTGGGTTGCGGGGACGCGGGATCGTGTGGAGGTCAGTTCCTGTTCTTCCCCTCAGGAGTGTCGTGATG
>NZ_CAXWGV010000030.1:0-4971 GCF_964266725.1 Tessaracoccus sp. O5.2 | reverse complement strand
GCCTCCCCACGACCAGCGGGCGCACGGTCTGCCGCAAGACCTCAAACAGCGATCAGAAGAGGAGAGTGCTGACCCGCCAGCCGCTACAGGACCGAGCCTGCCAGAAGCTCGGCTGGAACCCACTAGATGAGTGCGTTACGAGCAGATTAGAGGACGCCGCCGAGACTCTGCACCAAGGAATCTTGTCCTCACTAGAGCGGCGTACTCGCGTCTCGCGGACCAACCGTTGAGAGGAAGCCTCCGACTGGAGAACACTCTCTTCTGATGACCTGGCCTTGAACGAGAGCTCAGCTTGGACAGAATTCAACAACTGGCATGACCATCGGGCACGTTGGCCGAGCTCACTGAGCCATTGGCGCCGATTCTCGTACCACGACCTCAAGGCCTGTACCCCCTCCATCGATGACTTTACTCGTCGTCGCTTGTGGGAGAGCAGGTGATGTCTCCGATTGGTTGATCGGGTTGTCCTTGGTGCAGTGCATCGGCGGTGAATTCCTCGGTGACCAGGACGTCGACGATGGCGTCGTTCCGGCTCAGCTCGCCGCCACCACCACCAAACCAAGTGCCCACCAGTTCTATCTCCCGGTGCTGATTGCTGCCGCGAAGGATGATTGGGCCACCGAGGCTCTTAAGCGCCTTCTCGCCGGTCACCGTTACCGCGAAGCCTGCTTGTCGCAAATGCGCCGCGGCGGCGGCAACGGCCGTATCGTCGCCGCCCGCGGAATAGACATGCACCTGGACATCTGCGGTGGTCTGTCGCGGCGGCCGGACGCAGTGGCCCGTGGCGACGATCTCGGACCGCATCCGTTCGAGCAGCTCGGGGCTCGGTCGCCACTCCATCAGTCCCTCGCCCGTCGGCTCGTACCAGTTGAACCTGCCGTCTTCGGCCGAGCCGACGAGTGAACGGACATCCCCAGCAGCAGTGCGCAACGCGAGGCCATGCACGTTCGTGGCCGAGATGCCTGGTAGCAGTCCGAGAAGAAAGGCATTCATCTGCAGCTCTGACACAATGTCGACAGTCAGGTCACTTGAGAAGGCCACCTGCACAAACGAGGTGCCGCCGGGGTTCTCCGAGACACAGAAGAACGCGCCGGTGACATCAGGTAGCACTGCTACCGTCTGCTTCCACTCCACGCGGTCAGCGCAGGCGGTGACCGACGGCTCTGAGGTCGGCGTCGCTTCGGCCGGTTCAGTGGTGGACTCGGCGGGGGTGGCCAGGATCGTCGGCTGAGGGACATTGAGGAGGAGCATTCCTACGCCGACCACTGCTACCGCAGCCGCGCCCGCTACGACACCGGATGTCCGCACGCGACGACGGTGCTCCGTTCGCACCTTCGGGCCCCACCCCGACGCCTCGGGCGGCGTTGGCACCAGCCCGTCCAGCTCATCGGCAAGGTTGTCTCTGGTCATGAGTGCATGTCCTGTTCCAGTAGGTGTGGTGACCGCCGGAGGGCCACGAGGCCCCGACGTGCGTGGGATTTGACGGTGGACGTGGGCATCTGGAGGAGTTCCCCCACCTCGATCACCGTCATGTCTTCGAAGTAGCGCAGGACCAGTACCGCTCGCTGAGAGCGTGGCAGGCTGAACAGCGCCCGGCGGAGGTCCGACGCCTGCATCGGGGGGTCGTCGCCGACGTCGGCAACAGTGTCCGGTTCAAGCGCGCTGGGCATCTCACTGCGCCAGTGGCGCCGCCGCCGCCAGGAGACGAACGTGCGGAAGAGCGTGGTCCGCACATAAGCCTCGAAATGCCGTTCGCTGTCGAAGGCCGCAAACCGGCCATACGTGCGGAGCAAGGCGGCCTGAACCAGATCCTCAGCATGGTGGACATCCCCAGTCAGCAACCATGCGGAACGCCAGAGCTCGCCGCCGCGTTCAGTGACATACGCGTCGAAACGTGCGGCGGCATCACTCGAAGGGGGCCCATTGTCTGCCTGCATGCTTACCTAGACGCTTTCATGACACCGAAGGGTTGCACGCGAACGCGTTCAGCGCACGCCACGCGTGGTCAGTGGGCTACCGCCGATCAATCGGAGTCACGTCGCCACGCCGCGGCGACCGGCCTATGCCGGCCCTCAGCGCCTTCGCGGATGTGGAGGCAGAAGCCAAGTCAAAAGAGTGCACAGGAGGGCAAGTCGATGTTGCTTGCGTCATGCTCTTGGTACACCAAAGCGATAGCTCGCAGGCATTGCTCCGTCTTCAACAGCCGGGTCTGCTGCGTGGACAGATAACAACCTCAACTGGCCCGCGCGAGCTGTCCCAACAACCTTGGCGTCTGCCGCTCGCGCACTCGGTGTCGAGATTCTGCACCATCCGCAGATCGGCATGAGCGCGAGCCGCATGATGGCCTGACACCGCCGTGCGCGGTCTGCTGGCTCCTCGAGGGTCGCGATGCGCGGGGTCGCCGATGAGGTTCAGGCTGGAGGGCAGGCGATCGGCGCCGACGTCGAGCGGATCTGGAGGCTGCGCGAGGAGTACGAGCTAGAAGTGAGAGCGCTGGCTGCACGACGACCACGCCGACGCGTAGGCCCGGCAACGCCGACCCGCCAGGGTTCTGGATAAGGTCTGTGTCGTTGCAGACCAGCCAACGGAGGAGTCCATCGAGTGGACGCGCGGCCTGCTCGGGGCCACCGACCCGCGCCGAGACGTCCGGGCGCTGGGCCGCGGTGGACCCGCGGACCGCGGGCCCGGTGGGGCCGGGTCAGGGCCGAAGGTGAAGGACGCGCGACGGTTTGAACAGGTGGGCCGCCGAGACCGGTCACGAGCGCAACTGGCCTCGCATCTTCGGGCCGGCCGGGCCGCCGAGACCAGCCGCCTTCTGTGGGACGATGTCGGCGAATCGGTTGGCTGGTGGCACGTTCGTAGCACGGCGATGCCCAACGTCGGATAAGCTCCTAGTCAAACGCGTTTGGACAGGGGTTCGAGTCCCCTATGCTCCACGCCGAACTCCCTGGTCAAGCTCCTTTGACTAGGAATCATGCATGTTTCACCTCGGTCGAAAGTGACCACAAAGGGACAGAACAGAGCTTTCAGATCGCGCGTTCACCTGCGTCGGGTCAGGGGCTGGTGAGCAGCTCCTGCATCTCGGTGATCTCGGCCTGCTGGTCGTCGACGATCTTCTGCGCCAACAGGAGAGCAGCCGGGTTCTGGCCGTCGGCCAACTGCTGCTCGGCCATCTTGATGGCGCCTTCGTGGTGAGCGATCATGGCCTCGAGGAAGGCCTGATCGAACTCGGCGCCCGTGAGGCCGTCGAGTTGAGTCATCATCTCTTCCTGGCTCATGCCGTTCATGTCCATGCCGCCCATGTCCATGCCGCCGTGGTCGTCGGGGGAGACGTCTTCCCCCCAGGCGCCCAGCCACTCGGTCATCTGGTCGATCTCCGGGCCTTGGGCCTCGGCGATCCGTTCAGCCAGCGCGACGACCTCGGGGTCGTCGGCTCGCTCGATGGCCAGCTGTGACATCTCGACGGCGCCCTCGTGATGAATGATCATCATCTGCGCAAACGTGGTGTCCTGATCGTCGTGCTCGCCGGCGACGTCATTTGAAGCGCTCGCCGACACTGACTCGGTGGCCGTCGCGACACCGGTGGTGGGTGAGGTGGTCGCGGCTGGGGGAGTGGCGCTCTGGTCTGCGCACGCCGCCAGGGTGGCCGTGAGGGCCAGCCCGGCCAGGGTGGCGGTGATCTGCTTCATGCGTGACATGTGGTGCTCCGTTCCTGGCCGACGATGTCGCCGGGCCTTGATCTCGAGGCTATGAACCGTGGGCCCGGGAGCCAACCCGTGGAAGGTCAAGATTTGATCAAGACGCGGCCTTCCGCTTCCACCCGCAGACGCTCGAACTCGCGCGGGGCGGCGGGCTGTGTGCCGTGTGCCTGGCGGCGCGGGGGTCTCAGCACGGTGTTGACGCGCGCGACGAGCTCGCGGGGGCTGAACGGCTTGGTCAGGTAGTCGTCGGCGCCCACCGACAGGCCGATCAGCCTATCGACCTCGTCGGCGCGGGCCGTCAGCATCAGGATGTAGCAGTCGGAGAACAGCCGAATCTGGCGGCACACCTCGACGCCGTCGAGGCCGGGCAGACCCAGATCAAGAATGATGACATCAGGATCCAGATCCTGGGCAGAGCGGACCCCGTCCGGGCCGGTGTACGCCACAGCGGGGTCGAAGCCGGCCTTGCTGAGGTAGGAGGCGACGATCGCTGCGAGCGGGCGCTCGTCGTCGATCACCAACACACTCGACCTGCGGGGCTCAGCCATATGCCCATTATTGGCACACCCCACCCGGCAACTCACCCCCTCGCTGCGCCGGCGGAGCGATCTTGGCCGAACCTTGACCCGGGCTGAACCGTTCCCTGATCTGGGCGCTTGAGACTGGGATGGTGAACGAAACTCCGGCACCCGCCCTGCCGTCAGCACCGACCGGCGTGGTCGACGTCACCCTGGTGACCACCCCCGCATGCCATTTCTGCGACGACGCCCACGAGCGCCTCGACGCCCTCGACCGTGCCGGTCTGCTTCGCCTCACGACGGTCCCGGCTGAGTCCCCTGAGGGTCGAGCGTTGATCGCCGAGCATCGCCCAGGCATGTTCCCGCTCACCCTGGTGGCAGGGCGCCACTTCCACGACGGGCGGATCCCGCGCGGCAAACTGGCGCGGCTCGTCGACCACCTGCGTGCCCGCTGATGGGCGCCGATCTCCTCAGCGCCGGTGGGATCCTGGCAGCGTTCCTCGCCGGCAGCGTCGCGCTGTTCGCCCCCTGCTGCATCGTCTTCCTCGCCCCCAGCTACCTCGCCGCGGCGGCCAAGAACCGCCGCTGGCGCCTCATCCCGCTCACCTTCGTGTTCGCCGCCGGCCTAGGGCGTGTCTCCCAAAGATCTGGGTCGATGGGCGGGATTGTTGACTCATGTCTCGTTTTGCTGTGCTCGATGACGCTTCGTGGGCCCGGATCGAGCCGTTAATGCCGTCCTCGGACGGCCGCCG
>NZ_CAXWGV010000029.1:0-6425 GCF_964266725.1 Tessaracoccus sp. O5.2 | reverse complement strand
CGCCAGCTGAGCCTGCGTGACCGCTCTACGTGTCGCCATCGTCAACTCCATCCCCGAGTCTGACCCACGCGGGCATCTTCAGATGAGTCAACGACTCCAGCTACGCGGGCATCTTCGATGAGTCAACGCGCCGTTTTGCCCATCCCGCCGGGGTCGCGTATAGTTTCGGGGGCCAGCGCTCGTGGCTCAACGGATAGAGCATCTGACTACGGATCAGAAGGTTGGGGGTTCGAGTCCCTCCGAGCGCGCTGGGATCAGGCGCCGGGTTTACCCCGGCGCCTGATTCTTTATCCCCCCGAGGTCGCCGCCGCCGTCAGACCTCAACCTCCCCCTCAGCTTGCGGTGGTCAGACCGGGGGCCCACAAGGTTGAATGTCGCCATGCCTTCCCCACGCATCCTTGTCCGGGCCCTCGTCGCCCTCGCCATGCTGGCGGTGCTACTGCCTCAGGCACGCCCGGCCGTGGCCCTCGACGCCGCAACGTTCATCGCGAAGACCGCCGCCTGGGCGCAGGCCGAGGAGAAGGCGCACGGTGTCCCCGCCTCGGTGGCGATGGCGCAGGCCATGCTCGAGTCGGGCATGGGGGAGTCGGGACTGACCAAGAACGCGAACAACTGGTTCGGGATCAAGTGCTCCTCCACCGTCAGCCCGTACCAGAACGGCTGCTACAGCGTCTCGACCACCGAGTACGACTCCAACGGCAACCCGTACACGACGGTGGCGAAGTTCCGGAAGTACGACACCCCCGAGCTGTCGTTCATCGACCACGGCTACTTCCTCAGTCGCCTATCGCGCTACGCCAAGGCGTTCCTGTACAAGGACAACCCGGACCGCTTCATCGTCGAGGTGCACCGGGGCGGATACGCGACGGACCCGCAGTACGCGAACAAGGTCATCAACATCATGACCAAGTACAACCTCTACCAGTACAACATCACCCCGCCGTCGACCGCCCCGAGCGAGCTGGCCATCCGGCCGCAGCTGAAGGCATTCACCGACGCCACCGCCATCGTCACCGGCCTGCTCAGTCCCGACGGCGCCGGCCGGGAGATCCAGGTGCAGGCGTTGACCGCCGAGGGCTGGACCACCGTGACGTCGGCCGCGGCCGGCTCGCGCGGCCAGTTCTCCCTGCCGCTCGACCACGCGAAGTCGACGGCCGGCAAGGTCACGTACCGTGTGGTGGCGGCCGCTGTCCAAGGGCAGTTGACGAGTGCTGAGTTCGTGCTCGAGCGCATCGGCCGGGTCCTCGTTCAGCCCGTCACCACCGTCATGGTGACCCAGACCACCCAGCTGCGCGGATCCGCAGCCGGCTACGTCGGTCGCCCCGTCGTGGCGCAGGTCCTCGTCGACGGTGTGTGGCAGGACCACGCCGCCGGGACTGTCTCCTCGTCGGGGACGTTCGCGCTGCAACTCGCCGTGGGCCAGGCGGAGGCCGGGACCTGGAGCGTGCGCGCCGTCGTGACCGCCGCCGACGGCAAGACCTACCCCTCGACGATCGTCAAGGCGACCTGGGTGCCGGACGTCTACACCACCGAGGGCACCCACGACTACAACGGCCGCCAGTGGCGGACGAGGTGTGAGCCGTACTCCGGCACCACCCGGTGCTTCACCGACATCTGGGCCTCAACGGTCAAGGTGGTGAGCGGCAAGTTCGTCAAGACGAGCGACTGGACCTTCAACAACATGACCTACCTGCCGAGCCCCAGGTCCATGTGGGCGACGAACCCGCTCGGCGGCTACGGCACGCCGGGTCCCAAGACCTTCACCTGGACCTCCGACGGTCGCGAGTGGAAGGCCGAGTGCGACACTGCGACGACCGGCGCCGGAGGGTGCCGGGCCTACATTCTGGCCGACGTGATCACCTCGTCCCAGACGTCCAGCGGCACGTGGCGCTACGCCTGGCAGCGCACGTGGGTGTTCAACAACATCGTCCGCTTCTCCTGATCCGGCGACGCGGGCCGGCCCGCTCGGGATGCCGAGCCCGGCCCCGTCGTGGGAGAATCGCCCGGTGACAGCAATCTGGGCCCACCGCGGCGCGAGCGCCTACGCTCCGGAGAACACCCTGCCCGCCTTCGAGATGGCTCTGCAGATGGGCGCCGACGGCGTCGAACTCGACGTGCAGCGCTCGGCGGACGGGCAGGTGGTGGTCATCCACGACGAGACGCTCAACCGCACGTCGAACGGCGTCGGGAAGGTCGTCGACCAGTCCTTCGAGCAGCTGCGCCAGTGCGATTTCTCCAACCGCTTCGCGGGCCGCCGCAACGTGAAGATTCCGACGCTGCGTGAGGTGCTCGACCTCTTCCGCGGCACCGGGAAGACGGTCAACATCGAGCTGAAGAACACCGTCGTCCTGTACCCGGGGCTCGAGGACGACGTGCTGCGCATCGTGCAGGACGCCGGCATGCTCGACCAGGTCATCATCTCGTCGTTCAACCACTTCTCCCTGGCCAACCTGCGCGGGCGCGTGGCCCCGGATCGGCTCGGGGTGCTGCTCTCGGACGGCATCTACGACCCGTGGAAGTACGCGGCGTCGTTCGGCGCCGGGGCGATCCACCCGCACTACCTGGCGTTGCAGCAGCCGAACTTCGTCTGGCTGTGCCATGAGGCGGGGATCAAGATCCATGCCTGGACGGTCAACAAGGACGAGGACGCGCTGTGGCTGGCGGGGCTCGGCGTCGACGCGATCATCACCAACTTCCCGGACCGGGTGGGGGAAGCGCTACGGGGCCCCGGCTACTAGGGTGCCTGCCATGACCACCGACAACCCGTTCCGCCCCGAGCTCTGGGAGCCGGTCGCCGGCTTCGAGTTCACCGACATCACCTACCACCGCGCCAAGGACGTGCCGGCGGTGCGGATCGCGTTCGACCGGCCGGAGGTGCGCAACGCGTTCCGTCCGCACACCGTCGACGAGCTGTACCGCGCTCTGGACCACGCGCGCATGTCGTCGGATGTCGGCTGCGTCCTGCTGACAGGCAACGGCCCGTCGCCGAAGGACGGCGGCTGGGCGTTCTGCTCCGGCGGGGACCAGCGCATCCGGGGACGCGCGGGGTATCAGTACGCGGAGGGGGAGACCTCCGAGACGGTCGACGCGGCCAAGCTCGGGCGGCTCCACATCCTCGAGGTGCAGCGCCTGATCCGGTTCATGCCGAAGGTGGTCATCGCGCTGGTCAACGGGTGGGCCGCCGGGGGCGGACACTCGCTGCACGTCGTCGCGGACCTCACGTTGGCGTCGCGGGAGCACGCGATGTTCAAGCAGACCGACGCCGACGTCGGCTCCTTCGACGCCGGGTTCGGCTCGGCCTATCTGGCCCGCCAGGTGGGCCAGAAGTTCGCGCGCGAGATCTTCTTCCTGGGCGACGTCCACGACGCCGAGGACGCCCACCGGATGGGCATGGTCAACCGCGTGGCGCCGCACGCGGAGCTCGAGGACATGGGCCTGGAATGGGCCGCGAAGATCTGCGGCAAGTCGCCAACGGCGCAGCGCATGCTGAAGTTCGCCTTCAACGCCATCGACGACGGGCTCATTGGCCAGCAGGTGTTCGCGGGGGAGACCACTCGGCTGGCGTACATGACCGACGAGGCCGTCGAGGGCCGCGACTCGTTCCTCGAGAAGCGCGCGCCCGACTGGTCGAAGTTCCCCTACTACTACTGAGGTTCCGGGCGCTCAGCCCAGGAGCACCAGGGTCAGCGCCCAGGCGGACAGCAGAATCTCCATCACGCCGATCTGGGCGGGGCGGCGCCGCGCGCGCGGCATCCAGAACGACCTCGCGACCAGCGCCGCGGCCCAGGTCAGCCACCACCATCCCAGCCAACCGGCGCCCACCGCCGCGACCGTCACGAGCGCCACGGCCGCGTGATACGCCTGCGACCGCACGGCCGAGGCCGGGTCGTTGCGTTCGCGGATGAGTGCCTTGACGTGTAGGACCGTTCCCACGAAGTACGCGGTCAGCACCACCATCATGGCCACGTCGCGCCATCGGGTGGGGTCGTCGGCCCCCCACGGCTGAAGCACCGCCATCAGTCCGCAGGACGCGACGACGGTGAGCACGCCCGACTGCAGCGACCGCTCACGCCGAGACGCGGCGAGGTACAGCGCCCAGGTGACCAGGACCGCGTAGGCCGGCGCCCACCACAGGAGCACCGGCCCGGTGAGGGCGAGCGTCACGAGCCCCGAGACACCGGCCGCCACCGCGTAGACGACCAGCGCAGGTGTGTAGCGGGTGCGGCGCTGCGCCGGCGCCTTGAGGGTGAGGGTCGCGGCGTTGTAGGCGAAGTAGCCGAGTAACCAGGTGAGTCCCAGCGTGAGGTCCCCGGGGCCCAGCGGGCGGGCGTCGCGGGCCATGACGAGGCCGGCGAGGTAGGGCACGAGGATCATCGCCCACGCCCCGTGTTGCTTCGGCACCCAGCCCGCCGTCAGACCAGCCATCCGGTCACGGTATCCGACGGCTCCCGGGGCGCGGCACCCGCCCCGGCCGTGGGCCCCGAAGGCCGTCAGTCGGCCAGGCCGTACAGGCGGTCGCCGGCATCGCCGAGACCGGGCACGATGTAGCCGTGCTCGTTGAGGCGCTCGTCAACGGCCGCGACCACCAGCGTGCAGGGCACGTCGAGATCGGCCAGGAGCCGGTTCAGCTTCTCGATCCCTTCGGGGGCGGCCAGCAGGCAGATGCAGGTGATGTCGTCGGCGCCGCGGTCGACGAGGTACTGCACCGCTCCGCCGAGTGAGCCGCCGGTGGCCAGCATCGGGTCCAGGACGTAGCACTGGCGCCCGGACAGATCCTTCGGCAGGCGCTCCGCGTAGGTGACCGGCTGGAGCGTCTCCTCGTCGCGGATCATGCCCAGGAAGCCGACCTCGGCGGTGGGCATGAGGCGCAGCATTCCGTCGAGCATCCCGAGCCCGGCGCGCAGGATCGGCACCACCAGCGGCGCCGGCTGGGCCAGCTTGACGCCCGTCGTCGCCGTCACCGGCGTCTCGATCCGGGTCTCGGTGATGCGCACCCCGCGGGTGGCCTCGTAGGCCAGCAGCGTCACGAGCTCCTCCACGAGCCGCCGGAACACCGGCTGCTCCGTGTGCTTGTTCCGCAGGACCGTGAGCTTGTGATCGACGAGGGGGTGAGTGACGACGCAGAGTTCCACGACGCTAAGCGTCCCACATCCTCCTCAGGCGGCGAAGCGGGCCGGTGAGATCCCGGCCCGAGGGTGTGTCGCCTGGCCAGTCATGCAAGGATGGACGGGCACCGACCGAAAGGAGTGAGCCGTGGACGTGTTTGACGAGGACGCTGAGCCCTTCGACCTCAACAGCGTGGACGACGACTCCGACGAGCCGGAGGACTCCGACGACGATTACGACGAGTACGACGATCTGGAGGACGCCACCGAGGACGAGGTCGATCTCGTCATCGCTCTCTACCGCGAGGACGGCCGGGCCGTCGCGGTCCCGTTGGATGTCGACCTCGCCAACGACCTCGACGAGCTGATCACCCAGCTGAGCCGGCTGCCCGGGGACTCGGGCGCCGACGGGTGGGTGTCCGTCGCCGGGGAGTTCTTCGTGATCTGCCGCGTGCGCGGCCGCACCGTCGAGGTGCTGCTCTCCGACGCCACGGCGGCCACGGACTGGCCCATCGCCCGCGACGTCGTCGACTACCTGGGCGAGGAGCCCCCGGACGAGGACGCCGACCCGGCGCCGCTCGGGGACCTCGGTATGTACGCCGCCAGCGGGCTGCGTGCGTTCGAGATGGAGTCGATCGCCACGGACTACGACGAGGACTCCGACGTGCTCCTCGGCCGCATCGCGTCCAAGCTGAAGATCCGGGCCGAGTTCGACGCCGCCGTCGAGGCCTTCGACGACTAGTGGCCACCCGCTGGCACCCGGCGATGCGCCTGGCGCTCGCCGAGGCGGTCGCGGCGGGCCGGCACGGCGACGTGCCGATCGGGGCCGTGGTGCTGGGACCCGACGGACAGGTGCTGGGTCGCGGAGGTAACGAACGCGAACTGCACGGCGATCCGACGGCGCACGCCGAGATCGTGGCGATCCGCAGGGCCGCGGAGACGATCGGGGAGTGGCGCTTGAGCGGCTGCACGCTGGTCGTCACGCTCGAGCCGTGCACCATGTGCGCCGGGGCCGTCGTCGCCAGCCGGATCGACCATCTGGTCTTCGGCGCGTTCGACGAGAAGGCCGGCGCGGTCGCCTCGCTGTGGGACGTCGTGCGCGACCCGCGACTCAACCATCGCCCGCGGGTGACCTCCGGCGTCCTGGCCGACGACTGCGCCGCCCTGCTCGACGGCTTCTTCCGCGACCGGCGCTAGTACCGCGTCAGGCAACCTTGGCCCTCTTGATGATTGCGGCTCGTTTGAGGACTTTGCGGAGTCGTGGGTCGGTGGCGTGGGAGTTGCGCCAGATGATGTAGCGGCGGATCAGGCTGGCTTGCT
>NZ_CAXWGV010000028.1:0-6427 GCF_964266725.1 Tessaracoccus sp. O5.2 | reverse complement strand
CTTCCTCGCGCTCGTCGCGGTCCTGGTGGCCCTGGCAAAGTTCGTCGCCACCCGCCCCCCGATCGCCGAAGTGCTCGAACGCTGGGAGCACATCCTCTTCCCCATCGTTCTCATCGGCCTCGGCATCGTGATCCTCGTCAGCGGCGGAGCCTTCGGACTCTGACGTAGCGGCAGCGATCCAAACGGCCCCGACCGGGCGCACCCCTCTCGGTTCAGACCGCGACACCTACCTGCAGCCAGTCCTGCGTGATCGCGGCAACAAGACCGCCACGGAGCGCTGCAAAAACCCCGCCACCAAGCGAACGAAGCCACAGCCGCCGGTGCGACCGCGTGCCCTGGCTGCCGCAAGTCCGTCCTGCACGCGCTCGGCAAGAACGTCGCGTTCCATCTGAGCCAGTGCCCCGAGGATCGTCAGCAGCGCGGTGCCGAACGGCCCCGTGGTGTCGATCTCCGGGAACGCGAGGACGTGAATGACACTCCTACTTTGAACCTATCTTAGATAGAAGCCCATTTATCTAATCTAGGCGGCGGCTCGACAACATCAGTTGTCGAGCCGCGCTTCACTCTGTGCACTTCTGCGCTCGGTAGTTTGTAGATCGGGACGCTCGGGCGGAGATTCGTCAAAAGTAGGGAGTGGATCATGCTGCGCTGCCGTGGCGGCGCCCGGTTCGCACATCTTGGGGCCTGGAGGGATGTCAGGGGATGCCGTGCGCTCATGCCCAGGGTCGTGCGTCCTCGAGTGGCAACCAAGTCGTGACTGGAGGCCGAGTCCGCCGACGGTCATGACGTCACTCGCCCGCCCTTCTCAGAGAGCACTTCGCCTGCCTGGCTCGGGTGGCCGAACGGCTACTGGGTCGAGATGTCCCGTGCTCCCCCGAGTCAGAGACCCCGAACGCGCAGGCGGTCAGGACCGCCGCGATCGACAAGACGCGCGGCGACGACTGACCGGCGACAGCAGGCAGAGGGAACGAGCCCTTCCGCAGGTCGTGTCGGCGATCCTCCCTACGCTGGGGGGCATGATGTTCACGGCTCTACACCGAGCGCTCGGCATCGCGCCGTCACCGCTGACCGACGACCTGCTCGATACAGCGGTGGCCGCGGGCGTCGTGGAGGCGGACGATCTGGATTGGAAGTCGGAGCTGCCGCCAGCCAGGGGCCTGCCGCAGACGGACTTCCCGAAGGACGTTGCTGCGATGGCGAACAGCGGCGGTGGCGTCATCGTGTTTGGCGTGCGCGAGTCGCAGAAGGCGGCGACGGAACGAGTCGATGTAGGCGAGCTCGACGAGGCCTACGAGCGCTCCTTGCGGAGCGCGGCTATCACCGCAATATCGCCGCCCGTCTTCGGGCTCAACGTGCATCGCCTCGGGGCCGAAGGGAACCGGGCTGTCGTCGTGGAGGTGCCCGCGAGCATCGACGGGCCGCACCTGATCTACAAGAACGACTACTTCGCGGCGCCAGTACGAAACGACTCGGACACGGTGTGGATGAAGGAGCGCCAGATCGAGGCGATGTACCGGGCTCGGTTCGAGGAGCGCCGGCACGCGACCGAGGCATTGGACGCGCTGTACGACGAGGCGGCAACGGGGAGGGACTCTGACAAGCGCGCGTGGCTGGTCGCAGTGGCTCACCCTCGCATCCCTCGCGTGCGCGAACGGCTAACCCGTGACGAGGCACGAGGGGTGCTGACCAGGACCGTGGGGCTGGCCCTGACCTACGCCGGGCGCGGAGGCATCCACCCGCTGGAGAACGTCGACCGTGACAATCCGCGTCCTGGATTGCGGCGCTGGGTAGCCGTGAACACGGCGACCGGCGAGCGCTCGATCTGGAAGGAAGCGTGGATGAACGTCCACCATGACGGCTCGGTGATGGTCGCCGCGGCTGTCGGCGGGCATCGCATGAGCAGCGACGGGTACTTCGAGGGTTGGCAGGTGGAGTCTGCCGCCATCGAGTGCGCCATCGCCGATCTGCTGGCGCTTGCGAGGACCACAGCAGAGACGACCGGCAACGACGAGTACGACGTGCGCCTTGGGATCGAATGGGCCGGCGAGCAGCCGTTGACGATCCTGACCAAGGACAACTTCGGCTACGCCTACGACGGCGTTTCGGTTCCGCTGCACCGCTACACCCCGGTCGAGACCACCATCAACGCCGTCGAGCCCCCGCTTGACTTCTTCTGGCACGTTCACGACTTCGCGCAGGACTGCGTGAATCAAGGCGGGGTCTCCAACGTGCTGATGATCCAGCCACCGGCCCGCGACGAGTCGGTGTAGTCCGGCTTTCCCGCAAGCGCCGCACCGAGCCGGATTTGCTTCGGCTCGGTGCGGCGCGCGGTTTCAGCCTCTCTTCCTATGCGGCAGGGCGGACGGCCACGGGTTCCAGCGCCCAGCCCCGAACGCCCCTGCGCTCGACGAAGCGCCACTCCGCGCGGCACTTCTCGCAGGCGATCCACACATCGTGCTCACGGAAGCCGGGGACATTGTCGTGATCCTCGATGATCTTCCCGTCGCCGCAAGGGCACCGGTACTCGTAGCGCTCCGTCGTCCCGGCGCCTGCGCCCCACCCTCGATGTTCGGACGAATCCCTGCCGATCCGCTCGGTACGAACGGCGGCTGAGGATGGTTCTGTCCGCATCCATTCGGCGATCGAGGTGACCACGGCGTCGTAAGCCTCAGGCGAGTGTGAGACTTCGTGGAAGATCGCCAGGAGCTCGTCGGCGGTGTGGGCGACGCGGTGCTCGCTGTCGCGCACGCCCGCCGCGTAGTCGCCCGCGAGGTCGTTGCGGCCGACCTGCTGGATGAGCCAGTCGTGGAACGGAGCCGGCTCAGTGACCGGCTCTGGCCGGACCGGAAGTCGCCCGCCTCGGCCGAACCCTGAACAGTGGAAGAACGCGTTCTTGTCCTACTTCGACACCGGCCGCGCCAGCAATAGCGAGGCCATCAACGGGTTGATCGAGCTCCACCGGCGTATCGCCCGCGGGTTCCGCAACAGGGGGAACTACCCGACTACGCATGCTCCTCATCGGCGGCGGGCTGGGAGTGCCCCCACCGCAAGTGTGAAGAGCCCCCAAAGTCGACGTTGGCCAAGACGGGCTTGCCGCGAGACCCCGCAGCACCTCGGACGCCTCAGCGGCATCGGCAGTGGAATCGATGAACGTGGGCATGGTGACCTCCTGGTGCCGTCTGACGGGGAGGTGCGCACCGGTCTCCGGTTCCACGGTTGCTCGCGAGCTCGCTCGATACGATGGGGCCGTGGGACGCATTCCGGGGTATTACGAGTGGGACGACGATGACTTGACGCCCGGACGCAAGAAGGAGGGCGGGCTTCACCAGAACCTGTTCGATGCTGACGGCAGCTTGAGGGGAAGCGCACGGTTCGTCCCTGCGGATGAGGTTGACCCCGATCCCGTCTATGTCACGGAGTACGTCACAGAGCGTGTCTACGTCCCAGCCGAAGAGAGGCGCCTTACGCCAGAACAGCAGGAACTCGCTGATCTCATCAGCGAGGTGCTCATCGCGTTCATGGCCAAGGGAATCGAGCGGGCCAAGCCACACGTCAAGAAGTGGTGGACGGGGTCAGTTCGTCCTTTCGTAGGCGAACAGCGCGCCCGATTTTCACAGCTACGTTCAAGACGCCCGCTGAAGGCAGACCGCGCTCTACTCGAGTCTGATCACCTCCCCGAGAGCGCCGATCAAGTTCAAGCTGAGAGCGCCGTGGCCGTATCTCGCCCGAAGATGTCGAGCGCTGAAGCCCAAGCGCGGTATCTCGCAGCAATGGCCGCGCGTGCATTCAGTGAGGAACAGCTGACGATGGTTCGGAGCGCGGACATCATCGACGCCGAGAACATCGCCGAGGTCGAAGCGAGGATTGCCGAACTGCCGCCCAACGAGGTTCGGGAGCTGATGTCCAGGATGGTCACCGATCCTTCAATGCTCGGCGAAGAGACCCTGGCCGAGTTGGCCAGCGTGCTTGCGAGAGTCAGTCGCCCTGCCCAGGATAAGTTCCGCCAGCTACCCCGAGAACGCGACTGAGTATCTCCGACGCCCTGTGCTCTATGCCTGTCGGCAGAGCGGGAGAGCGGCAGCGGTGAATGCGGCGGCTTGCTGCCCGACGAGCAGCCCGGTCTCGCAGGATGCTTGGATCGCTGCTTGCTCGATGGCGGCGACGAGAGGCGTCGAGTTCTTCGACGGTGGGTGCGGAGACGGCGATGAGGCCGGAATAGCGGAGGATGCGGTGGCCGGCGGTGATGTCCTGACTTGGCTCACCATTGCCGGATCTGGGGGTCGAGTTCACGTTGACTAGGGGTTCGTGTCCGTGGGGTGTGCACTAATCGGGTGCTGGTTCTAGCCTTGGTGGCATGTCTCCCTACGTGCGGACGGTCAAGACCGCCAGCGGCGCGACCGCCGTGCAGGTGGTCTGGTCCAATCGTCGCGGGAAGAAGGACATGGACCACATCGGTTCCGCGCACACCCCGGAGGATCTCGAGGTCCTGAAGACCATCGCTCAGCAGCGGATGACGGCTGGTCAGGATGAGTTGGATCTTGGCGATGGGAGGCCGCGTGGGCGGGCGTTGACGATCCAAGCGTCACGGTCGGAGCATCTGTGGGAGGCGTTGGCAGGGGGCTACCGTGCCGTCGGTTTGGAGGGCACGTGTGCTGGGGATGAGGTGTTCAAGCAGCTGGTCCTGGCCCGGCTTGTCGAGCCGACGAGCAAGCTGGACTCGATCCGGGTCCTCGACGAGATCGGCATCACGCCTCCGTCGTATCCGACGATCAAACGCCGACTCCCGGCATATGCGGCTGGTGAGTGGCGGCGCCGGATCGCCGGAGGGTTCGCCCAGCACGCCGGTCTGGGGCCGGCGACCCTGGTCTTGTATGACGTGACGACGCTGTATTTCGAGACCGATGAGGGTGACGGGTTCCGCGAGTCCGGGTTCTCGAAGGAACGACGCCTCGAACCACAGATCACCGTCGGCCTGCTCGCTGACGCCACGGGATTCCCGTTGATGGTCAACGCGTTCGAGGGGAACAGGGCCGAAACCCGCACGATGATCCCGGTGCTGACGCAGTTCATGGCCGCGCACCGGCTCCCCGAGGTGACCGTGGTCGCGGATGCCGGGATGCTGTCCGACAGTAACTTGAAGGCGTTGGCGGGGGCGGGGTTGCGGTTCATCGTCGGGCAGCGGATCCCGCAGGTGTTCTACCAGCTCGAGCAATGGCAGAAGACCCACCCCGGCGAACAACCCACGGACGGGATGGTCCTGACCCAACCGTGGGCCCGCGGACCGTTGGAGGCGCAGCAGGCGGAGACGATCTACTACCAGTACCGCGCCGATCGGGCCCGGCGGAGCCTGCGCGGGATCGATGAGCAGGTCCGCAAGGCCGCCGACGCGGTCGCCGGCCGTACCGCGGTCAAACGCAACCGGTTCGTCCGCCTCGACGGCGGCAAGAAGAGCATCAACCTCGAGTTGGAGGCCAAGGCCCGCACGCTGGCAGGGTGGAAGGGCTACATCACGAACCTGCCCGACCCGACCGCGGAGATGGTGATCGGCGCCTATCACCAGCTCTGGCAGGTCGAGAAGTCGTTCCGGATGTCCAAGTCGGACCTGCGCGCCAGGCCGATCTACCACCACAAACGCGACTCGATCGAGGCGCACCTGACCATCGTGTTCGCCGCCCTGGCCGTCGCCCGATGGCTCGAGACATCGACCGGCGTGAGCATCAAACAGCTCGTGAAGACGCTGCGGCGCTACCGGACCATCGACATCCAGGCAGGCGACCAGACCGTCACCGCCGAAGACCCCCTACCCGACAACGTCACCCAACTCTTGGATCGGATCCACCAGCGCCGATAGCCCGCTCGACGGCCCCGAACGATGGGCACTAAATGAGCCAAGTCAGGTTCGACGGTGGGTGCGGAGACGGCGATGAGGCCGGAATAGCGGAGGATGCGGTGGCCGGCGGTGATGTCTGCTTCTTGCTGGAGTGCGTCGTGGTACTGGGCGGTCTGGAAGGCGTCTTCGATCTGGCCGGATTTCGCGCGCTGGGCCTGGTCGGAGATGTGCTCGACCTTCGCGTTGCGGATGTCGCGTGCGGCCTGGTCGGAGTGCATCGCGGTGCGGATCAGTGAGAACGATCGCTGGATGCCGTGGACAGCAGCACCGGCGACAGGAACCCCCGGATACACCAAGTATCGCGGCCACTCGCACCCCAGAGTACGGGTCGAAGAGAGAGGTGTGCATCGAGGCGGGCGAGAATCCGGCCCACGTCCGTGTCGGGCCACATGCGCAAAGCACTCTTCTAGTGGGTTCCAGCCGAGCTTCTGGCAGGCTCGGTCCTGTAGCGGCTGGCGGGTCAGCACTCTCCTCTTCTGATCGCTGTTTGAGGTCTTGCGGCAGACCGTGCGCCCGCTGGTCGTGGGGAGGCAGATC
>NZ_CAXWGV010000027.1:0-7893 GCF_964266725.1 Tessaracoccus sp. O5.2 | reverse complement strand
GTGCTCACCGGAGGCCTTGGCCTCATCGAGCATCCGCAGCGCGCGCTCGCGCATCTCGGGAGAGTACTTCTGGTTCATCGTGTTCCATCCTTGCTTCAAGAACGGAACGAAACCCAGGCCGATTCAGTTTGCGCGGGATCTCCACCCTGACTGGGTTCGGGTTGGCGGTCGAGATCGGCGACTGGACCCGGTTCACCGGCAACTCGATCGGCTCGTTCGTCGGCCTGATCCCCTCGGAGAACTCGTCCGGCCAGTCCCGCTCGCTCGGGCCGATCACCAAGACCGGCAACAGTCACGCGCGCCGACTCCTGGTTGAGGCCGCCTGGCATCACCAGCACCGCTACGTCCCCGGCAAGACGATCCGCGACCGCTGGGACCTCGCCAGCCCCGCCGCCCGGGCCCGCGGAGACCTGGGCAACCGACGGTTGAACCACCGCTGGAACCAGTTCAAAGCCCGCAAGAAGCGACCCATCGTCGCCAACGCCGCGATCGCCCGCGAACTCGCCGGCTGGTGCTGGTCGCTCGCCGTCCTCGAGGACTGAACTCGAGGCCACAAACTTGGCCCGAGGACCGGCAGGCGAAGAGGTGACGCAGCGACCGGAACGACCCGCGATACAACTATGAGCAGCCGCCCTGACCGGCGGCGACGCTCGACTCTAGACACGCGTGACGTTCCGAGCCGAAAGCACCGTCCTGCGGTAACCAACCCGCGAATATCAGACTGACATCGCCGTCGACAGACACGCGAAACCCCTCGTCAAAACCACTTCGGGCCAACACAAGGAGAGGCGCCACCCGGCATCCAGCCCGGTGGCGCCTCATCCTGCCCTCTTGACAGGAACCACACCCATATCAGTTGTCACACGCGAGCTGGGCTGGACTTCGTGATGCCTCATGTCAATACCTCCGGGTGAACTGATCGTTGCCTCAGCAGTGAACCTCCGGTTCGCCAGGACTTTTGCACAGGATCGGGGCTTGGGTCACACTCGGCCGGGGTGGCTAGGGGTCCCAGAGAGCCAGGACCTGCTCGCCTGCCTCGTGCAACAGCGGCACGTCATGCCAGAAGAGATGCCCGCCTCGGATTGTTCCGGCACTGATGCTCATTCCCGTGGCCTGGGCCGATCGGAGCATGCGGTGAACGGAGGCTCGTGGCGACATGCGGCTGGTGTCCCCGTTGATGATCAGGACGCGAAGGTCCGGGCGGGTTCGTCCGATCGATGCCAGGTAGGCGGGGATCGGCTCGACGAGCGTGAGGGTGCGGACAGTGAGATCGTTGGTCGCTACCGATGTCGCGGCGGCGGCGACCGACGCCCCCATCGAGTAGCCGAGGATGTGGATCCCCTGGCGTGGGTCCGCGCCCACTGCTTCGAGGCCTGCAAGAGCGCATCGGAGCATTCGGCGCCCGACGGGGAGAAAGGATCCTACGAGAAGGGCCCCACGCTCCCGCGGGCGCAGGCGGGTTCCAGCCGTCCCCAGCCCGGGAGTCTCGACGATGACGATGCGCGCGGCGAGCTGCCGAGCCAGGCGTGTGAACAGTCCGTACTCGAAGGGTTCCAGCCATCCGCCGTACCCCATGAAGGCGACGCACAGGCGTTCGGCGTCGTCGTCTCCGACGGCACCCCACTTGAGTCCCTCGCTGACGCCTTCTCGGGGTGCTCCCGCGTGGTTCACCGTCCGGCCGTTCGCGGTCTGGTCGCCATGTGATGGGTGAAGGCGAGGCGGACATCGGGGGCGTCCCAGAAGCGGGAGGTGTGGGTCAGGAACTCGGTGAGTGGGTCACGTTGTGTCCACGAGAACTTGTACCCGGTCCGCGTACTGGGCCTGGCTTCCGTTTCTGCGGCGTCGCTGAAGGGGTCGGAGCCGTCGGGTGGGGTGTCCCACACGTCGATGAACGCTTGGGCTGCGTCGTGGAGGTGTTCAGCGATCACGTCGAACTGATGGCTGCGGCGCACGGGCAGTTCGGGGGTATATCCGACGATCTCGTGGAATGCCTCCTTGATGGGGCGTCCGAAGGCGAACTGGCGTCGTCCCTCGCGCGCTCGTCGGTAGATGCGGTACCAGTCGAAGCCCGATGGGTTTTCGGCCGGGGTGATGAGCTGGCTGTCGCCCAGCGGGTTCAAGGTGAGCATGGTCATGAGGGGGCCGGCCGCGAGCTCCACCATCCGTTGCTGCATGGTGCCGAGGGCGTCGGTTCGCCTGGACGAGCGGAGACGCTGTGCCATGTTCTCCACGGTGCTGTTCCCGTCGAAGAAGCGCGCGCCGAACCACGCCCAGGCCGCGGCGGCGAAAAGTCGGGAGGTCATGTCGGCGTACTCGACGAAGCTGTAGAGAGCCGAGCCGCGGGGGTCGCGCCAGGCTCGTTCCGTACGAGATCCCGTCGATGCGCGCACAGCCCAGGCATCCCAGTACTCCGGGGTGCTCATCAGTTCCCGGACTCGGAGCAGCACGCCCATCCCTGTTGCCTGTCTGAGGTCCAGGCTGACGCGGCTCGACGGCATCGAGTCATCGCTACCCGCGACATCGAGTCGCAATCGCTCGTCTCTGGGCAGGCCTTGGCTGGACTGGAGGTTGAAGTCGACGAAGATGGCGGCGTACTCGGCGAGCGCCTCGGGGGTGAGGGTCAGGAGCACCTCAACGGTCGGCTGCCAGTCGATCACGATGGGAATCGGCGGTGGTGTGCGTCGAAGGAGCGTGGCGGCGTCCTCGATCCGCCGATACCGGGCACCGTGGTCATCGAAGACGAGGAACTGCAGGTCCGGCCTTTTCATTGCCGGGACCTCGGTTCCTGGTGCCGAAGTGGGACCGTGATGGGCCATGTCGCACGCAGGACCTTGCCGTTGGGCATCGAGTCTTGCCGCAATGAGCCCCCCACTGCGGACAGGTGGCGGCTGATGCCGCCAAGGGTGTGGGAGTTGGCGAGGACCCTGTCGGGGATCAATGGGAGGGTGTCGCGGACCTCGACGATCAGATTCTGGCCTTCTTGGCGGGCTGTCGCCAGCACGTGCCCGAACTGATCTGGCATGAGCGATGCGTAAGCCTGGACGCTGTTCGAGACGAAGGTCCGAAGGTAGGCCGCCACCATCTGGTGATGCTTGGGGTCCAGCCCCGGGTCCAGGCGGATGTTCGTGTCCAGGTGAACGGCCCCGTTCTGGGCTTCGCGGCGGAGGAGTTCCTCAATCGGGGGGAGGAGCCCGCGACGGGGGTCCAGGCGGCCTCGTTGTGCCTGCTCGTGGATGAAGTCGACGTTGGCGATGTAGTGCTCGAGCTCCATGCGGGTCATGGGGTTCGCTACCCGTCGAGCGGCTTCCTGGAGCGGTCCCTTCACCGGCTGGGTGAGGGCGTGGTATTCCAGGGCTGCGGTCTTGACGTTCTCCTCGTTGATCTCATCGCGAACAATGGCGGCCGCTGTGACGGCTCGGTCGAACTCCCGCTGCCTCAGGCCGACGTAGTATCCGAGACCCAGGGTCATCAACGCGTAGGGAAGGGTCTCACCCCACGCTCCGGGACGAGCGACGATGATGACCGCGAGCAAGAGGGGTATCGGGATCCACAACAGTCGGATGGATCGCACGACGGGCGCCGGGAGCCCGTTGCTGGGGGAATACGTGGCCGGACCCATGAGTGGTCCCAGACCACCTGACACGAGGTACATCATGGCGGTCGCGAGCGCCAGGACTTTTACCCAGCCACGGTCCGGGGTGGGCGGCTCGAGGAAGACCAGCACAAGCGTCAGCTGGAGCGAGCACGCGACAACGCCCAGCGCCGATGTGACGTTGGGAAGGAACTTCTCGTAGTTCCGGTACCACACCCGCACCGCCCGCCAGTACCACTGCCTCCGTCCGTCCCGACCGGTCGAGGAGCGTTGGGCAACAGCCTCGTACCGATGGCGCATGATCGGCTCGAGGTAGATCTCGAGGGCTACTTGGAGAGCACCGGGGATGAAGAACAGCCACCCGAACCACGGAAACCCGACCGCCGCCGAAGCGATGATCAACGTGACCAGGAGGACCAGGCGTGTGACGTAAGGCCGGTTCCGGTCCTGGTGGGAGGAGCGAGCATCGACGACGCGCGCGAACCAGGTGGATCGGGGTGCGGACACGAAGTCGGCGAACAGGCAGGCAAGCGAGCTGCGATCCGCGGCCGAGGTGTCGGCGGCGTCGTCGACGGCTGTCTCGTCGGAGGTCTTCATCCGTGTCGCTCCTGCGCTCTCTGCTTCTCGCAGCACAAGCGTGGCATGTAGGGACCACGGCGTGTCCCGGCACCCCCGGTTTGCGCCGCGATCGGGACGCATCCCACCCGCGTTGCGTGATGCAACGCCACGGACGAGCGCACCGCTGAAGATGAGTCCTGCCATGCGGCGACAGGTGGTGGCCAGCCGCACTTGGGGGGAGCGGCTGGCCACCACCGAGCCTTCGTATCCCCAGGCGCGTGCCACTCCCCCAGATCGGTCACAGCCCGACATATCTCCGACAGATACCTGGGGTACGCCGCAGATCGGAGTACCGTGGAGGACATCCGAGCGGAGGCAGGTGCGCCTGATGGATTGGGACGACATGGGTGGTTGGCACGGAATGGGCGGCTGGGGCATGGGCGGCGGCTGGGGGCTGTTGTTCGGTGTACTCCTCCTGGCAGGACTGGTGCTGTTGATCGTGTTGCTCGTCCGGGCATTGAGCGGAGGAGTTCGCCAGGACCGGAACCCACCGCCGCCCTCGGGCTCCTCCGGCCCTGAGTCGTGGCCGGTGCGGGCCCGTCAGATCCTGCAGGAGCGCTACGCGCGCGGCGAGATCGACACCGAGGAGTACCAGGAGAGGTTGCGGAACCTCGGGGAGTCCTGAGGGTGCGGCCGATTCCCCGGCGCCGGGCCCTGCAGTTGGGAGCGCTCGGCACTGCCGGCGTAGTCGTGGGCGGGTGGGGCCTGGCCCGGCAGGCCAGCAGCCCTGGTTCGACGCGGACACCGTCGGGCGGGGGCACTGCCCTCACCCTCCCGTCGGAGCTGGTCAGCAGCGGCGGCGTGCTGCGCGTGGAGTTGGACGCCGCCCCGCGCACGGTGACGGTGGGCGGCGAACGGGTGACGATGCTGGGCTACGCCGACCACGTCCCCGGACCGACTCTGCGTCTTCGCCCCGGGGACCTGCTGCAGATCCGGTTGCGCAACGACCTTGATGAGCCCACCAACCTGCACGTCCACGGGCTGCACGTCTCCCCAGAGGGCAACGGCGACAACCCGTTCGTGGTCATCGAACCCGGGCAGAGCTTCGACTACTCCTACCAGCTCCCGCCAGACCACCCGCCAGGCACGTACTGGTACCACCCCCACCTGCACGGCACGGTGGCCGACCAGGTGTTCGGCGGCCTGTACGGCGCGATCGTGGTGGACGAGGACGAGCCGCTCCCGGTCGCACGCGAACGCGTGCTCGCGGTCTCGGATGTGTCGTTCGACGGTGCCGGCAATGTCCGTCCTGCCTCCCCGCAGGAGCGGATGATGGGACGGGAGGGTGACCTGCTGCTGGTCAACGGTCAGGTCGCCCCCGTGTTGGAGGGTCGCCCGGGGGAACGGGAACGGTGGCGGGTGGTCAACGCCTGCACCTCTCGCTATCTGCGCTTGGTGGTGGACGGGCAGCGGTTCCAGCTCCTCGGGATGGACCTGGACCGCTCCCCGATCCCCGAGGAAGTGGACGAGGTGGTCCTCACCCCGGGCAATCGGGCTGACCTGCTGGTCACCCTCGCTGAGGGCACCACGACGGTCCGCACCCGCGGGTACGACCGCGGCGGCATGGGAGGCATGATGTCGGCCACCTCCGGACCGGCGACACTCGCCACGCTGGCTGCCAGCGGCGACGCCGTCGCCGAGGGGGCTCAGCTGCCGCAGCTCCCGCCGTCCCGGGACCTGCGAACGGGCGAGGTGGACCGCCGTCGGGAACTCACCATGGAGATGGGCATGGGGATGGGAATGCGGGGACGGATGATGTCCTTCACCATCGACGGCCGCGAGTTCGACCATGAGCGCACCGACCAGCAGGTGGCGGCCGGGACCATCGAGGAGTGGACCATCCGGAACACCTCCACGATGGACCACCCCTTCCACCTGCACGTCTGGCCGATGCAGGTCCTCGAGGAACGCGGCCGTGCGGTGAAGGAGCCGCGGTGGCGGGACGTCGTGGACGTCCCCGCCGGTGGCCAGGTGGTGGTGCGGATCCCGTTCGAGGGCCACACGGGCCGCACCGTCTACCACTGCCACATCCTCGACCACGAGGACCTGGGGATGATGGGCGTCATCGATGTCGGGTGAGCTTCCATCGACGCGAGCGCGCCCGCCGCAGGCACATTCAGGTGGAACCACACATCCCGGGCAGTGACTTCACCGCAGTCGCGTGGTGACCTCGTTGAGGAGTTCTTGGGGGTCGAGCCACATGGAGGGGTAGTTGCCGTTCCAGCGTTGGACGCCGTCGCCGTCGATAAGGACGAAGCCGTGGCCCGGCATCCCGGGGTGCATGCCTTTGTCGAGGACGTCGTAGGCCTTGGACACCGTCCCGTCGTCGAGGAGGTACGGGGTGGCGACGCCGAACTGCTGCATGTCGGGCAGGATCTGCTCGGCGCTGTTCATGACGATGGGAAGCACCTCGATGCCCGCCTCGGCGAAGCCTGGGTTCTTCTCGATCTCGGCCATCTGCATGGTGCACGACGCGCAGCCGGCGCCTTCGTTGAAGAAGATCAGCACCGGGCTGGGGCGCAGGTCGCTGAGGGTCACGGCCGTGCCGGCGGTGGTGGTCAGCGTGAAGTCTGGGGCGAGTCGCTGGGTGTCGCCCTGTTCGGGGACGGCGGTCCATAACCCGTAACCGACGACTGACAGCACGATCAGCGTCACCGCTCCGCCGATGATCCTGGCCCAGGTGCGGCGCTTCTTGTCGCGCTGCGCCTCGGCCTGCTGCCTGGCTTTGAGTTGCTCGCGTCGGGAGGGTGCGGGGTTCGTGGGGGTCATCGTGGCTCCTGGGAGAGTGTCGTCGGAGCGCTGGCTCCTTCGGGCGCGGGGGTCGGTGCGAGTTGGGTGTCGCAGCAGTCATGGACGGCGGCGGTGGGCTTGGCGTGTCGGCGGTCGCGAAGGGTGGCGATGACGAATACGGCCACCAGGGCGAGCAGTGCCAGGCCGAGTACGGCCTCGGGGACGGGTGCGGTGATCGCGATCAGCCAGGCGAAGACGTCGGCGAGCCAGGCGCCCACGCCCACGAGGGGGGCGTCGGCGCCGGTCATCTCGGTGGCGCCTGCCTGGCCGATCACCAGGATGCCCATGATCACGAACCCGACGGCGACCGCGAGGTTGACCGTGTTGGTGGCCAGCGTGAAGCGGCCCAGGTTGATGCGGATCGGCTTGGCGCGGAGGCGGCGCATCCGCTCGGGGCGCTTGTCCCACAGCAGCGCCATCACGAACAGCGGGATCACCATCCCGAACACGTAGGCCAAGCCGAGCACCAGCCCACCGACGGGCGAGGCGGACAGCGCCGACAGGGTCATCACCCCGGCCAGGACCGGTGCGCAGCAACTGGAGGCGATGCCGGAGAACACACCCAGGCTGAAGAAGGTGGCGGTGTCGCCGCGGGCGGTGTTGGGGGCCCGCAGGAACGACGGCATCGACCACATCGCCCCCGACAGCGCCAAGACGCCGAGGCCGATCATCAGCAGGCCACCGGCCCAGTACAGGACCACGTGGTACTTGGCGATGGCGCCCGCGATCAGGCTCACGCCCATGGTGATCGGGACCAGGACTGCCGCTAGGGCGTGTCTCCTTATGCGTGAAGCCAGAGGGTGATCGCGCGTAGGACAACGCCTCCTCGGTAGATGGCTGCGTGTTTGTCGTATCGGGTAGCGATGCCGCGCCATTGCTTGTGGTCGTTGAAG
>NZ_CAXWGV010000026.1:0-11979 GCF_964266725.1 Tessaracoccus sp. O5.2 | reverse complement strand
CTCGACCGAGGTGGATGGCCAACAACCCCCCAGGGGCAGATCCCATGGCCACCACCGGGCACATCTCGTGACCGCCACCGGGCAGGTTTCATGTCCGCCTCCGGGCAGAAACCAGTGGCCCTTGACAGACCACAACACCCGCCACCCGCGGCGGAGCGTCTCCCTTCTACGTCGATGCTGCCCCTGTCGCACTGGGGTGCGGCGGTCGTGTCGGCTTCACGGCGCGATGCTGCCCGGACTGCTGGAGTGCCAGCCGGATCAGCAGTTCAGTCAGCTTGTCCAGATCAGGCGGATCGTGGAGATCGGCGCGAAGGGTCAGTTCCCGCTCGCCCTGCGGCCGCTGGTTTGTCTTCCTGATGTACTTCCGCGCCATCGTCACACCTCATCAGTCCGGGGGTCGATCGCTGCATAGAACGCTTCTTCTGCCTCGGCGCGGGCAGCGACCTCGTCAAGGACATATCGAACGAAGTCCTCGTCACGATCTGCGATCGGGGTCTCTTCGAGCGGTGCGGCTGGGCCTTCGCCGGGCCAAGTCGTCTGGCGGGTCGGACGGTCGCGGTCGAGGCGGGTCCCGGAGGTGGCCACCCAATCACGGAGCCGGGCGCGGGCGTCGGCGAAGTCGCGGTGCCAGCCCAGCGGTGCGGAACCGTTCTGGTCGCGGTCGTAGGCACACAACCAACGCAGGTGGAGTGCCGAAAGTTCCCACACCAACTCGGGGTGGCGATGCCAGTACGGTGGGATGACGCTTGCTGGGAGTCCGTAGGTGTGTCTGAGCCAGTCGACCCATCGGTTCAGTTCGAGGAGTTCGGCTTCGAGGTCGTTGGCGGTGAGCAGGTTCCAGTTGATGGGGTGCGGCGGCTCCGGAATGTCAAAGCTCGCCACGGTGGGTCGGTCGTCTAGGAACTCGTCGTCGTGATCGGGCGGGAGTTGATCGGTCATCGCGCTCCCCCTCACATCTGCATCGCGGCAGCGCTGGAGTGCGCGGTTCCGACAGGGGCCTCGAAGGCAGCCGAACTGCGCGCCGTGGTACGGCGGTTCGCGCGGTCCACTTCGTAGTCGGTTCGGGCGAGGTCGTGGCCGATGCGGGTAGCGATGAACTCCTCGCCTTCGTAGCGCTGGCCATCGCGCTCGTAGGAGTACTCGCGGACTCGGCCGTCGGCGATGATGTTGTCGCCCTTGGCGAGTCGCAGGTGGCCCTGCTCGGCCGCGCCCCGGTAGGCGATGACGTCGTGGAAGGAGGTCTCCAGCTGCGTGTAGGTGTTGTCCGGCTCCTTGCGGTAGTGCTCCATCCCGATCTTGAAGTAGAGGCGAGCATCGCCTCGGTCGGTGTAGCTGAGCTGTGGCTCGGACGCCACGAAGCCCGATATCGACTGATGCGTGCGAATGGCCATCAGGTTTCCCTCCTGCACTCGGGCGACCAGCTGCGCGTGGTCGCTGCGTCAGGCAGGTGCGCCGACGGCTCCGCGCGGCCGGTATCAGGAGGGCCGACGTAGGAGAGCTTCCAGTTGGTCGCGGTCGTGGCGGAGTTGGGCTGCATCCGGACGGCTCGGCCAGGCGCGCAGGTCGGTAACGATCGGCGGCGCAGAACGGAGCAGAGTGATCCCGGTACCGAAGGGCAGGGTGCGGATGCGGTCGGGCGGCAGGATCGGGACGCGTCGGATGGAGCGCTGGCTGGAGCGGGTTCCGTGGTCGCCGAGGGTTACTGAGTCGGTGTGTTCGTCGCGTTCTCCGATGAGGGTGGAGAGGTCTTGGAGGTCGCGGCTGTTGGATGCGCCGCCGAGGATGATCTTCACGATGGAGGCGTCCCAGATCGCGCCGGCTTGGTGTTCGCTCCACCGGTCGCGGGCTTGGGCGAGAGATTGCAGGACGGGCATGGTGGTGATCCCGGTGCCGCCGCCTTCGGCCATCAGCACTGGCAGGGATGGCAGGGGTGCGAGGTTGCCGACCTCGTCGAGGGCCAAGAGCAGGGGCGGGTCGAGCCGTGCGCCGGGTGAGCGGGCGGCGAGTTTGCGGGCGGTTTCGATCAAGTCTTCGACGAACGCCGCGACCAGCGCGGCGGATGCGCCGGCGCCGGCGCCGGTCGCGAGCAAGTAGAGGCTGCCGTGTTCGGTGAGGAAGGCTTCGGGGTCGAAGGTCTCGCCTGGTCCGGGGGTGACGGCATCTAGGACGCTTGGGTCCGCCAGGGCGGCGAGGGCGAGGGAGACGCCTTGCCAGATGCTGTCGCGGGTCTTGGGGTCGGCGTCGATCATCGCGGCCAACGAGTCGTCCCAGCCCATCGCCGCGTGCGGATGTGAGTTGAGGATCGCCACGGCCTCGGACGCGGCGCTGGGGTCGAGAGTCCATCTGAACAACTCCGCCGGCGGGCGACCGTCGAGCGCCGCGGCGTGGAGCAGGCTTTGGAGCGCGGTCCGGGTCTTACCTTCCCAGAACCCGCCGGACTCGACACCGCCGGCGGACAGGCCGGTGGCGGCGGCGAGGCCGTTGGCGCGGATCATCGCCGTCAAGGGGTCGTTGCAGCCGCGCACCGGTGACCAGCGCAGTCCGGCGGGGATGCCTTCGGCGAGGTGTTGGGGGTCGAACACGGCGACCGGCCCGCCCTTGCGTTGTCGGGCGCGGAGGGTGGCGGTGAGGTTGTCGGGTCGGGTGCTGGTGGTGACGACTGCGCCGGGGGCGTCGAGGATCGCGTTGATGACGACATGGAGGCCTTTGCCGGAGCGGGGTGGGCCGATCAGCAGGATCGAGTCCTCGACCGACGCCCAGACCTTCGTGCCGCGGCTGGTCCCGAGGAGGTAGCCGACATCGTGTGGTCTGGGTGACTCCAGGGAGGGTCGCAGGGTGCCGGCGCGGCGCAGGAGTGCTTTGGCGGAGGCGGTGGTCTTGACCTCGTGGCTGGTGGCGACGCCGGCGAGCCGGTGCGGGTCGGCCTCGGCTTTGCGCGTCTGACGGCGCAGGAGGGTCCACACCCACACGGCGGTGGCGGTGAGTCCGCCGAGCAGGCCGGCGCTGACGAGCCAGTAGATGACCGGGTCGAGTCCGTCCGCGCCCAGCGCCGTGGCGGGGTCGGCGGGGTTGAACAGCACGGCGATACCGCCCGCTGCACCCGCTGCGGGGTGGGGTGTTCCAGTTAGGAACGCGGTGATGGTGCCGGACGCGCGGAGGACGAGGCCGACGCAGAAGATGCCGATCAGGCCGATGAGGGCGGCGTTGGTGAGTTCGTCACCCATGCTCCCGGTCTGTCGTTGGGTCATGGGAGCCGCCGCATGGCGAGGGTTCCTGAGATGCGGCCGAGCAGGATCGCCTCGTGCGTGGCGCTGTCGGGCAGGGTGTCGAGGTCGATCAGGGCGCTGACGTGGCCGGTTCCGGTGGCGTCGGTGTGGCCGACGATGACGGCGACGGCTACGTCTTCGCCCGGTACGAACCCATCCCCGCTGACTTCGACCAGGCGTGGCGTCTGGGGTGGGAGTGCGCGTCGGCCGCGTCGGGGTCCCGGCTCGGGCTCAGTTTCGACGGTTGGCGTGGGTTGGCGTGGTGGGCGGGCGCTGATGATGTCGGTGAACACGGTCTGGTCGACTTCGTGGACTTCGATCCGCACGGGGATGGTGCGGTCGCTACTGGCGTGGTCGATGATCTGCGGCAGCGATGACCGCCGCCACCGGCCGACTCCTTCGGGTGGGAGCAGGGGGTGGCCCTCGATGGTGGCGTCCACGGTGCCATCGGCGCGGACTTGGAGCAGGACGGTCGGGATCGTGACCGGCATGGGCACGGGTTCGGGAGTGTGTTTCCTCATGCCGACCAGGTGCGCCACAACCGGCGCGCCCGGGGGCCTATAGCGTGGGGCCGCTGTGCGTCGTCGTTGGACGCGAGCGGCCAGCCTCAGGCGCGAATGCGTTGGCCGCCGGGGTGGTGGTCCGGGCGCCGCGGATGTGGGTGATGAGGGCGTGGTGAACGGCCTGACCGGCGTGTTCCAGGATCCGGCCTCGGACTGAGGGCCACGCCGAGGGCGGCAGCACTTGGTCGATGACGGCTTCCAGCAACTCGGCGGGCCCGGACGCGCGGAGGCGGGTGGTGGCGGCTTGTGCTCGGGTCAGGGCGATGTTGGCGCTGGCGCCGTCGCCGGCGACCCAGGCCGCGATCCCGGCGATTACTGCCGGCACCGCGGCGAAACTGCCGGGTGTGTGGTTGAGGACTTCGCTCCACAGCGCCAGATAGCGGGGCGCGGTGGCTTTGGTGATCGATGCGATGGCGAAGTCGCGCGCGTGCCGGTTCTTCACGAGATGGGCCAGTTGGACGGCGTCCTTGGTGCTCATCGGCGTCGCGGGCCGACCGGAGCCGAACGGCATTCGCGTGTTCAGGTTGCGGTGCAGCAGGTCACGGGTGTGCTCCAGCAGCGCAGGAAGGTCGCGATGTCGCGGGAGGTCGTCGAGTGCCGCCCGGATTGCCTTGGCGAGGTCGGGGCTGTCGGGAGTGCTGGCGAACCGGGCTTCGAGCTCGGCGCGGTGGGTGAAGGTTCGGAGGCCGTGGTGGGCGGCTTCGGTGGTGATGCGGCTGGACGGGTTGAGGCGGCCGTGGGTGCCGTCGGGAAGGTGCCAGGTGTCCTGGTTGACGAGCATGGTCTGTCGCAGCACGGCATCGGGAAGGTGGTCGGCGCTGCGTTCCAGGAGCGCCCAGCCGGTCTCTGGGTGTTGGGTGTAGGCGATCAGTGTCGCGTCGGCGGTCGGGAACCGTGACCAGATGCGATCCAGCACGTCCTCGGCCGCACCCGGCTGCTGCATCTCGGCGAGATCGGCTCGGGCGGTGACCTGGACCTGCTGGTCGTCGATGACGACGATCACCAATGATTCCTCGGGTGCGAAGCCGATCAGGTAGGGCACGAGTTGGGCCATGTCGGCCGGGCTGTCGAGACGGAACCTGGGAATCGGGGTGTCGCTCATCGGAGTGTTCCTTCCATGAGGTGCGGGGCCGGTGTGCGTGCCGCTGCGCGGCTGCTGGTGTCGAACAGGGCGAGTTCGGCGGGATGGAGTTGGTGCTGGCAGACGAAGCTGCGCGCTTTGATCCGCCACAGCCCTTGGCCGACGCCAAGGTTCGGCAAGAGCTGTTGCTCGGTGCGGCTGAGGCCGAGCGCGGTCGCCGTCGGGCCGAGCTGGTCGGACTCCTGCCTGTATACGATCCGGGTCTCGGCGTTCGCGAGCAGTGAGTTGGCCAGGGAGCGCATGGCGGAGCCTTGGTCGCCCACGTTGTCGAGGTCGCCGAGGCGGTGGAAGATCAGCATGTTCGCCAGGCCGTAGTGCCTCGCGAGCCGCCAGTGGGCGTCCATCCGGCGCAGCAGCGATGGATAGCTCATCAACCTCCACGCCTCGTCATAGATGACCCACCGCTGCCCGCCGTTCGGGTCGAGCAGCGCGGACTCCATCCACGCCGACGAACACGTCATCAACACCGAGATCAGGGTCGAACTTTCGGTGACTCTGGACAGGTCTAGGGAGATCATCGGCAAACTCGGGTCGAACGCCACGGTCGAGGGGCCGTCGAAGAGGCCGGCCAGATCGCCGGCGACCAGGCGGCGCAACGCGTGGCCGACGAGCCGGCCATCCTCAGCCAACCGGCCGTCGGCATCCGAACTGGGGTTGAGAATGTGATCGACCACCATCGGCAGGATCGGCACACGGTTCTCGCGCACCGTCTGGGTCAGCGCCAGGTCGATCGCGGTGTGCTCCAACGGCGTCAACCCCCGCGCGAGGACGGTCTCGGCGAGTGCGCCGATCAGGTCACGACGGCGGGACGCGACCGTGCTGGCCCACTGGAGGTTCGACAAGCCGCTGGGCCGGTGGCCCTCGTCGAGGGGGTTCAGCCGGGTGTTGAGCCCGTGGCCGAGCACGATGGCCCGGCCACCGACCGCGTTGGCAACCGCGGTGTGTTCACCCTTCGGATCACCGGGCACATAGACACGCCGGTTGAAAGGAAGCGACCTCATGTACAGCGACTTCGCCAACGAGGACTTGCCCGAGCCGACGATCCCGGCCAACACAACATTCGGGGCCGTGATCAGGCCGCGGGAGTACAACACCCACGGGTCGTAAACGAACGATCCGCCGCTGTAAAGGTCTTGACCAATGAACACCCCGTCCGCGCCGAGACCACCCTCGGCCACGAACGGATAGGCCCCCGCCAACGTCGCGGACGTGTCCTGATGCCGGGTCAGCCGGAACCGGCCCGGCGACCGCAGCGCCGCCGGTCCCGGCTCACCCGCCCGCGGCAGGAACGTGGTCGCTCGCCGGTCGGCCCGCTCCCGCTCGGCCTTCACTCTTGCGGCCGCGTGCTCGGTCTTGCGCTGCTCGGCGTGCAACCTGGCCTCGGCTCGGCGGCGCTGCCTACGGAGCCGGCGGCGTTCCTTCGCCGGAGCAACCAGAACAGCAGTGTGCAGTCGCTCCCGCTCGCTCACAGCGATAACTCCCGACGACCGGCGGCCTCACCAGCTGCGGGGGCGGCGAACCAGTCGCGGCCCACCGGTCCGGCACTGCGGCGGGGCGACGCTGATTCGGTCGCCGCGTCCGTGGCGTCGGTCGCAGGACCGACGGTCAGCGGGGTGTCGATGCCGAGCAGCGCCGGGTCCGGCAGCGCGGCGGCTTCGCGGTAGAGACCGACATGACCCAGCAATGAGCTGTAGGTCAGGGTGTACACGTCCTGGGTCGCGGTCCGGTCCGCCGCACCAGCCTGGGGCTTGTCATAGACGTGCCCGTTGGCGATCGCCGCTTCGACGGTCTCGTCGCCATAGTCGTAGCCGGCCAGGTACTCGAACGCCGCATCAACGCCCTGGGCGTCGATCAAGTCGAGCACCTCATCGGCCTCATCGCCTTGAAGGAACACCACACTGATCCACCGCTGCACCGGCTCCTCCGACACGAGTTCTGGTGCCGGTTCGGGGTGCCAGGCAATCCGCCCCGCGGCAATGAACCCGGCCGAGAGTCGGTCGTCGGCCCGGTCGACCAGCAGGGCGCATTGGCGCAGTTCCTCCGCCGCCGCGAGAGCGTCCCGCACCCCGGCGTCGTGATTGCCGTCGTCGTTGAAGGCGTGAGCGGCCTTGCGTTCATGGACGTCGGCGAGTTGCTCCAACGATTGACGCAGCGACCGGATACCCGAAGAAAGGTCACCGATCACCCCGTACATCTCGGCAGGCTGATCGAAGGTTCGGCTCGCGTGCGCCAAGCCCCGTAGGGCCTGGGATGCCTCAGCGGCATCGGCAACAGGATCATGGAAGGTGGGCATCGCGGCCTCCGGCTGGAAGAGAACTGGTTCAGTAGCCAGGTGCGCCTTCCCAGCGCGGGATGTCGGTGTCGACCAATACCCTTTGAGGCATGGGTTTCACTGCCTCGGTGCTGCGGGTCATGATCGCCTCACCCTCAGACATCCCCGACGCCCGCGATGCCGTCGATTCAGCCATCAACGACTGGAACAACGCCAACGCCAAGAACAAGCAGATCGTCCTGTTGCCGTGGCGGTGGGAGACCTCGTCCGTGCCGCTCCTCGGCGGTCATCCCCAGTCCCTCATCAACGCTCAGGGGGTCGACGAGTCGGACATCGTCTTCGCGCTGTTCGGTAGCCGGCTGGGCTCCCCGACCCCCGATGCCGTGTCCGGAACGGTCGAGGAGATACAACGAGCCGTCGATGCCGGTAAGCCCGTTCACCTCTACTTCTCGACCGCCGCGCTCCCCAACGATGTCGACACGCGCCAACTCGACGGGCTCCGCGAGTTCCGAACCGAGATCAGTCAACGCGGCCTACTCGGCGAGTTCGCTACCACCGCGCAGCTCGGACACGAGGTATGGAAGGCGATCGAGTTCGACATCGCGCAACTCGACCTCGGAGCCCCGGGCTTGTCATCGTCGAGGCGTGGAGTGCGATTCTCAGCCCAACCGCAGCAGGAGCGCGAGGTCAAGAGCTTCGACAACAAGGGCAGGCCTCAGTACTCGACTCGTCACTGGATCAACATCACCAACTCCGGCGACGAGGACGCGACGGATGTTGTGTTCGAGGTGGTGGGCGACAACTCCAGCATGATGTTGGGTGTCGATGACTCACCCACTGTCATCCATGCTGGACAGACCCGGCGGCTCAACGTCTTCCACCACATGGGTGGAGGCGATCCCGACATCCTCCGCATCCACTGGGCGGAGAATGGTGAATCGAGAGCGCGAGACTTCCACGTCGGCTGATCCTCAGGGGACTGTACGTTTTCCGGTGTAACTCCGATGTAGGAGGTACCCGATGATGATGCAGGTTGAGCCGGTCGCTGAGGCGGTCGTGATGGAGGTCGAGGACCAGGTGACGGCGACGGGAACGGCCCCGCTGGTGGACAAGGATTTGGTGGCGCAGCTGGTGGGCGACGCGCAGCGGCTGGGGCTGTCGGTAGAGGGCGAGGGCGGATTGTTGGCGCAGCTGACCAAGCTGGTCCTGGAATCGGCGCTGGAGGGCGAGATGACCGCCCACCTGGGCTACGACAAACACGAACGGGTCGAGGGCAGCGAGAACGCCCGCAACGGGACCCGGTCGAAGACGGTGCTGACGAAGGCCGGCCCGGTCGAGATCGCTGTGCCTCGGGATCGGGCCGGGTCGTTCGAGCCGGTCGTGGTTGCGAAGCGGCAACGGCGTCTGGGGGCGATCGAGGACGTGGTGTTGTCGCTGTCGGCGCGCGGGCTGACCCACGGCGACATCTCGGCGCATCTGGCCGACGTGTATGGCTCTGAGGTGTCGAAGACCACGATCTCGACGATCACCGACAAGGTCCTGGACTCGATGGGCGAGTGGCAGAACCGGCCGCTGGACCCGGTGTATCCGGTGGTGTTCATCGACGCGATCCATGTCAAAGTCCGTGACGGGCAGGTCGCGAACCGGCCGATCTACGTCGCGTTGGCGGTCACCGTCGACGGGAACCGCGACATCCTCGGGCTGTGGGCCGGTGACGGCGGCGAGGGCGCCAAGTACTGGCAGCAGGTGCTGACCGAGATCAAGAACCGCGGCGTGACGGACGTGTTGATGCTGGTGTGCGACGGGCTGAAAGGCTTGCCCGAGTCGGTCGGGAACGTGTGGCCGCAAACGATCGTGCAGACCTGCGTGGTCCACCTGATCCGCGGGTCGTTCCGGTACGCGGCAAGGCAGGACTGGGACAAGCTGGCCCGTGCGCTGCGGCCGATCTACACCGCCGACACCGTGTCCGCGGCCGAGGACCGGTTCCTGGAATTCACCGAAGCCTGGGGAGCCAAGTATCCGGCGATCGTGCGCTTGTGGGAGAACGCGTGGCCGGAGTTCGTCCCGTTCCTGCAGTTCGGAGCCTGTCGCAGAATAGCGCGTCCCGGCCCTGGCGGAGACGAGGGGCCTGGGAGAATCGGGCATGGCTCGGAGTTATCGTCCTGTGCGGCGTGATCAGGTGTTTCTGCTTCCGCCGGACATGCGGGACTGGCTGCCGGAGGATCACCTGGTTTGGCTTGTCATCGAGATCGTCGAGACGCTCGATGTGTCGGGTTTCGAAGCGTCGCGGCGGCGGGGCGGGGTCGGCGCTCCGGGCTACGATCCGCGGATGCTCCTGATGCTGCTGGTGTATGCGTACTGCCGTGGCGTGCGGTCCTCGCGCCAGGTCGAGCAGCTCTGTCACACGGACATCGCGTTCAAGGTCGCATGCGGAGGCGAGGTGCCTGACCACGCGACGATCGCACGGTTCCGAGCCAGCTCCGAGGAGGCGTTCGCCGGGTTGTTCACGCAGGTGCTGCTGATCGCCGCGCGGGCGGGGCTTGCCCGGTTCGGGACGATCGCTATCGACGGGACGAAGATCCCGGCCAACGCGTCGCTCGACGCGAACCGGGGCCGGGACTGGTTCGAGCAGCACGCCCACCAGATCGCCGCCGAGGTTGTCGACCAGGCGCAGCGTGTGGACGCGGCCGAGGATACGCAGGCCGCCCGGAGCGGTGAAGACGGCTGTGATCGTGTCGGTGGCCCGCTGGCCAAGAGTGCCGGCAGGGCAGAAAGGATTCGCCGGGCCGCAGCTGAGCTGGCCGAGCAGCAGCGTCGGCTGGACACCGATCGGGAAGCCCGGGACACCGGGGCGCAGGCCCGGCTGGAGGCATCTCAGGCCGGTCGACCGGTCCGGGGCCGGATCCCCGAAGGACCCTTGCGTCTTGCGGAGGCGAGGGCGCACCTGGACCGGGAACTACGCGACCACCAGGCCAAGCTCGATCGCAGGGCCGCGCTGATCGCCGCGGGGAAGAAGCCGCAGGGCGCACCTCCGGTCCCTACTGAACAGCACTCCCGGATCATCCGGGCACGCCGTGTCGTTGCCGCAGCCGAAGCCGCCGCGGCCCGTGAGATTCAGGCACCTGCGAAGGGGCTGTCCAAGTCAGTGGCGAACACCACCGACCCCGAGTCGCGGGTGATGCCTACCCGCCGCGGGTTCGTCCAGGGATACAACGCGCAGGTCGCTGTCACCGGTGACCACGTCATCGCCGCCGTCGACGTGAACCAGCAACCCAACGACATGCCCTCATTCATTCCCATGATGAACGCGGCCACCGCCGCCGCGGCTGTCCTACATCTGACGACGAGCTCACCCGAGCATCAGATCGGGGTCGTGCTCGCCGACGCGGGCTACTGCAGCAACAAGAACCTGGCAGCCCCCGGCGCCGACAGGATCATCGCCCTCGGGAAGGGCCGCGAACAACACGCCGAAGCGCTCCGGTCACCTGCCTCCGGGCCACCGCCGGCCGGGGCAACCCCGCGGGAAGCGATGGCCCACCGACTCCGAACCCCAGAAGGCTCAGCCGCCTACAAGCGACGCGGCGCAACCGTCGAACCCAGCATCGGAACCCTGAAAACGATCCTCGGCAGGTTCTCCCGCAGAGGCCTTGACGCAGCCCGCAGCGAACTGAACCTCGCGGCCACCGCCTACAACATCCGCAAGATCCACACCGCAACCGCCTGACGGCCCACGGCCCAGCCCCGTCGCATCGACACGCCACCCCCTACCGACAAGCGCCCTCGACTGCCCGCGCACGGACGCGTCATTCTGCGACAGGCTCTTCGACAAGGAGATCCGCCGGATCGTGTGCACCACCAACGCGATCGAGTCGGTCAACGCCCGGATCCGCAAAGCCGTCAAGGCCCGCGGGCACTTCCCCAACGAGCAGGCCGCGCTCAAGTGCGTCTACCTCGCCGTGATGGCGCTGGACCCCACCGGCAAGGGACGAGCACGTTGGACGCAGCGCTGGAAGGGTGCCCTGAACGCGTTCGAGATCACCTTCGACGGTCGGCTCTCCGCCGGCCGCCGATACTGAGAGTCAAACAACCATGAGATACACCGTTAGCTTGACAGACCCCAGCAGCGTGTTGTTGAACGAGCGCGATCGGAACCGGGCCGCGAACGCCAACGCGCGGGCCCAGTCCCGCCCGGAGACCAGCGTCTCCACCGCGCCAGTCAGCTTCTCGTGCAGCTCATCGAGCTTCGCGTCCCGCTTGGCTCGTACTTCCTCCGTCGCAGTCATCCTGGACCTTCCCTCCGCCGAGATCACCCGATCGTCGGTGACCGTGAGGTACGCCAGGAACATCAAGAAGCACGGCGGGCCAGGGGTGCGACCAAGACCGCCAGGCGACAACACGAACCTGACGAGTCCCTACCGGACTACATCACCGACCGGCTATGAGAGGCCTAGGGAAGACAGACGTCCCGAAATCGGGCACTGAACACGACGAGATCGGGTACATCAGTTGCGCCCACACGACCCTTGGCGTCGTCGGTAGGCACCCGGCGTCAGTCCGACGTACTGACGGAACAGTTCCGTGCCGTGACTTCGGCTGCGCCATCCGACCCGTGTCAAGGGCCACTGGTTTCTGCCCGGAGGCGGACATGAAACCTGCCCGGTGGCGGTCACGAGATGTGCCCGGTGGTGGCCATGGGATCTGCCCCTGGGGGGTTGTTGGCCATCCACCTCGGTCGAG
>NZ_CAXWGV010000025.1:0-11794 GCF_964266725.1 Tessaracoccus sp. O5.2 | reverse complement strand
ACCGCGGACGCGGCCAGGCAACGGATGTCGTGTCGGGCAGATCCCATGGCCACCACCGGGCAGATTTCATGACCGCCAGCGGGCAACTACATGACCGTCACTGGGCATTTTTCCGTGTCCGCCGACAGACCCGCCACATTGCCTCGGTGACAGTGAGGTCCGTCTCGCGCAGGTACCTTGCCAAGCGTTCGGCTCGCACCATCGTTAGGAACGCGAGCGGTGTCTTGCCAAAGGCGTCGACGAACACCCTGCCTAGCTGAGCAGCCGACAGGTGTACTTCCATGGCCAAAGCGGCGAGAGTCCATCGCCGCTCGGGTGATGTCCGCAACAGCTCAGCAACTCTGCGGGCCTCCTCCCTGATGGGAGCGAACCGTCGTTCCCTCGGCAAGGTTGGCCGGACATGACTCGGCCGGGCGGCTGATATCCGCACCGGGGACGCCTTGATGAACGGGGCAATGACGTGTGCTATGGAAAACCACAGGGCCTGCATCCGGAAGAAGTAGCGAGCAACGGGCCGCTCGGCGCTCAGCGCGACCATCTCGTCGAGCCAAGTTGTGAGTGCCTCGGCCTGCCTTTCACCGAGGCTGAGAACCTGCGCTGGCTCGGCGTAGATGGTCGCCGCGAAGTCCTGAGCATCAAGCCGATCCCGCACGAGCCCAGCGTGCTGCCAGTAGACCTGATCGATCACATAGTCCGTATCCGCATGGATCGTGGTCAAGGTGATGTGGCCCTCAGGCTCGCTTCCGCACAGGACGTTTGCTGCAAGGAGGACCACATCCCCCGTCTTCACAAGCCTTTGCCCCAACTCGCCAACGAGGAGTGCGCTACCACTACGGATCACGATGACTCTGACACAATCGAGAGCCGCGGGGCCGATGGGGCGAGAGCCGGCGTACGTGCATGCCCAAACCGGCCAGTAGTCGCTGCCGACCCGCAGTGGCTCAGACATGTAGGCAGTACCGCACCCGCAGCGGTCTACTCAGCGAGCGCCTGGTCGAGCATGGTGGTGAGGTCATCAAGGGTCTCAGGACTGATCAACTCTCCATTGAGGAAGAAGGTTGGCGTACCAGTCACGCCCAGGGCCACACCGTCGTTGAAGTCGTTGCGGATGAACTGGAGCGTGGCCTCAGAGTTGTACGCGGCGTCCCATTGCTCAAGGTCGAGGCCGAGTTCTTGGGCGTACTGGCGGAACAGGTCGTCTTTGGGTATCTGCTGTTCACCCCACTCGGTCTGGGTCTGGTACATCTTGGTGTACATCGCTTCAAGTTCTCCTTGCTGAGCGGCGGCTTCGACCGCTCTGGCCGCGCGTTCGCTGTTGAAGTGGCTGGGTAGCGGGAAGTACCGGATGACAAAGGACACTCGATCGCCGTAGGTCTGCCGGAGTTGCTCGATCGCCGGGAAGACCGCGGCGCAGGCCTCGCACTCGAAGTCCAGGAACTCTACGAAGGTCACAGTGGCATCTGGCGCGTCGTTGAGTCGGCGGGAGTCTTCGCGTACCACGAGCGCGCCGGAGGTTTCGGTGGGGACGGGTGTGGACGGCTCGACGACGGCGGCGGGCTGGCGACTGGCTTGGATGATGCCGAAGATGACCACCGAGATCACCAGCACCGCGCAGATCAAGATGATGGTTCTTCGGGCGCCACGTTCCCCTGGTTCGGGGCGTTCGTCGACGATTGGCTTCTTGGGCTTCTGATTGCTGGGCATGTAGGGCTCCTTGCCGGAAGATGTGGGTAGGACGCGTGCTGACTGGCGGCGACGCGGTGTGTGGGCAGGTCGTTTGGTTGGGGTCCTTACCCGAAGAGGGCTGGACCGTATTTGGCGAGCACCAAGGTGGTGATCGCTCCGAGCCAGAGCACGACGAGCAGGTTGTCGACTCCCAGGCGAAGCCCTTTGGTCAAGGTCTTGTGCAGGCTCGTTGGGAGGAACAGGTTGTTGTCGCGCAGGTTGACGTGGGTGAGTGATGCGAACACCAAGGTGGTGGACACAGTCACCAACAGGCACCAGGGGCACAGCGCCCCGATGACAAAGGTGGACTCGAAGAACAGCCAGTAGGCGAACACGAAGCCCAGGCCATAGACGATCTGGGCGGCGAGCATGAAGCCTCGCGGAAACCTGACGCCGGCGAGGCTGGCGACCGCGATGGTGATGACTACGGGCTCGGCCATCAGGCCGAGGAACGCGTTCGGGAATCCGAACAGTCCGGCCTGCCAGGATCTGGCGACTGCGCTGCAGTTGATGACCTCGTTGAGGTTGCACGGAAGTCCGACTTTGGGGTCGGCCGCTAGCCGGACGGCGTCGGTGGACAGGACGAAGGAGGCGTACAGGCTGAGGCAAGCCGAGAAAAGCATGGTGGAGAAGATCCACCTGTCGGTCTGTCTGAACCGGTGGATGCGCTCCAGAAGGTCGTCTGATGTGGTCAAGGTGGTAGGACCTGTCTGTCGTCGTTCGGACACACCGCAGCGACGCGCCGAGCATCAGACCCTCGGCGTTCACCGAAAGGGCGCTCGTCTGTGCACTGGGTGCGAATTGAGTCGGTCAGCAGGACAGGGCGGGTGGGCCTCGGCGTTGAAGCGGGTGATAGGGGCGCCGTCCGGGGGCGGCAACCACGAGTGCCATGATGGCAACGTGGGCAGGTACGTGGAGGGTGGCCGGCCTGGCATCACTTAGGCGTGTCCGGAGCCAGTCGCGGGCCGTCTTTGCTGCCTGGCGGGCGTAGAGTCCCACGCCGAGCCCGAGCAGCAGACTGACCAGGCCGGCGATCAAGGTGGTTGCCGAGAGCACCACAAAGGACTGCGCGAAGCGTCCGAAGTTCAGCCCTGGCAGGTAGCTGTGCTCTGGGCACAGCTCGGACTCGACCAACAGATCGAGGTGGACGCCGAACGGCGCGATCAGGGGCACCTGGGGCATGCAGGCTGTATCGGCGATGTTCACCGACCTGACACCAGCAGCGAGATTGCTCGCACCGATGAGCATCAACGCGGCGGCGCCTGCGGCGCCACGGCGTTGTGATCTCATGCTCGCTCCTCGGGTTGTCGACGAGTCTAGCTCGTGGCCGAAGCGTGCCGCTGCGCTCTGTCCGACGACGGCACTACTCGCAGCGATTGAGGGTTGACGCGAGATCACGTGCCTGATGGAGTTTGACCACCTGACCACGAAGACGCTTGCAGGAGGCCCTTTACCGCGCTCGATGAGCTGTCCCACCGGGTTTCGGCGCCCTTGCTGGTGAACGCTGCAACCCGCCGCGGGGAGAACACCTACAACACCTCCCTGCTCTGGCCGGCCACCGACGGCGAAGTCCAGCTGTTCGACAAGGCCAACCCCGTACCCTTCGGCGAGTATGTGCCCGACCGCTGGCTCTACCAGCGAATCGCACCCGACCTGATCGGCCTGATCGGACGCGAGTACACCCCCGGCACCAACTCCCCGCACATCAACCTGAACGGCGTCGGGGTGGGATTGGCGATCTGCTTCGACGTCATCTTTGATGACGTCATCTGGCAGGGCGCCCAAGACGGGGCTCAGCTATACCTGCTCCAATCCAACAACGGCGACTTCCGCGGCACCGACGAGAACCTGCAACAGGCCGCCTTCGCCCGGATGCGAGCAATCGAAACCGGCCGAAGCGTCGTCAACGTCTCCACGACCGGCACCAGCCAAGCCTTCGCCCCCGACGGCACCCTCCTCGACGACCTTCCCGCCGACACCGCCGGCGCCCGCGTCACCACCATCCCACTACGCACCGGACTGACCCCGGCTGTCACTCTCGGCACATGGACCGCCGGCCTTCTGGCCGCGACCAGCCTGCTCGGCCTCCTGCTGCTCGGGTTCGCAGTTCGGCGCTAAAAGCTGCCACGCGCGTCCCATGTCCTCGACCCGGCCGATTCCGGCTACCGAGGGGGCTGGCGAAAGGTTCGCCCCATTCTTGGGACGAACCTGCCGACCCTAGCGGCGTAGTCGCGGTAGGCGTCGCCGTGGGCGGCGCGCAGGTAGGGCTCCTCGACCGCCCGGACTTGCACCTGGATGGCGACGAGCAGCACGACCGTCGCCGTCAACGAGGCGATCGTCGGGGCCAGCAGGAACAACCCGACGCTTGACACAGCCATCCCGGAGAACACCGGGTTGCGCACCATCGCGAAGGTCCCATCGGTCACCATCTCGGTGTGCTCCTCCGGGTCGACGCCAACCCGCCAGGAAGCGCCCATCTCCCGCTGCGCCCGCAGCAACGTCCTCATCCCGAGCAGTGCAAGGACCAGCCCGATCCCTTCCACGATCGTGCCGCCGGGGATGGTCAGGCGTCCGATGCCGACGATCTGCGTCACCGGGCCTGCCAGTCCGAGCAGTAGCGCGACCGCGAACAGCAGCTTCCCCCACCATTGGGCGGAGCCCGCCGCACCTGCTTTGAGTCGGAACCCCGTATCTCCGTTGCGGCGCAGGTGAACCACCGCTCGAAAGCCGAACGCCAGACCGAGACCGATCAGGTACAAGGCCAGCGCGATCCAGCCGTTCAGGGCCGTCACTCCACTCGCCCGTCCAACTCGGTCTGGGTGCGGCCGGCGAGTTCCTGCCGTGGAGCAGCCGATCCTGCACGTCCGGCCGGACGGTCTTCGTGGGTGATGCCGTGGTGGTCGCGGTTGTGGTCGAACCGCAGCAGTCGCAGGGCGTTGAGGACGACGAGGATGGTCGAGCCTTCGTGGATGAACACGATCGGACCCATCGCTAGCCCGAGCAGGCTGGCCGGCACGAGGAACGCGACGATGGCGAGGGCTGCGATGAGGTTCTGCCGGATGAGCCGGGAGGTTGCTCGGCTGAGTCGCACCATGAACGGTACCCGTCCGAGGTCGTCGGCCATCAGAGCGATGTCGGCGGTCTCCAGGGCGACCGCCGACCCGGCAGCGCCCATCGCGATGCCCAGGCTCGCGCTGGCCATCGCGGGGGCATCGTTCACACCGTCGCCCACCATCGCCGTGGTGCGACCACCTTCGGTGAGGTTGCGGATCGCGACCACCTTGTCCTCGGGCAACAACTCACCCATGGCCCGGTCGATCCCGACCGAGCGGCCCACGGCGTCGGCGACCGCCTGGTTGTCCCCCGAGATAAGGACCAGTTCCCCGATGCCGGACTCGCGCAGGACGTCGAGCGTCTGGCGGGCTTCGGCTTTGGGGGCGTCCATCACACCGATCACGCCGAGCACGCGGGCGCCATGGGTGACCACCATGGTGGTGCGGCCCTCGGCCTGGAGTTGATCGACCGAGGCCTTGACCTCGACCGGCAGCTCGTGATCGGCCTCGGCCATCATCCGGACGCTGCCCACCAGGACGATCTCACCATCCACCGTCGCGCGGATGCCGCGGCCCGTGACGGCCTCGAGGTCGGTCGCCACGCGGCGCGCGTTCGCTCCGACCAGTTCGGTGAGATCGCGGACGATGGCAGTCGCCAACGGGTGGTCGCTCAACGTCTCGGTAGCCAGGGCGATCGCATTGAGTTCATTGACGAGGACGCCTGGTGCTGGGATGGTGTCGGTTACCGTGGGGTGTCCCCAGGTGAGGGTGCCGGTCTTGTCGAAGGCCATGGCGTCGACCTTGCCGAGGGTTTCCAGAGGGGCGCCGCCCTTGACCAGGACGCCGGCGCGGCCAGCACGAGCGATCCCCGCCAGCACAGCTGCTGGGGTTGCGATCGCCAAGGCGCAGGGGCTGGCCGCGACCAGGACCAGCATCGCCCGGTAGAAGCTGTCACCGAACGGCTCGGCAAACCAGATCATCCCGACCGCCAACACCACGACCACGGCCAGGATGACCGCGGGCACATAGAACCGCTGGAACCGATCGATGAACCGCTGGGTGGGCGATTGGGCTGTGTCAGCCTCGGTGACGAGCTTCACCACCCGCGCCAATGTGGTGTCGGCGGCCGCTGCGGTCACCACCATGTCGAACGCGCCGGGGCCGTTCACCGTCCCGGCGAAGACCCGCGAGCCACTGGAGATCGCGTCGGGATTGGCCAGGGCCTTGGCGACGTCGGGCACTGCAGCCTTCTCCACCGGGATCGACTCCCCGGTCACCGCGGACTGGTCGATCGCCGTGCTGCCGACGCTGACGAAACCATCCGCAGGTACCCGCGAGTTCGGTCGCACGACCGCGACATCGCCCACCTGAAGCTCTTCCACCGGACGCTCGACAAGCTCGTCCGGGCCGACGCGGAGCGTGGCCGTGCGGGGTGCGAGCTCGCCCAGCGCCTTGATCGAGCGAGTCGCGCGGGCCATCGCGTACTCCTCCAGGGCGTGTCCGAGGCTGAACAGGAACAACAGCACGGCACCCTCGGAGAGCCTGCCGACCGCTGCTGCACCGGCGGCGGCCACGATCATCAGGAAGTCCACTTCGAACCGGCCCCGGCGGATCGAGCCCCACGCCCCCCGCACGGTGAAGAAGCCCCCATAGAAGTAGGTCGCAAGATACAGGCCCAGCACCAGCGGTTCCGGGGCGCCAAAGCCGAACTCAGCGATCAGCCCCGCGATGTAGGTCACGCCGGAGGCGATAGCGAAGTACAGCTCCCACCTGCCCTGTCCGTGGGAGTCGTCTTCGTGATCTTGATGCGCAGCACTCATGATCTATACATATCATGATGTAATGATGCATTGCCACAGATCGCTCAGAATCTGGTTGGATCAATCCAGGCCGCGTTCCGGAAGAGGGGTGGTTCATGAGGTTGAATGCCAGCGAAGCCGAGCGCATCGCGGAGGTGATGGGCGGCCTGGCGACGCCGGCGCGCGTCCTGATCCTCGCTCGCCTGCTGGACTCCCCGGCCACCGTCAGTGAGCTCGTCACAGAACTGGCGATGTCGCAAGCCTCGGTCTCCAACCACCTGCGCATCCTGCGCCACCTAAACCTCGCCGCCGGCGACCGGCAGGGACGCAACGTCCTCTATCGCCTGCAGGACGACCACGTTCGAGCGATGGTCGAACAGATCCTGAACCATGCCAGTCACGACTAGAACCCTGAATGGAATCTGAGAAACTCTTAGGCTAGTCTTACCGCCGTCGAGAGGGGACGGGGTGGCTGCCAGCGAGGTTCGCGCGAAGCGATTGCCGGGAACGGCAAGGATTATCGCTCTGGCAGCTGCCGTCCTCATCGGCGCCAGCGGGTCGCTGGACCAGGGACACACGGCTCATGCCGCTGATGCGCCGTTGCCCCCCGCCTCGGCGGCAGCCGTCGCCGCTGAGCGGGCGCCCACCTTCGAGGACCTGCTGGAGAACCGCAGCAAACAACTCCAGGCAACCGCCGCTCAGGTCGACCAGGTGCGGTTCCAGTCTCTCCTCGCCAAACACGAGAAACGCGAGCGCAAAGTCGCCTCCGACATCGAGGCAGAACTCACCCGGTTGAAGGACCTCAGCAGGTTCACCTGGCCCACCAAGGGTGGCGTGGCCTCGGGATTCGGGATGCGCAAGCACCCCATCCTCGGCTCCATGCGCCTGCACAACGGCGCGGATATCGGAGGCGCGTGCGGGAACCCCATCTACGCCACTCAGTCCGGAACCGTGACCAGGGCCAACTTCAGCCGCAGCGCCGGCAACAACGTCCGGATCGACCACGGTCGTATCAAGGGCAAGAACGTCGAGACCTCCTACCTCCACATGAGCAAGTACGCCGTCAGCGCAGGCCAGAGTGTCACCAAGGGCGACGTGATCGGCTACGTCGGAACCACCGGGCTGTCCACCGCCTGCCACCTCCACCTAGCCCTCTACGAGAACGGCAAGGGTGCCGACCCTGTGCCCTACCTCGTGAAGGACTGAGCGGTGGCCATCTCCCAAGCTCGGACTTCTCCGACCACCAGTGCCGGCATCCAACCACCCCGCGACACCGGAACCTCACGTCGAGCACTGCTGGGCGGTGGATTCGCACTCGCCGGCAGCTGGCTTCTCACCGGATGCGTACCCGCGGCGAGCGACCCTGCGATTCCCGGTGGCTCGCGGTGGCCACGTGGATCGCTCACCGATCAACCCATCGTCCAGAAGACGCTGCGGGCAGCGCCTTCGATCATCGACCTCGGCGGCACGTTGGCCGAGGCCTGGGCCTACAACGACACCCTTCCCGGGATCGACCTTCGAGCCAACCCGGGCGATCTGCTGCGCCTCAACCTGGACAACCAACTCCCCAGCCCCACCACGATCCACTGGCACGGAATGCCCATTCCGAACGACGTCGATGGCGTCCCGGGACTCACGCAGAACCCGATCCAGCCAGGGCAACAGCATCTCTACGAGTTCACCGCACCCCAGCCCGGCACTTACTTCTTCCACTCGCACGTCGGAGTCCAACTGGACCGCGGCCTCTACGGGCCACTGATCGTTGATGATCCCGTAGAGCCGGGCCGTTACGACGCCGAATGGACCGTAGTCCTGGATGACTGGCTGGTCGTCGACGGTCAAACCCCTGAGGACATGTTCCGGCGCCTGAACGCCCGCCGCCCCTCGACCACCGGCACCCAGGCCGTTCAGCTGTCCTCCCGCAACGAGCCGTTCTTCGGCGACGCTGGCGACATCCCCTATCCGCTCTACCTGATCAATGGAGCAGTACCGACAGCGCCCGTAACCCACCAGGGCCGCCCCGGCGACCGTGTCCGGCTCCGCGTGATCAACGCCGCCTCGGACACGATCTTCGCCCTCGCCCTCGGCGGACATCGCCTGACCGTCACCCACACCGACGGCCACCCGGTCAAGCCGCACACCACCTCCGCGCTCTATCTCGGCATGGGCGAACGATACGACCTCCTGGTCACCCTCGGTGACGGCGTCTTCCCTCTCGTGGCCAAGCCATGGAACAAGCCCGGCCACGGCCTCGCGCTGGTACGCACCGGGTCCGGGAGCCCACCGGAACCACCGGTCCAGCTGGCCGAGTTCACAGGCCAACTCACTCAGGGGCTCGACCTGTACCCGGAGGAGTCGTCGTTGCTCCCGACCCGGCCGATCGATGCGCGCGCGACCATCGAGCTGGGCGGGCAGGCCAACCCCTACCGGTGGGTCATCAACGGTGCGCCCTTCGGCCAGAATCAACCCCTTGAAGTGGTCGACAACGACCGCCTCCTGCTCGAGGTCGTCAACACCACCACACGCGCACACCCGGTGCACCTGCATGGCCACACCTTCGCGCTGGACAACGGACTGAGGAAAGACACCCTCCTGGTTCCCCCATCCAGCACCACCGCCGTGCACCTGGATGCCACCAACCCGGGAACATGGGCACTCCACTGCCAAAACGAGTACCACACCAAAGCCGGCATGATGCTCACCATGCGCTACAAGGGCCGCTGACCCGCTCGCCGATTGCCTCCGCCAGGCCGTGTCGCCCAACTACACTGGGCGTGTCCGGACGAGGAGCGCTGATGAGGAACCGTCACCACAGCCTCTGGAGCGCTGCGCTGATGACGGTGCTGGGCGGGATCGGCCTGGCTAGCGCGGCCGGCAGTCTGGACGTGAGCGACAAGACCTGTTCCCCGCAGCTTCCGCTGCTCGCCTCCGTGGGCGTCCACCTGGACCTGTTCGCACAGGCTCGAAGCTGCCCCGAACACAGCTATCTCCCCGGCAGCAACTTCGACACCACGGTACGGCTGTGGGTGCTGGTCTCGACCTCAACCCTGGCCGCCGGCATCGTCGGCGTGCTGCTGGCGCTGGGCGCAGGACTATGGGTACGCCGCACCCTGCGGTCGGCGCGCGACTGGCTGCACCGAAGGTTCCCGACGCCGTCATTCACCAGGCCAGTCGTGGCCAAGCCTGTACTTGCGGCCGCCACCCCGCGGCCTTTCCACTCTTTCGAGCACTATCAGCCATCGCAACGTCGCGGGCCACCAGTTTCGTTCTGCTGACTAGCCCTCTTCGTTCGCCGCGCCCAGCCGGATCGCGGCACCGCTTCCGCACGCGGTTCATGCCTCCGACGCCGTGGGCGTGACGAACGAGCCATCCCGATGGCGAACTCAGCGGGCAACCCAGGTTCGCACACGACGGACTCGATGGTGTCCTTCGGCCCGCTCCGCAGTTCACCGTCCGCTGCAAATCGCGGGAGCCGTCACCATCGCTACGCAGTCATCAGGAGACTGACATGAGCAAGGATCAATCGACTCACCCAAGCGCTGGTGACGCCCGAGCGGCGCCGCGAGCCCCCATCAGGCTGAGGACCAGGACGATCGTGATGCTCCTCATCGGGGTCGCATTCATCGCTCTGTGGGTCTACCTCGGACTCCAGTTGACCCGTCCGGTACCGACGCCGGCACATTCAACGATCTCGGCAGTTCACTCCAGGTGAGCGAGATCCAGGCAGTGATCCCGAGAGGGATAGCCGACTTCGTGCGAACAGTGGCGAGTGACCATGGCGGTGAAGCGGCCTCGCACACTGTCGTCTCTGAGTTGGCCCACCAGGGCCAGCGCCGACCGCAGCCCGATCGGGCGCGCGCACGGCTCTACGCCTGCGCCGGAGTTGTCGTGAAGATACACCCCTTTGGGGCCGATACAGCACTCCTACGACGCCGGCTGCAGGTCATCACCCAACCCGGAGCAAGCCGCTTCTGGGTTCAGCCACTGCACGGCATTCCGATACTCGCGCCCGACGGACAACTCACCACGATCTGGCCACGAGTAGCCGTGCTGGCTCCCGACCACCGGCCACCGTGGACGCAGTTGGGAACCCTGCTTGCTGAGCTGCATCGCACCCGTCCCGCTGGGTCGTCATTCCCGCAGGCGGGCGTGCTTGCCCGGCTTGGCCGGGCGATTGACTATCTGCGCCGCCGTCCCTACGACGACCTGATCTGGCTGGTCGAACTCGGCGAGAACCTTGCCAGCCGGCTACGCCGGCCACAACGCACCGCGATGATCCACGGCGACCTCCACCTGGGTCAACTGGGCCGCCCCTCGCCGGCGGGCGACTGGTACCTGCTCGACCCCGACGACACGGGCGTCGGCGACCCGGCCTGGGACCTTGCGCGCCCAGCCGCGTTCTGGGCGGCAGGGTTGCTCCCTGACGAGCCCTGGACGATCCTCCTCAATGCCTATCGAGCCGCTGGCGGTCCCGCCGTGCCGCCAGCCGGCGACCCCTGGACCGACCTCGACCCACCGGCTCGCGCCGCGACCCTGATCGCGGCCGCTCGCTCTCTCCGCTCCGGCGAGTCCCCAGCCACGACCCGCGCACTGCTACAGGCGTGCCGCCGGATGCAGGACAGTTGACAGCCCCAGCAGAAACCACAGGTGCCGGCGGTTCACCGTGCCACGCCGACATCCGAGTCAGCGTCAGCGACCCGCCTCACTCCGACGCCCGGGTGCATCCGCACAAGCCACAACGGCGAGCGGGCCGGACGGCCCGCGACCGAGGCTGTCCTCGTGGTTGGCGAGCACCGCCCGCGTCGCCACCAGTCGATGAACGCAGGTCCGCGAGACTAGCTGGAAAAGAACAACCCCGCCAGGCCGCCTTTGCGATACCGACGATCACCGTGCTTGCCCCAAGCGGGGCCATAGCCGGGCGGTGGCGGTGCCTGGCTGACGAACCGGCCCTCCATCTGCGTGAGGTGCTCAAGTTCACCGAAGTCGAGGAAGAGCCCTCGACAACTTCCGCACTGGGGACTGTACGTTTTCCGGTGTAACTCCGATGTAGGAGGTACCCGATGATGATGCAGGTTGAGCCGGTCGCTGAGGCGGTCGTGATGGAGGTCGAGGACCAGGTGACGGCGACGGGAACGGCCCCGCTGGTGGACAAGGATTTGGTGGCGCAGCTGGTGGGCGACGCGCAGCGGCTGGGGCTGTCGGTAGAGGGCGAGGGCG
>NZ_CAXWGV010000024.1:0-12444 GCF_964266725.1 Tessaracoccus sp. O5.2 | reverse complement strand
GCTGATGCTGGCCCGCGCGACCACGATCGAGACCAGACTCAAGACCGCGGTCGCGACCGGGTAGCCCTGGCGGAAGCCTGCCCGGAACCGGCCCGAAGCCCCCAAGCACGAGGGGCCGAAGGCCAGAAGGAACCACTCCGGGGCGACCGAAGCCTCACAGACCAGACTCAGCCGATCTCCAGCCCAGTAGCGCCATTCATCAGCACTTCCTTAGCAGAAGCTCGAGCCTCGACGGCGACTCTCCCACCGGGTGCGCCACCGAGCCGCCGATCGGAACACGCCGCAGTCGGTAGCACTGATCGATGTGGGCGAGCCGATAGCCCAACCGCGAGCCCCACCTGGCGACGTCCTGGACGTAGCGGTGGACGAGCGCGTACAGGGCCGGATCCGACCACGGAGTGACCGCTTGAACTGCCAGCAACCCGACGAAGGCCCTCTGCTTGTCGGCGACATCGACACGAAGCATCGACTCGGTCATGTCCCGAACTCCACGACCGCATCCGGGAGCACAAGTCGGCCCTCCGGGGTGTTGAGGACCGCGGACCCAGGAAGCGGGCGCAGCACGAGCCGCCAGCGCCCGTCCGCGCTGACCCCCTGACTCGTCCCGTCGGGGCTGCGGTGGTTGCGGGCCACGGACACGAGGTCGAGCAACAGCGTCGCCTCGGGGGGAGTGAGACTCTCCCAATCACTGAGCTGCGTCCCGGACCGCGCCGTGAGCGACGCGGCTGCACGCTCGAGGTCGGCCTGTTCGCGCAGGGCCAGGCGCCGGGCCTCGACGCGCGCGGCCGCGTTGTCGACGATCTGCGCCGGGCGGCCCGCGAGCGAGCGCGCCGCCTGGGCGCGCAGTCGACGCGAGATGATCGCCGGGGGGGCCTCCCAGACTGAGACACGTGGCCCGTTGGAGACCTCGGGCGTGGTGGTCGTGAAGTGGCGCGCGGGGAAGAGCCCCGTCGAGATACACCACAGGTGCCATGCCGCGTCCTCGTCCGGCGCCTCCTCCAGCGCGGCGGCGAGCCGCAGCAGGTCGGCCTTCCGCGACACCGTCCCGCCCACGGCCAGCAGAGTGCGGTGGCTGCGCAGGACGGGGGCGACCGCATCGCGGATCCGCCTGCGCAGCCGCTTGGCCTGTGGCTCAGCGCCGGCGAACCATGTGCCGAGCGTCGTCACGGCCGTGCGCATCTCGACCACCGTGGAAGCAAGCGACTCATCGCTGGCGTCCGCCCCGAGCCGCGCCAGCGCCATGGCCCGCCAGGAGTCGTCGGGTATCGCGGCCAGGCGGGGCAGCACCTCGATGATGGAATCGCTCCACGCGTCGACCCCCGACCCCCACGCCTCGACGTACTCGAGAATCGTCTGGAGCAGCCGCTGGATCTTCTGCTCCGTCGGCGACCCGCCGAGCGCAGCCGCCAGGCGAGACTGCCACTCCGCGGCCGCCGTACCCATGGCGTCCAGGGTGGTTTGTGCCTGGGCGAACTCCCTGCTCGCGGCCTCGGGGTCGCGGTCGGTGATGGCTGCGAGGGTGGCGTGAAGGCGCTCGGTCAGCGAAGCGGGTGCCAGCAGGACCGCCGTCGACGACGGACCGTGCTCGGCCTCCAGTCGCCGCACTGCAGCGTTGAACGCCGATCCCGCCTCCGTTAGTTGATAACGGTGACGGTTGCGGAGGAAGTCCTGCTGCGTCTCGGCGTGGTCCTGCCACGCCTCGCACGTCCCCCACTCGACGAGTTGTCGCATCCGCGCGTCCAGGGCGAGTTCCGACAGGAGTTCGCCGGCTCGATCCTCGGGCAGCCTGCGTCTGATCAGCGAGGTCAACTCGTCGAAGCCAACGCCAGTGAGGGAAACGTGGCGTTCGTCGTCGAGTATGTCGACGATGAGGCGATACTGCTTGGCCAGGGGTCCGGTCAGGTAGGAGGCCGCGGTGGACTGGCCGGGCAGAGGCACCAATGCCCAGGCGCTGGGCGTCTCCTCCGCCATGTCTCACCTCCGAACCATCACCCTAGGGGCTCGGCGTGTCAGTGCACCCAGGCCCCACCGGAACCGTGCCCTCTTCACCGCGGCGCTCCCGTGGTGATTCCACGGCGCAGGTCGCCGACGTGCTGGTCCAGCCATTCCATCAGCGACCGGTAGGCCCGCCAGTCCGCGGCCACGCGATCGATCACCTCACCCGTAGGCAGCCAGTCCGGAGCGCCGTACTGACATCCGGCGGTCAGCGTCCGGTGCCGCAGTAGGTCCAGGAACGGATGATCCGGGTCGACGCCACGCGGCCTGGTCTTGAGCCGGTCGCCGTCGATGGAGTATCCGTCGCGCCGCAGTTCGTCCACGATGCGCAGCAGCTGCGCCCCGGTCTCCTCGTCGCCGGCGGCGGCCCGATAGCGGGCGACCTGCTCGGCGGTCGCGGCGTACCAGCCCGCCGCCGTCATCAGGCCCTCCGCGCTGATCTGCACGTACCAGCCCATGCGTGACGCCGTCGAGACGACGACGCCCTGGTGCGTCTTGTACGGGGACTTGTCTGCCGAGAAGCGCACGTCGCGGTTCGGACGGAACACCTTGGTGGCCCCGAACTCTGCCTCCAGCGCGACGGCGAGCGCCTCCATCGGGGCGCGCACGACGGTGTCGTAGCGGTCGCGGTTCGCGGCCCACCAGTCGCGGGAGTTGTTGACCTCCAGGTCCTCGTAGAAGTCCATTGCCTCGAACGGGATCCCCTCGAACGCACTCATGCCGCCCAGACTAGGGCCGTCGACCGACGGCGTGGCCGGTGGCGTTCGCTCTACGGAGGCGAGACGAGCCGCCCTAGCGAGTACCGGGCAACCGGTGCGTAGCCGATCACGAGTGGCCAGGCGCCGTGCGGGTGCCTGTAGTCGACCTCGCGGAGATGGGGAGCCCACCGCGGCCACCACTCTGGTTGGGTGTACCGCGCCCACACGTCGTCCACCGGTAGCGGACCGCTCACCGCGAGCCGGAGTCTGCCGCGAGGCAAGCGCTTCACGGGTCCACTCTGTCGTCGTCCCCCGGCTCCAATCCCCATCCGGCGGTGAGGACCATCTCTGCCCCCTGCGTGTCGTCGATCAGCCGGGCCAACAGCTCTGCGGCGGTCGTCGAACACAGCAGGGCATAGTGGTCGATCGAGCTGAGCGGCGCGATGCCCGCCACCTGCCAGATGCGCTCGTCCAGGTCCCCCGACAGTTCCACGTCCGCCGGCCACGGCAGTTCCACGAACTCGCTGCTCCTGGCGAGAGTTGCCCGCACCACCGCCTCAGCCTCGGCGAGGCTCGACGGGGTGGACTCGTCGACCACCAGGGACGCGAGATCGCGCACCTCGGCCCGAGGGAAGGGGTCGTCCTCGAGCCACCGAACGACCTCGAATCGGGTGGTGCCCTTCGCCAACAGGTGGATGGACCCGTCGCCCACCTCGACCGACACGATGCGCGCCACCGTGCCGACGCCGAACCGCACGTCTCCTCCCCCGACCTCGGAGCCTCGCTCGATCAACACCACCCCGAACTCGCGCTCGGTCCCGGCGAGCAACGACGAGAGCATCGCCACATAGCGAGGCTCGAACACCTGCAGCTGCAATGGCATTCCGGGCACCAACACGGAACCGAGGGGGAACATCGCGAGCTCGCGCGTGGCGCCGGTCATGTCAGCGATCCTGCCCGACGACGCCGCGAGAAGCGAGAGACCCGCTGTGCCGGGGGGCGCCTGCCTTGGGTCCCGACGCCTGTCCTCCCGTGCAGGCGTCGCCCGGGCGCCTGCCCTCCCTCGTGACGCCTGCCCTCCAGAGCAGGCGGGAAGCCCCAAGACAGGCGCCTCGGGCCTGCATCGAACGGAACTTCTGAGCGCGTCGGCCGACGGGGGTGGCTGTGAATGCTCCGGAACAGCTGGCCACCCATCAGGCGAGGCCCAGGAACCGCCGGAGTTCAGCCGCGCCGTCGACCAGAATCTCGTCTCCGCGCACGAACGTATCCGGCGTCAGGAGCAACCGCTGCTGCTCCGCCGGCTGCCCACGCCGCGACACCCACTGCCGCCCGCTGGGCTGATAGCCCACCTTGCGGCTCACCGCCAGGGATGCCGGGTTGTCGAGGAAGGCCGACGATGTGATGCGCTCGGCGCCGAGGTGGTCGAACGCGAACGCGCACACCGCCTGCCGCATGCGGGTGCCGATGCCGTGGCCGTGGAAGCGACGGGCGAGCCACGACCCGGTCTGGAGGGTGCGGGTCACGGGAAAGTCGTTTCCCTCCAACGCCTGGATCCCGACGACCTCGTCCCCGCGCCGGACCACCAGCTCGAGGTTGGTGGTCTCAGGTGTCTGGGCCGCGATCATGCGCCCGAAGTAGCGCATGTAGTTGGCGGGAAGCTCGTCTGCGGGCGCGTCGGTCCACGGGAACGAAAACGGCATGTGAGCCGGGTCATGGATGCCATCCAGCACGAGTCCGACGAGGTCGGGCAGGTCGCCCTCGCGGATCGCCGTCAACTGGAGGTCGCCAGCGGTGATGCGGAGTCCGAACGGCGGCCAGATCTGCTCCAGCGGGACACGAGACATGCGCCCAGTGTGGCCCACACCGCGTGCACGCGCGACGCGCTGCGCCGTCCGGCGAGGACCCCAGTTCGGGCGATGGCGTCGCAAAATGCCCGCATCTGGGGCCGGAATCCCGTGGGAGGCGCGAGCGCTGAGCACAACTTTGTCCGGACCAGTTCTCCATGGATCAAGGGCTGCTTGACCTGTGGCTCATTCACCCCAAGGAGGGATCCATGACAACCACTTCTGCCCGGCGACTGGCCGTGGCCCTGGTGAGCGCCGGGCTTCTGGCGGCGTTCGCGGCGGCTCCCCCGGCCTCCGCGGCCCGGAGTGAACATATCGTCAACACCATCAACGACGTCTCGTGCGTCTTCGAGACAGCCGAGACGGACCTCGTGTTCTTCGGGGCGTCGGCGTCGTCGTCGACGGGCGAGTCCGGATCGTTCATGTTCGTGGAGACCCTGGACTACGACACGGTCCTGGAGAGCACGAGCGGCACCGCCGAGTTCGGCGCGGACGGGTCGTTCTCGGCCGAGGTGGATCTGATCAGCGTCGCGTCGGGACAGCCGGTCGGCACCGCGACCGTCAAGGGCATCCGCAGCGTCGTCGGTGATCCGGTGCTGGAGGAGGTGCGGGGTCGATCCGGCAACAGCTGGGAGGAGAAGGGCACCGTGACCACCACGGACTACGAGGTGGCGGTGACGTCGGTCACCGTGCCCGGCTACGACGTGCAGGTCGGTGCGGACGACTGCACCTCCCAGGACCTGGCCTTCGACGTCCGGACCACCAACCCCGAGGCGGTCGTCTACCGCGACAGCGGATTCCATTCCGAGATCTGCCAGCTCGCAGGCCTGGAGTTCGGCGAGGTGCGGCTGAGCGGATCCGGGCGCGACCCGATCTTCGAGGTCATCATCGACGACGGCGTCAACCCGCAGAAGGCCAGCGGCACCATCTCGCTGCGGGGCGGCTCCGGTGAGGCGACGGCGGAGCTGATCGACCTGATCACCGAGGAGGCGATCGGCGAGGTGACGATCTCCGTCGACCTGGCCAGGACCAGCACCCGGGAGCTCGAGACCGAGACGTTCGACGGCATCACGATCCGGTCGGCCAGGACGACCTACATGAGCTCCATCGCGGTGTCGATCGACGACGGCCGCAGCGGGACCGCTGAGTGCCCGGCCATGGCGTACACGGAGACGATCATCATGCGACCCGGCTCGGGAGGCGACGACGACCACTGATCGGCTCGTCTCTCGGCGCGCGACCTCACGTGCGGTTCGCCGGTGGGGGTTCAAGACCCACCAGAAGGGCCAGCGGGACCTGACTCAGGCGGGACTCGAAGAGCTGGTGCCGTCGGCCGGCTTCACCGGGATTGACGGCGAACGGCTGACGGGCAGGGTGATGAGTGGCGCCTTCGTGCGGGCGGTGAAGCCCGGCAGTGAGGCCGTCGCCTAGTGCGCCCCGCCATGGGCATCCGCTACGTGACCGGCGTGCACTCCACTGGATCGGTCAAGGTACCCGCCTCGCCCTCAGCCGTCTGCGCCGCCACACCAACGCTCACGCTGATCACCCTCGCCGGGCGCGACCCCATGAGGGGATTCAGCCTGCATCTTTCTCGCTGTGGAGCTCTTGCTGTGCATATGCACGCAAGAAGTCCCACAGCGAGAAACTTGCAGCCGCTCCCGCCCGAACGTTCGCTTCGTCGAGCCGAATCAACGCGACCCGCCGCGCAGGATGGCGGCGAGGCGGTCATGACCGAGTGCCTCAGCGTGCTGCAGCGACGTCACGCCGTCGCAGTCGGCGATGGTGGGGTCAGCGCCGGCGTCGAGCAGGATCTGCACGATCTCCTGGTGCCGGGGTCCCCCGTCGCCGAGGATGACCGCCTCGAGCATCGCGGTCCAGCCGAGGTTGTTGACATGGTTGATGTCCACGTTGGTCTTGACCACGCGACGCACGTACTCGACGTGCCCGCGCTCGCTGGCGGGGATCGGCGACAGTCCACCGAAGCGGTTGCGGATGGTCAGGTCGGGGTTCGCGGGAAGGAGCGCCTCGAGCATCGCCACGCTGCCGGTCACGCCCGTGACCAGCCAGGGCGTGTCGTGCCGGTCGTCGAGCGCGTCGGGATCGGCGCCCATCGCGACGGGGACCTCCGCGACCGGCACATGATCAAACGTCGCGGACAGCAGCAGCGCCGTGCGGTCGCGGTCGTCGCGCGCCTCGATGTCGGCGCCGGCCCGCAGCGCGACGGCGACACCGTCGGCGTCGCCCGCCTCGGCCGCGCGGAGCAACGAGGCGTCCGGGTCGGCCGGACGATCGGCGGTCGTCACGGTCCGCAGGATCCACTCCAGCCCCGCGAAACCCCGTTCAACTGCCATCTCCACCGGCGTCAACCCAGCCGCCGGCGACGCAAGGTCCAGCTGGACGCCGCCCGCCGCGAGCACCCTGACGGTGGTGGCGTAGGCCGGGATGTCCTTGCCCAGCCAGACGGCCTCGTGGATGGCCTGGTAGCCGATCCGGTTGACGTGGTCGCGGTCGATCCCCGCCTGCAACAGCTCCCCGACGACCAAGCCGTGCCCGCGTTCGGCCGCGCGGATGAGACCGGTGCCGTTCCAGCTGTCCTTGTCGTCGACCAGCGCCCCGTTGGCGAGCGTCAGACGCAGCAGGTCGAGGTACCCCTCGCTGGTCGCGATGAGGTAGGCGGACTGCTCGGTCTCGTCCTTGGCGTTCACGTCGGCGCCCGCCTCAACGAGTCGCCGGGCGAGCTCGACGTCATTGGCCCAGGCTGCGTCCCGGAGCTGCTGGTCGAGGGTGGCCTGCTCCTGGGCGTCGACAGAGGGGTCGGGCACGGGTGGGTCCTTCCTGGGGTCTGCGCTAGCAGCAGAGCTCGGGGCGGCGCTGGGTGTCGCTTCGGGGGTCCGGCTGCTGCTAGCCCGGTCTGGGGGGACCGTACTCGGCGGAGCGCTCGCTTCGCCAGGGCCGCAAGCGCTGAGGATCAGCGCGAGAGGGATGGCGGCGACCGCTGTGCGGATGCAACACATCGGTTTTCACCCCCTACGCTCTCCGAACCAGGCAGTCACGTTAACCCAGATGACCGCTACGTTGAGTCGCCATGGAGGGGGAATCAGCTTCTGTCGTGGCCGTGAAGCGGATGAGGCTTCGCTACGCGGGCCGCTGCGCGACCTGCGGCGCCGCCCTGAGCGCCGGCGTTACCGCGGACTACCACCGCACCAGCAGAACCGTGACCTGCATGCCGTGCGCGCAGGCTCCGACGGACCAACCGGGGCCGGCCGCCCCTGATACCAGTGCCGACTCAGCCTCCACGGACAGCGTCCTCGGCCGAGCGCGCCAGACCGACGCAGAGGGTCACCCGGCCCTGGGAGTGGTCGACGGATATGGGGGCGCGTCGGCGGCGGCGGAGTACCTACGGCGCCACGATGCTCGCCGCGAGCGTGTCCTGACCAACCACCCCCGACTGGGCCGTTTCCTGCTTGCAGTGTTCGATGATCCACAGTCCACCCGTGCCTGGTCCGTCGGCGCGGAGGGCGAACGGGTGCTCAGCGAGATGCTGGCGTCCATGGCGGGCGACTCGCTGCGCGTTCTGCATGACCGGCGCATCCCGCGCACTCGGGCCAACATCGACCACGTGGTGGTCTGCCCCACCGGCGTGGTTGTGGTGGACGCCAAGCGATACCGCAACTCGCGGCCAGCGCTTCGGGTCGAGGGCGGCCTCATCCGGCCTCGCGTCGAGTCGCTGACGGTCGGGGGTCGCGATCGGACCGCCTTGGTGGCTGGGATGCAGAAGCAGGTCGCCCTGATCCGGACGGCGCTGGCTGATCGTCCCGAGGTGCCGGTGCGCGGCGTGCTGTGTTTCATTGACGCAGACTGGCCGCTCATCGGAGGCTCGTTCGCCATCAACGACGTGGCGGTGGTGTGGCCCAAGAAGCTCAAGGCGATGTTGACCGAGCGCGGGCCCTTGAATGAGTCCCAGATCGCCGACTTGCAGTGGCGGCTCCACGAAGCCTTTCCCCGAGCTCGCGGGTGACTCGAGCATCGGTACGCGTTAGAGCAGCCGACGTTTACCTCAAGGTGCTTGGAGGCGGTACGCCGCTGGTTCAGCTCGACGCCGCGAGGGGCCCCGCGAGCCATGCGCGCGCTTGCCGGTGCGACCGCAGCCGGACAACGGCCAGTTCGGGGCGCGCCCTCACCAGAGCGTCGATTCGCTCCGTTGTCCGGTGACGGGTCCTCCAGGCCCAGCGCACGATGTGGTTCGGCTCGGTGAACACCGTCCATAGCGACGGTTCGCGATTGCCGTTCCAGAGCACCTCGCGCCGCAACTGTCGGCGCACTGTCCTGACCGTGACCTGACGCATCACCGTGGCGACCGGCAAGTCGAGCCAGACCACCAGATCGGCTCGGGCCGCCAGGGCGGCGCGGGCACTGCTGTACTGCCATTCGGTCACCCACTCGTCCTCCGCCACGAGCGCAGACACATCCGCCAGGAACGACTCCCGAGGAGTCCAGTTCGGACCGTGATAAAGAGCGTCGATCTCGACGTGAGGAATGCCCAGCTGACGTGCGATTCGAGACGCCAAGGTCGTCTTTCCTGACCCGGAGGTCCCCGCCACCAGCACGCGGCGCGGACACGCCTCAAGTGACTGATTGGAGGTGAGCACGGGCACGCCGCAAAGCTTGGCACACGACCCGGCTCCCACAGCGCGCGATAGCTGCCTCCACATCCGCTGTCAGCGGCCATGACGGATGTTCGACGGGGTCCGCATGGAATGATCGGGTAGGTGGACATCCAGGTGGCGTTCTTCCGGAACATGAACCTCGGCCAGGCGCGGAGCCGGTCACCGCGCAGCGCCGAACTCCTGGATGCCTTCGCGGCCGCGGGCGCGACGAGCGCCGTGAACTTCCAGACCAACGGCACCGTGATCTTCACCGGCGACGACCCAGCAACACTCGCGGAGTCCGTCGTGACCCGCCTGACCGCAGTCACCGGCTACGCCGACCTTGTCGTGGTCCGCTCCGCCGCCTGGCTCGTCGACACCGTGGGACACATTGACCCCGGCCTAACCGCCGGGGAGTTCGTCCTCTTCGACGCCCCCAGCCTCTCGGACCTCGTCCTGCCGCACGTCGAACCTGCTGCTACCGGCGCGCTCGTCGTGCACGCCCTCACCCGCGACCACGCAGTCACCAGCGCCACCGGCGCGGGAATCTCCGCCGGACCGGTACTGACTCGGCTGATCGACGTCCCGGTCACGTGCCGCGGGATTCCCACGATGCGGAGACTCGTCGCGCGGCTGACAACTGTCGCCGAGCTCCAACGCACGACGCAGGGGGTCAGAGGGAGGCCCGGAACGCCCGAGGTGAGATCCCGTTGACGCTGGTGAACTGCCGCGAGAAGTAGAGGGGGTCGCTGTAGCCCACCAGTCGACCAATCTGCGTGACGGAGTAATTGGTGGGTCATCAAAAGCTCACGGGCCTTTGCGCACCGCTGGTGCTTGACGTAATCGGTGATGCTCGTGCCAACGGCAGATCGGAACAGCGACGCGGTATGCGACGCACTCAGGTTCACGATCGACGCGAGTTCCTCAGGCGAGTAGTTCAGCCGATCACCCATCAGGGTTCTGACGGCCTCACGCGGAGCTGCGCGGGCGCGGACTGCGGCGGCCCCACCGCGCTGTGAGAGCGACGATCACGCCCACCACCAGCAGCATGAAGCTCGCCGCCAGGGCCAGCCACTTGCCGGCGGTGAAGAACGGCGCCAACTCCGCGAGCACCGGTGTCCGAGCCGGATACCGTGCCATCACCGTCGCGGCGCAGATGTTCTCGGCGTAGTCCAGCGCCACCGTGACGACAGGCAGCAGGGCCACCCCTGGCCACCGACTCCCAGGAGCTGTCCCTCGCGCCCAGACCCACGTGAGCGCCGTCAACAGGAACGCGCCGTACACCAGCGGCCAGATGACGTCGAACGTGACGCGCGCGTCGACGTAGGCGGCTCGCCCCTCTCGTCCCCACGCCTCGGCCGCTGCGTACAAGCCGTCCGGGGAGTACCACAGGGATGTGTCCGGTGCGCCGTAGCGGACCGTGTAGAACGCCGCGGCCTCAGCCTGGGCGGGCAGCACCGTCGCGGTGAACACCGCGAACAACACCAATGCCACCAGGACCATCCAGCCCCGCACCCCACGCGCCAAGCGCGCGGCTGCCCGGTCCACCACCCTCATCGCACCTCATCCCTTCTGATGCTGCGATGCTAGATGGTTCTCACGGCCGGAAGAGCGTCACGTCGAGGAAGCCGAGAATCGCTGGCGATAGGAGGTGGGCGTGGTGGCGTAGGTGGCGGTGAAGTTCTGCCTGAACGTCACGACGCTGGTGAAGCCACAGGCGGCGGCGATGCGCGTGACGGGCCAGGCCGTCGTCTCCAGGAGGCGCCGGGCCTCGTCGAGGCGGCGAGCCAGGACCCAGCGCGCGGGAGTGGTCCCCGTGGCCTCCGCGAACCGTCGCGTGAAGTTGCGGCGGCTCATGCGCGCGTGGGCCGCGAGGTCGTGCCGGATATGACGCGTTGCGTTATAGTGGATGAGTGATCAGATCCTTCAGGGACCCGGCAACCGAACGGCTCTGGTCACGACAACGGGTCAAGAGCATCGACCCGCGAATCGAACGGGTCGCCCTGCGGAAGCTGGTGATGCTGGATGCCGCCGAGATCCACTGAGGAGGTGCCACCCATGACATCAACAACAGCGATCCCACCGATCCACCCGGGCGAGATCCTGATGGACGAGTTCCTGGAGCCGCTGCAGATCAGCCAGAACCGGCTCGCCGTCGCGATCGGCGTACCCCCACGTCGGATCAACGAGATCGTGCACGGCAAGCGTCGCATCACGGCCGACACAGCGCTGCGGCTGGCTCGCTACTTCGGCACCACCGACAGGTTCTGGCTCAACCTCCAGACCCGCTTCGACCTCGAGGTCGAGAAGGACCACCTCGGCAACACCCTCGACCGGATCGAGCCGCTCAAGGCCGTCTGACTTCGTTGGAGCGGCATGAGCGCGCGTCGCTGGGGCCTCCACGGATGTCGGCATTTCTGCCATCGGGTGTCGCTGCCGGTGGATCAGATGTCACGCAGCCGTGCGGCCAGCGTGGCGAGTTCGTGATCAATGAGGTCAAGAATCAGGTCGGGATTCACTCGGAAGTACTCGTGAACAACGATGTTCCGTAGCCCCGCGATCGCAGCCCAAGGAATGTCGGGCATCCCATCTCGCGTCTCAACCGGAAGGGCTCAGACCGCCTCGCCGATCACGGCCAGATTGCGCAGAACCGCGTCGTAGGCCATAGAGGCGAACTCGTCGGTCCGGAGGTAGGGCTCGTAATCCTGGCAACGCTGAATGGCGTGGAGAATGTCGGCGAACCGCTCCTGATCAGATCGGGTCACAACGGCACCGCGTCGGCTAGAGCGCTGGACGACACGTTATCCCGCAGCAGTGACGCGGACACGACGTCGACCCTCGCCCCAAGGACCTGGCTCAACTCTTCGGCGACGCCGGAAACGCGGAGCAGGTCGTTCCCCCCGCCGGGCAGCAAGTCCACAAGCAAATCGATGTCACTGTCCCCAGTGGCGTCGCCACGGGCCACGGAGCCGAACAGTCTCGGGTTGGCCGCCCGATAGCGACGAAGGATGCCGTCCAGGGCATCACGATGCGCGACGATCGCTGCACGCAGCGACGCGCTCTCGGCCGTCACGATGCTCATGCACCGAGGGTACCCGCGACCGACCCGCTCGGCACTGCCGATCGCCCCGACAGCGGCAGACATCCCAGGTTTTGTTTTGTCAAGCGGCAGCGCTGGATTGGTGGCTCCAGGCCTTGTTTTCGTCGTAGAGCTGGCCGGTTTTGAGGCAGCCGTGGAGGATGCCCACCCACCGGTTCCCG
>NZ_CAXWGV010000023.1:0-262628 GCF_964266725.1 Tessaracoccus sp. O5.2 | reverse complement strand
CGGTCCAGTCGACCTCGCCCTTGGCGTCGGCCTCAGCGACCAGCCGGGCGTGGATGCGATCCCAGGTGCCGTCGGTGCTGAATCGCTTGTGTCTCTTCCACACGGTTTGCCAGGGGCCGAAGGACGCGGGGAGGTCCCGCCAGGCGATCCCGGTCCGCAGACGGTAGATGATCCCTTCGATCACCTCGCGGTGGTCACGGAAGGGCCGCCCCCGGCGGCCGTCCGAGGACGGCATCAACGGCTCGATCCGGGCCCACGAAGCGTCATCGAGCACAGCAAAACGAGACATGAGTCAACAATCCCGCCCATCGACCCAGATCTTTGGGAGACACGCCCTAGTGCGGGGGCGCATTGTCCAGAACCGCCTGCGCGCGTCACTCTGGAACCGACGGGGTTCCGCCCACACCCCGTGAGGCAGGTCCGATCCGTGCCACGATGTCTGGTGCTCTTCGATGGGCTGGCCCGGGAGGGCCCCTACGGGGTGGACAAGCTGCAGTCCTTCGGTTGGGAACTCGTGGAGGTGGAGCCAGCCGCGGACACCTTTCACGTCAAGGTCCGCGATGTCATTGAGCACCGCAGCGGTCGACCCGTCGACAAGGCCGCGCGCTCATGGCGACACGTCCCCGGATCGGCCGTGGTGCTCGCGTTCCTGGAGCGGCAGGCCCTGACGCCGGCCTGGCTCAGGAGTCACAGTGTTTGGCCCTACTCCCGTGTTCCGCTGGCCATGCTCGCCTGCTGGCTCGGTGAGGATCTTCGCACCATGCCCCGGGACGAGCGCCGGGCGGTGGCCCGTCTGTACCGCGGGGTTGACCTCACCATGGTGTGGTCCAGCAACCAGGTCGACATCCTCAGGGACTCCGGGTTCCCTGCAGAGACGGTCGAGTCCATCCCGTTCGGTTTCGCCCCCGAGCTCTACCCTCTCGCGGACCCGGAAGGCCGGACAGGTCCCCTGGCCGCGATCGGGTCGGACAGGGGCCGGGACTACCCCACCCTCCTCAACGCCATGCGTGGAGCCGACTTCGAGTTGGCCCTCTACTGCCGGGAAGCCAACCTCGAGGGCGCTGAGGTACCCCGGACGGTGCATTTCCAGGGCACCGTGCCCTACGACTCCTACCGCCAGCTACTCCAGGAGGTGACGGCAGTCGCCATCCCCACCAAGGTCATGGCATATCCCACAGGCCAAACAGTGGCGCTGGAGGCAGCCGCCACCGGAGCGCCGGTGGTGCTGACGGACACCGCGCCCATGCGCGAGTACTTCCCGGAGCACACTGCCGTGTTCGTCCCGCCGGGCGACAGCGACGCGTGGCACGCCGCTCTCCAGCAGCTGGTGACGGATGAGACCCATCGCCGACAGATGGGGGCCCGTGCAGCAGAGCACGTCCGCTCCCGCTTCACGTACCGTCAGATGTGGGAGCACGTCGACCGTCTGTTCAGGAACCGCGGCTGGGCCACCTAGCGTCCCTCACCCAACCAGAGGCCCCCAGCTCCGAGGCAGGGTTCCCGCCCGGGCACTACCATCGGGCCATGGGTAGTTCAGGGTCGGCGGTTCCCGCGAAGGATCGCCATCCCGTCCATGACGTCGGGGCGGGGAGCTGACCGTGGCACGCCTGGAGACGCTCAGTTCGGACGTCCGCAACCTCCGTTCCGCCTTCACCCTCGTCCCGTGGCGGATGCGGCCGAAGCTGCTGGCGATCCTCGTGGGATCGGCCGCAGTGGCCCTGTTGGACATGGCCGCCGTCGTCCTCATCCTGCCGATCATGCAGATCGTCTCCGGGACCGCGATCCAGGACTCCACCGTGCTCAGCCTGCTCGCCGACGTGACAGGCCAGAGCGACGCCCAGCGGCTTCTGGTGCTGGTCCTGGTCATCGTCGTCGTGCTGATGGTGGCGAAGAACCTCTTCTCGATCCTGTTCCGCTGGTGGAGCCTGGGAGTCATGGCTCGCGCCCAGTCCGACGCCGCGCACGAGGTGATGAGCCTTTACATGAGCTCGCCGTGGATCCACCACCGCCGCCGCTCATCGGACGACGTGTTCCAGACCCTCAACATCTACCTGCCCGCCGCGTTCGGGGGCATCACCACCGGCGTCATCGCGCTCGCCGTCGACGTCATCTCGATCGCGGTCATCCTGATCGCCCTGACGCTCGTCTCCCCCATCGCCACCCTGATCGCCCTGCTCTTCTTCGGCGGTGCTGCGCTGGTCATCCAGTGGTCACTCAAGCAACGCATCCTCGACCTCGGGGAGCGCACGCGAGTCGAGAACCTCAAGGCCTGGGGATACCTCAGCCCCGCCATCGACGGGTTCAAGGAGGTCCGGCTCGCCGGGGCGAGCCAGCGGTTCGCCGACAACTACGCACACACCCGGAGACAGGTCGCTCGCTTCGGGCGGAAGATCCAGATCCTGGGGGAGCTCCCCCGCTACCTCCTCGAGATCATGATGATCCTCGGGATCATGGTCATCGCACTCGCGCTCTTCGCCACCTCCCCCCAGAACGACGCGTTCGCCTTCCTCGGAGTCTTCGCCGTGGCCGCAGTGCGCATCGTCCCGTCCCTCAACCGGGTCGTGGCCACACTGGGCGCGATCCGCTCCAACCTGCCCAACCTGCAGGGGCTCGCCGACGAGATCGACCGGCTGCGCGGTGAATCCGGTCGCGACATCCCGATATCCCCGACCCTCGGATTCACACGCGACGACATCCGCATCGACGCGGTCACCTTCCAGTATCCGGACTCGGAGGTGCCCGTCCTGGACTCGATCTCCGGGGTCATCCCGGAGGGCCACACCGTGGCGCTGGTGGGCTCCAGCGGAGCCGGCAAGACCACTTTCGTGGAGCTGCTTCTCACGCTCCTCGAACCGTCCGCCGGCTCCATCACCGTCGGCGGCGTCTCCATCCACGACCACCCCGTGTCCTGGCGAGAGCAGCTGGGCGTGGTGACGCAGGACGTCTACCTGCAGGACTGCAGCATCCGGGAGAACATCGCCTTCGGTGTGGATCCCTCCGACATCGACGAGGAACGGGTGATCGAGGCAGTCAAGATGGCGCAGCTGCGCGACTTCGTGGCTGACATGCCGCAGGGCCTCGACACGCTCGTCGGCTACCGCGGGACGCGGATCTCCGGCGGGCAGAAGCAGCGGATCGGGATAGCCCGGGCGCTCTACCGGCAGCCCCAGGTGCTGGTCCTTGACGAAGCAACATCCGCCCTCGACAACGAGACCGAGGCGCGCATCACGGAGACGATCAAGACCCTCCACGGGGCGATGACGATCATCGTCGTCGCCCACCGGCTCTCAACCGTCAAGCACGCCGACGACATCCTCTTCTTCTCGGGCGGTCGCATCGCTGCCCGCGGCACGATGGCGGAGTTGAGCTCCACCAACCGGGAGTTCGCCGAGCTGGTCCGTCTCGGGCGGTTGTCGTGAACGCCCAAGCCGTGGTGTTGGTCCCGGCCCTCAACGCGGCGGCGACCCTCCCCCGCCAGCTCGCGGCCCTGGACGCGCAGACGGAGCTCGATTTCCGGGTGGTGGTGTGTGACAACGGATCCACCGACGAGACGGCTCAGCTCTGCGCCCGCTGGAGGCCGCGCTTCCAGTCGTTGGGCGTCATCGACGCCTCACGGCGCCGTGGCGTCGCCGTCGCTCGAAACGAGGGCATTGCCGGCACCGACGAGGAGCTGGTTCTGTTCTGCGACGCCGACGACGCGGTGCACCCCACCTGGTTCGCGGCGCTCAGGAGGGCGCTGGCACGGGCGGACGGCGCAACCGGCCCGCTCCACCTGGTCTTCCCCGACGAGCCCCAGGACGAGACGTGGAACGAGTTCGACGTGCCCACCTCGATGGGCTTTCGGCACTACCTCCCGGGCTGTAGCGCAGCGTGGCGGCGGGACGTCTTCGACGCGATCGGCGTGTATGACGAGGACCTGTCGATCGGCCAGGAGGACGTCGACCTGGGATGGCGCGCCGAAGCAGCCGGCTTCAGCCTCGTCCACGCTCCCGATGCCGTCATCGACTACTACCAGCGCCCCGGCCTCCGACCGCTGCTGCGCCAGCAGTTTCGCTATGGACGCGCCCACGTGCAGCTCTATGCCAAGCACCGGAGGGACGCCCCTGCCCCGGCGAGCTACCGAGCCTCCCTGCGCTGGTTCTGGGAGTGGCTTAGGCAATGGCCTTCCGCCCTGCGAACCAAGCGTGTCCGCCAGTCGTTGGCGCAGGCCTGTTTCCAGGTGGGTCGGCTGTCCGAGTCCCTGCGGCTGCACACCAAGGCCCCCCTGTGAGCAAGCCGGACCGCCCCGGCGTACGAGTGACCGTGGCCGTGGTCAGCTACAACCACCAGGAGTACGTCGCGGAGTGTCTCCAGTCGCTGCTCGACCAGACCATCCGCGCGACGATCATCGTGGTGGACGACCACTCGACGGACAACTCCCAGTCCGTCATCCGACGCTTCGTCGAGGGTTCAGGCCAGGAGGATCGCTTCACGCTCCTGATGCACCGGGAGAACACCGGTCTGCCGGCCGGCCTCAACGAAGCGCTCGGCCTCGTCGACACCGAGTACTTCGTCTACCTCGCCGCCGACGACTGGTCCCTGCCTGATCGCTTGGAGAAGCAGGTGACAGCACTGGACAATGCCGGCAGTGGCACGGGCCTCTGCTACACCGACTGTCTCCGGGCTCGACCCGACGGCTCGTTCCACCCCGAGACGTTCAGCCAGAACCATTCGGAATCGTGGATCCCGGAGACCCGGGACCCCTACCGGGACCTGCTCCTCTTCGACAACTGGATCCCCGCTCCCACGGTGATGTTCAGGACGGCCGCGCTGCGGGCGATCGGCGGTTTCGACGAGCACATCGCCTACGAGGACCACGACTCCTACGTCCGGATGGCCCGGGAGTTCGCCCTGTGCTGGTTGCCGGAGCCGCTGTCAGTCCACCGAGAGCTCGAGGGAGGGTTGGGCGAGCAACTGTTCTACCCGGACAGTCCCCGGTGGCTCGATGGCGTCCTGCGCATGGAGCTCAAGCAGCTCGGCCACCGCCGCGATGTGGACGAGCAGCTCGCGCCCCAGGTCCGGGTCAGGGCCATCCGGCTCCTGAAACTCGGCGGCGACCTGGTCTTGGTGCGCCGGGCCCTGGCACGCTCCTGGCGCATCCAGCCCAACGGGGTGGGGGTGGCCTATTGGCTGTTGAGCCTGGCACCGGAGCCACTCGTGGCCCGCCTCCTTCCCTCCAGACAGCGGAGGACCGCTCACGGCTCCGGCTAAGCCCGCAAGTCGGCGGCCATTCCCGAGCAGGCCAAGGCGGCGGGAGCCAGCACCACCACGGTGGGCAGCACATGTCGCCACAGCTCGCCCTGTCCGGAGAGCCTTCAGCACGGCTCACGCTCACAGGCGTCCCGAGGGCAGCGGAGGGCCGCTCAGAGGCATCCGCGCAAGTGATCCACCCGTCGATCGAACTCGTGCTCCACGGTGTGCGCAGCCATGAACGCGAGTCCTGACGTCCTCATGTCCGACCACCGTCGAGCATCAGCGGCCAGCCCTGCGATGGCCATCGCCAAGCCTTTGGCCCCCCGGGTCCGGCGGACGACGGCGACGGCGCCGGACGCCTCCGCCAACGGCCTGGAGGTGGCGTTGGCGAAGGCCACGACCGGGACCCCCGAACCCAGCGCCTCGTAGTACGTGGAGGAGGAGTCGCCCTGGATGTGGGGGAGCACCATGACGTCGAGGTTCTCGCGCACCCAGTGTTTCCACTGGCCCTCGAAGTCGAGATGCCCCAGGAAGCGGACGTGGGGTGGTGCACCGTCGCGCAGGGCGCCGAGTTCAGGGCCGGTACCCAGGATCGTAAGCGAATGCGGGACTCCCATCTGATCCAGCCATCGGGAGATATGCGGGAGGTGACGGACGCCCTTCAGTGCGACGAGACGGCCCGAGAACCCCAGGCGCAGCGGCTGCCCGGGCTCACGGGCGCGGGGAGCGACGGCGTCGACGTCCGTGCGGTCGATCCGATGGTCAAGGTAGAGGAGCGTGTTCCGGTTAAGGCGGCGATAAGTGTGATGGGCAGCGAAGCCGTTGGCCTGAATGCCCCTGGCCTCCCTTGCCATCGGGCTCAGAACGGTGATCCGATCCCTCAGATGCCCCAGCGCATAACGCGCAAAGTCCGTCGACGACGGGGTCTCGATGCGGGCGATCCGGAGCCTCACGCCCACCGAGTTGTCGTCGAGCAGCACCAACGGAAGGTCTGCGCCCTGCAGGGATGCGACCCCGGCATGCGTCACCCCCGCCAGCACCAGATCGGCCTCGATCTCGGCGACCTCCCGGGGCGAGCGCAATCGTCCCACGCAGCGCAGGCCGGGGACCTGTTCCCAATCCGCGGTCACCGTCGGGTCGCCGGGTTCGAACTCCTGCACGCCCCCCAAGGTCCCGAAGAGCAGATTGCCTTCCCACCGACGAAGAAACTCCCGCAGCCCGCCCAAAGTCTTGAGAGGAAGCACGATGCCGCCGTCGCGACCCACACCCAAGCGATCCATGAGGTAGAGCAGTGTTTGCATGGGCTCCTGCCTGGGGTAGCTAGGATCATCAGCGGCGGGGATCAGTGGAGACTCCCCCAACCTACCGATAGTTGTCCACACCGGGGGTCACATGGCTGGGAAGACCGCAGCGCACGAGACAGCGGACGCCCAGAAACCGGTGGTGCTGTCCATCACGCCCGTGCTTCCGGTCCCGTCGCCAGCGCACGCCGGAGGGCAGTACGTGTGGCAACTGCACCGCGCCCTCGAGACCTGGGCCGACCCCCGGTACCTCGTCGGACGGTTCCCCAGCAACGAGGGAGCAGCAGACCAGTCCGCGCTGCGCTGGACGTGGCTCGGTGAGGAATCTGCCGTGCGCCCCCTGCTCGTTCGGCTGTCAACGTGGTGGTCCAAGATCGATGTGCAACACATTTACCTGCCTGCCGCGTGGGACCTCCTTCGTCGACGCGAGGTCCGTGATGAAATTCGACGGGCAGACGTTCTCGACTTCCAGTGGGCCGGCTGGACCCGGCTGGCCTTCGTCCGGCGTCTCAACAGAAGCGCCCGCCTCGTCATGACGTTCCATGACGTTCCCACCCAGATCACCACTAGGAGACGGCTGCAGAGCACCTGGCTCATCGACCGTCTGCGGTGGCGCGTCGCCCACGCCCTGGCCCGGCTATCGGAGAGGCGGGCGCTGCAACTCGCCGACGCCGTGGTGGTGTTCAGCGAGAAGGACCGCCTCATCCTGGACCCCGGGGGGCGCAATCCGCGAGTGGCGGTGGTGGCGCCTCCGCTCGGACGTGACGCCCTCCCGGCACGACGCCCTCCCGCAGCACCCACCGTCCTGTTCCTGAGCTTCCTGGCCCGGCCCGCCAACGCCGACGCCCTCCATTGGCTCGCACAGGAGATCTGGCCCTTGGTCACGGCCCAACGCCCTGACGCCACCCTCCGGGTGGTGGGAGCGGGCCTCAGCACATCGGCCGCTGCGGAGTTGGAGCGAGTGCCCGGCATCTCGTACCTCGGGTTCATCGACGACCTCGAAAGTGCGTACGAGGGCGTCACATGTGCGGTGGTGCCGCTCAGGGACGGGGCGGGAGTGAAGTTCAAGACCATCGAAGCCATGCTCCGGGGAATCCCCGTGGTAACCACCACCATCGGAGCCGAGGGCATCGCTGGGGCAGAGCGACTGCACGGCCTCGACGACACGGCCGAGGGGCTGGCCAGTGCCGTCCTCGACGCGCTCAACGACCCTGAGGCCGCATTCGAAGCGGCCGCCCTGACGCAGACATGGGCTGCGGAGAGATTCGGGGTGGCAACTTTCGATGCCGCCGTCCGCGACATCTACCGCCCGCTCACGCAGCATTGACCAGCTGCGCTTCAGCTTCACCCGCCCAGTGATCCCAGTTGAGCAGGGATCGGCTGCGCCCGAGAGCAGCGGCGCTCCACCGACTCCATGCACTCGGGTCTAGGAGTTCCAGGACCGCGGCCAGCGCTGCTGGCTGGTCCGCACCGGCGACGAGGCGCCCCGTCAGCCCGTCCGCCACGATGGAGCCCACGCCTCCCACATCGGCCGCGAGCACGGGAAGCCCGAAGGCTGCCGCATCCGTCAGGGTGACCCCGGCCGTGTTCCCCCGGGCCAGTTCCACCAGCACGTGGTGAGTCCGGTACAGCTCGGCCATCTCCTCCCGGTTCACCTTTCCGACTCGTCTCACCCCGGGTGGAAGGGTCTCGGGGGCAGCTCCTACAACCGTCAGCGAGGCCGCCACACCCCGGGCGACCAGCGCCTGCCACAGTGCCACCGCGCGATCTCCGCCCTTGCGTTCCCAGTCGCTGGCGACCACCAACAGCCGCGCCGGTCCCGTGAGTCCGGCCCGGTCGAATGGTTCACCGGGGGCGATGGCCGGCCCGAAGCGGGCGACGCTGATCGTACCGGGGGCCACGGTTTCATCTCGGATGATGGCCTGCCGAGCCCACTCCGTGGCGGCGAGTGTGTGGGCAGCCCTTCTGCTCGCCCGCCCAGCCAGGCGTCGTCCCTGCCAGCGGGTCAGGCCGTGCAGGTTCGTGTACAGGGGGTAGAAGTCCTGGAGCGCGGAGAACGAGGTGTCGGCCACCTGCACGACGGCGGCCTCGATACGCGCGAGAGCGAGGTCCTGGGACGCGGCGACGCCGAGCACGACGTCCACCGGATCGCGCTTCAGCCGCCTCTCGAGCAAGCGCGCACGCGTGAGGCCCGTCGCCAACGAATGCCCCACGAGGTACCGGCGCCCGCCACGGCCGTCTAGCAGGCGACAGAGCGCCCGATCCAGCGCCGCGTCCGCGACGTCGTGAGTCAGGAAGGGGATGATCTCCATGCGACGGCCCAAGGCTTCCACCATGGGCTTCACGACCCCGGACCAGGCCCGCTCGTCAGCGATGTCCCACGGCGTCACCACTCCGACTCGCATGTGCCCTCCCCTGTTCAGCCTAAACTAGGCCGAGAGCTGGTCGGGACGGGACATTTCCATCGCACGTACAGGGGGAATCATGCACGCACCGTCGGTGAGCGTCATCATTCCCCACTACGGGGATCCCCGGCCCACCTTGAACCTCATCTCCCAACTGCGCCCACAGCGAACGCATGAGATCTTCGTGGTGGACGACCACTCGCCGGAACCCTTCCCCTCCTGTGACGGCGTTCAGGTAATCCGACGCAACAGCAACGGCGGCTTCGGCGCGACCGTCAACACCGGTGCCGCATTCGCCACCCTAGACCTCCTCCTCATCCTAAACAGCGACCTGGCTGTCCCCGTCGACCTCATCGAGCGACTGGTGGATGCGGAGAGGGTGGCGCACCCCTGCGTTGTGGGTCCCCGCGTGCTCGACGCCCGAGGGCGTGTGACGATCAGCGCGCGACGCTGGCCGACGACGCTCCACCAAGCAGCTGAGTGGTTGACGCCCCTGGCCAGATGGCGTGACCGAGACTGGATGCGGCGCCTCCTCGGCCACGACACCCGGGTGCTCGACGCGCGTGAGCCCATCGACGTGGACTGGCTCGTTGGAGCGGCGCTCATGGTTCCCCGCGACGAGTTTGCGGACGTGGGCGGGTTCGACGAGCGCTTCTTCATGAACTCGGAGGAGATCGATCTCCAGCGCAGGCTTGCCCGCCGCGGCGTGAGGCGGCGCTACGTCCCCGGAGTCTCAGTCACGCACGAGGGCGGCGGCTCCTCCGACCCTGCGAAGCGGCGCCGCTGGCTCGTGCAAGGTCAGCTTCGATACTCGGCGAAATGGGGCGGGCGCCGACGCCTCCGGTCTGCCCTGGTCGTCGCCACCGTGGTCAATCTCTCTTGGAATATGGTCCGGCGACTGCGGGGCATCCCCGTCGACCCCCTCGCCACCGCGCGCGAGGAGCTTTCTTTGGCGCGGAGCGCAACGTGAGAGAACCTCGGCTGCTGCTGCTCAGTCCCGTCTTCCACGGCTACTGGTCCAGCATCGCGGAAGGCTTCCGGCAGATCGGACTGGACGTGGCTGCCTACCCGTACGACGCAAAGGGCACTTTCCGGCAGAAACTCGCTCACAAGATATTCCATGAATTTCCCGTCAAGGCTGGGGCCGGCGCACGCGTCCCAGGCGGACAGAGCGCCGCCGCAGCTGACGTGATCAGGGGCGTCCGCCCAGACATCACCATCATTATCCGGGGCGACGATCTCGGCGACGAGGTCTACGACGCCCTGACCGTCACCGGCTCACGCTCGTACCTGTGGCTGTGGGACGAAGTCCGCCGCACCGGACACGATCGCCGGTCCCTCGCTCGCTTCGAGCATTTACTGTCCTATTCACCCCTCGACACCGCAGCTTTTCAGGATGCCGGTCTTGCCTGCCTGCATGTGCCGAATGCGTTCGACCCCGCCATGACGGCGGCACCCCGTCAGACAGATGATGTAGTGTTCATCGGCGCGCGCTACCCCCGGCGAGAGCACCTGCTGAAGTATCTCTCCCGGTCGGGGGTGCCCGTGCGCGCTTACGGCCGGGACTGGTCTCGTCACCCTATTGATCTCGCGCGAACATGGCAGGTCACGCGCCCGCCGGTACCCGCAGCCCGCGACATCGACCGCCTGGACGGATACGCCTTGACGGCAGGCGCCCCAGCGGCCATCAACATCCACGGGGACCAAGACGGCTTCACCATGAAGACGTTCGAGGTGCCTGGGGTGGGTGGCGTCCAGCTCATCGACCGTGATGATGTTTCCGAGTACTACGACCCCGGCACGGAGGTGGCCGTATTCCACAGTGAGGACGAACTGGTGGAGCTGTGTGAGCGCGCCATTCGCGATGATGGCTGGGGCGACGCGATGCGCGCGGCGGGCCGCAAGCGCACCCTCGCAGAGCACACCTGGGCGCACCGTGCTGCAAGGGTGGCCGAGCTGTGGGCCTGATGTTCACCGACCTTGTGGCGTGGCGGAAGTGGCAGAACTCGCGCCGACGGCTACATGTCCTCAAGGACCGCCTCCCGGCGCGCGGCAGACTAAGGCCATCGTCCCCGGCCGCGATGAGGTTCTGGATTCGAGGCACGGACCCGAACCTTCTCGTGGCCTGCGACTCGAGCTCGCCGACTAACCACCACTCGCTGTTGGCGCCCCTGAACGCAGACGTCGAGCTCCCTGCAGTCATCGCCTCACCTCGAGGGATCGAATTCCCCCTCCCAGAGGGCGAGTGGATCGAAGTGGACAATCCCAGCTTGCGGAGCGTGTCCACGGTCGCCACGATCGGTGATCACCTGACCGTAGGGGCATGGGCACACGCCGAAGCCACCAGGCGTGGGTGGCGCGAGGTGGTCGTTCAGCACGGCCTGCTCACGCCGTACTCTCCACCCCCTCCGCATCGAGTCGTGTGGCTGGCTTGGTCTGAGCAGGATGCTGAGTTCGTTGCCTCGAACAGGCCCGATCTGCTCACCCACGTGGCAGGTTCGGCGATGCTGCACTCCGCGGAGTCAAATCCCGCCCCGCACGTCAGCCGGTTCGTTACACCGGTCTTCCTGGGGCAGCTCCACGGGGCAGAACTGTCGCGGTGGTCCATGACGCGTTCCGTCACCGCCTTCTGGCGTCAGACGGGCGCTGCCTACCGTCCACATCCGCGTGAGGAGGACAAGATCTCCCGCGCACAGCACGCCCTCTGGCGCCGAATGGGCATGGAGTTCGACTTCTCGCCGAGTATCCACGACATGGGGCGCCCCGTCGTGAGCGCTTTCTCCACCGGGATCCTGGAGGCTGCAGCGCGTGGGGTCCCAGCCTGGGTCTACCACCACAATCCGCCGCCATGGTTGGAGGATGTCTGGGAGCGCTACGGGATGCGCCGCTGGGGTGAGACGCCCACGCCCCCACCGGCCATGGGCGGATCGCCAGCAGAAATTCTCAGGGCCATGACCGAGCGAGGAGCTTTGCGATGAACACCGAGGAATCCCGACAGCCTCAACCGGACGTCCGCCCTAGGGCGTGCCTGGTTTCCGGCGCCGACGAGATCCGGTTCCGCTCCTACCTCAACCACGCCATCTACGCCCGCACTCACGGAATCGACTACCGGCTCGAGTGCGGGATCGACCGCGGCATCACCAACAAGTTCTTCTACAAGACCTCGATCATCCGGCGGGTGTTGCCACTGTACGAGTGGCTCATCTGGATCGACGACGACGCGTACTTCACCGACTTCTCCCGCGACAACCTCAACATCTTCATCGAGCAAGCCGAGCGCGACGGCAATTTCATGGTTCTCGCTAACGGCCCCACCGAGCCGAACGGGTTCTGGTCCGTGATCAACACCGGCGTCGTCCTGTTCCGCAACGATCCGCGGACGCTGCAGCTGCTCGAGTTGATGGAGGGCAGCGACCTGGCCGAAGTCCGTGCCTGGTGGGACGAGGACGCCCACGGCGTCTTCACCCACGGGGACCAGGACCAGATGTTGTGGGCCTTGGAGACGTCGGGACTGATGGCGGGTGTGGCGATCGTTGACCACCGGGAACTGAACTCGCGGGGCCACTATTACGACGACAGCCTCACAGATGCCTTCGTCATGCACTTCTGCGGCCACTACGACAAGAAGCTCGGGGTTGCTCGCTTCGCCGAGCGATTCGGTCTTGGCCAGGAACTGGTTCCCGAACACCTCCTCGACGAGTTCAGTGTTCGAGTGCGGAGTCCCATGACGCCCGTGGAGTTCTGGGCGCGATCGGTGCGCATGGGCGTGGTGGGCCGCATCAAGCGACGCCTCCGGCCGCTCTGGCACTGGTGGAAGGCAAAGCGGGAGCAGTACCGGCAGACAGAGGCGTAGCCAGCGCGAATATGACACGATGAACACGAGTGCTGGAGGATCCGCCGGTGCACTCCAGAAGTCGGGGGCTCTCATGATCATCGAACGCAGCGTGGGGAGATTCGCCGTCCGCGATGATGACTCGATCATCACCGCGCTGCGGAAGATCGACGCCAACAAGTCCCGCATCGTCTTCGTCGTGGACGGACATGGCCGCCTCCTCGGTTCCCTCTCCGACGGCGACATCCGCCGTTGGCTCCTGTCCGACGCGGGCGCCACGCTCGACGCCCCCAGCGGCCGCGCCGCCAACACCCGCTGCGTCCGCGCAGCTGTCACCGCCCCCCACACGCAGATCGCCACACTCATCGCCGGCGTCATCACCCACCTGCCGCTCATCGACGAGCAGGGTCGTCTCGTCGCAGTGGCGTCGAACGACCGCCGAACCCTCATGATCGGCCGGCACCGGGTCTCCGCCGAGGACCCGACACTGCTCATCGCCGAGATCGGGAACAACCATCAGGGGGACGTGGAGTTCGCCAAGCACTTGGTCGACCTGGCCGTCGACGCGGGCGCTGACGTGGTGAAGTTTCAGCTGCGGGACATGGACGCGCTCTATCGCCAGTCCGGGGCTGCCACGGGCGGCGAGGACCTCGGTGCGCAGTACACGCTCAACCTCCTGGCCAAGTACTCGCTGTCCGCCGACGACATGCTGCGGGTGCTGGATCACTGCCGCGCCCGCGACATCGACGCCCTGTGCACCCCTTGGGACTCGCCCAGCGTCAAGGTCCTGGCCGACGCTGGCATCCCCGCGTTGAAGGTCGCGTCCGCGGACATGACGAACCACACCCTGTTGGCGGACATGTTCGCCACCGGCCTCCCGCTGATCGTCTCCACCGGCATGAGCACCGAGGCGGAGATCGTCGAGGCTGCAGACCTGCTCAGGGGTTCAGGTTCGCCCTTCGCCCTGCTGCACTGCCAGTCGACGTATCCCGCACCGTTCAAGGACATCAACCTGCGCTATCTCCGGCGGCTCGCCGAGATCTGTGGGGGGCCGGTCGGTTACTCCGGTCACGAGCGCGGGTTCCACATCCCGTTGGCGGCCGTGGCCATGGGGGCCCGCATCATCGAGAAGCACTTCACAACGGATCGCGATCTGGAGGGCAACGACCACAAGGTCTCCCTCCTTCCCGCGGAGTTCCGCCAGATGGTGTCGCGCATCCGCGAACTCGAGGAGTCGCTGGGGAGCGGGGACGCCCGCGTCATCTCCACGGGCGAGTCCATGAACCGCGTCAATCTGGCCAAGTCTCTCGTCTCGACGCGGCGGATCGAGATCGGCGAGCGCATCGCCCGCGCCGACGTCACGGTCAAGTCGCCCGGGCGGGGGCTGCAGCCCAACCGCCTTGATGCCCTCGTCGGGCGCACCGTGCGACGGGTCGTCGAGGCCGGGGACTTCTTCTATCCGGGGGACCTCACCGACGCGGTATCACGCGGGCGTCACTACCGCTTCCGTCGGCCCTGGGGCATACCCGTGCGCTACCACGACTACGCCAAACTCATCGAGGGCACGAATCCCGACTTCATCGAGTTCCACCTGTCGTACAAGGACGTCGAGCTCGACGTGGATCAAATCTTCTCCACCAGGCTGGACATGACGTTCACCTGCCACACCCCGGATCTCTATGCCGGCGATTTCATCATCAACCTGGCCAGCCCGGACGACGCCGTCTGGGAGCGATCGATCCGCGAGACCCAGCGCGTGATCGACATCGCGCGACGCCTGACGCGCTACTTCACCTGTGAGCAACCGCCGGTGGTCATCGCCACCATGGGCGGCTTCACCGCCGACGGCTTCGTCGACCCGGCTGAACGTCCCGCCATGTACGCCAGGATCGCGCAGGGTCTCGAGCGGCTCGACACGGCGGACGTCCGGCTCACGGCGCAGACGCTTCCCCCCTTCCCGTGGTTGATGGGCGGCCAGCAGTACCACAACCTGTTCATGGGGCTCGACGACACCGTCGACTTCTGCACCCGGTACGGCCAACGCCTCACCCTCGACATCTCACACTCGAAGCTGGCGGCCAACTTCCACAAGATGCCGTTCAGCACCTACGTCGAGGCGCTCGCGCCGCTGACCGAACACCTCCACCTCGTCGACGCCGAGGGCGTCGACGGCGAGGGCCCCCAGATCGGGGAGGGCGAAGTCGACTGGCCGGTGCTCGCGGAGCAACTCGATCGCCTCGCTCCCCACGCCGCGTTCATCCCCGAGATCTGGATGGGTCACACCAACAACGGCGAGGGATTCTGGACGGCACTCGACCGGTTGGAGCAATGGTTCTGACGTGACACAACCCGTGGCGCTGTGGGTGGCGCCGGTGAGTCAGCTCGCCGGCGTGTCCCGACATGTGCTCGACGTCGCGCGGGAAGGCATCCCCGGCTACCGCCTCGAAGTGGCGGCCCCGGTCGGCCCGCTGACCGACGCTCTGCGTGCCCGAGGGACCCGCGTGCACCCCGTGGACTTCAGCGGACCGCCGGCCCGGTCGGGGGCTGCACTGCGGAAGGTGGTGACCCGGGTGAGGCCCCGAATCGTGCATTCCCACTTGGCGCGGGCGGACTTCCTGGTTGCGGCGGCCACGGTGGGGCTCCCCGTGCGCCTGGTCTCAACCGAGCATGGCATCGCCGGTGACGCCCAGCTCTACCATCGCGGCCGACTGCGGGCGCAGAGTCGGCAGGCGCTCCACCACCTCAGGAGCCGGAGATTCAGCGCGCTGATAGCCGTCAGCGAGTCAACCCGACGGGAGATGGTTGCAGCATGGCGACCGGCCGTCCCCATCGAAGTCGTTCGTAACGGAGTCGACCCCGTCGGCGAGCGTCCTGCTCCACCGGGCCTGCGGTTTCTCACGCTGTCCAGACTGGCTGCCGAGAAGAACCTCCCGGCCGCGCTCCGCTCCTTCGGGGTGATCGCTCAGGAGGAGCCTCAGGCACGCCTGACCGTGGCAGGTGAGGGACCTGAACTTGATCATCTTGTTGCCCTGACGCATGCGGGCCATCTCGCTCACCTGGTGCGATTCGTGGGCCACGTCGATCCCGGCATGGCCCTGGACAGCCATGACGTGCTTGTGCAGTTGTCGGAGTGGGAGAACGCGTCCTATTCCCTGCTCGACGCGGTCGTCCGGGGCCTCGGTGTCGTCGCGACGCCGGTGGGAGGGAATCGGGAGATCCTGCCATCCCAGTGCCTCGTGCCCGCTGACAGCCCGCGAGCCGTCGCCGACGTGATGTCCAGGCAGGCGCTGCACCTCGATTCCCGGCCGCAGCTCCCCGGCGACTGGCCGACGGTCCGTGCCATGGTTGAGCAGATCGCCAGCATCTACGTGCGGATCTCGGAATGATCGTCACGTTCGCGGCCAATCAGGCTGACATGGGCGGCGGCGAGGTCATGCTGCTGGCTATGGCCGCGGCCGCGACCGATTCGGGTCATGATGCTCGGGTGGTCGCGCCGTCGGGCGAGCTGGCCAGGGCCTCGATTGAGCGCGGCTTCCCGACCACCGTTGTGCGTTCGTCGTCGACGATCGGCTACCTCCGTGCGCTCCGTCGCTGGGCCAGCTCCGAGCGAACGGGACTGTTGTGGTGCAACGGTCTCCGTCCCGCATTCGCGACCGCAGGCCAGGCAAACCGCGTGGTCCACCTTCACCAACCACCCACACGAGCGCAGCGATTGGCCGCCCACGCTGCGATTCGGGGGGCCGTACGCGTGGTTGTCCCCTCGGAGTTCATGCGCTCGGTGTGCCCCGGCCGGCCGGTGGTCGTCGAGAACTGGACCGAGCCGCTTCCAGTCACCGCGCGGTCGATGCCGCTCGCTGTCCGTCCCGTCACCGTCGGATTCCTGGGCCGTCTGTCTCCCGACAAGGGGGTGACTGTGCTGGCTGAGGCGTTGACCAAGCTCGATCGCGAGCAGCCCGGCACCTACCGGTTGTTCCTGGCGGGCGAGCCCCGCTTCGTCAGCAGTCGGGACAGCCAAGCCGTCGATAAGGCACTCACGCCGATCGAGCACATCACTCAACGTGCCGGCTGGGTGAGCCGGGAAGACTTCTTCGATGCCGTCGATCTGGCGGTCTTTCCCTCCGTGTGGGAGGAACCCTTCGGCCTCGTTGCCGCCGAAGCGATGTCGGTGCGCTGCCCCTTCATCATCACCGATTCGGGTGCTCTGCCGAGCGTCGCGGGTCCAGAGTTCCCGTGGATCGCACGGCGAGGCGATCCCGCCGACCTCGCGCGCCAGATCAGCCGCGCGACGCGCGCCTACACTGAGCGACAACTCACCGAGTCCCACCAGCGATGGCGAGACCTGTACTCACCCGAGGCAGGGAGACGGCGTCTAGCTGGCATCCTCGACCAGATCGGAGGCCACTGGTGACACTGGCGTCGATCGTGATCCCAAGCCGCGGCGGTGCCGGACGCTTGCCCACTCTCCTTGATGCCCTGGCAGCCCAGGACGATCCGGCTTGGGAGGCCATCGTCGTTCTCGACGGGGACATCGACGACTCGGCTGGCGTCGTGGCGGCGTACGAGCAGGAGCTTCCCGTGCGCAGCATCGTCTTCCCGGAGAACCGCGGTCGCGTGGCCGCACTCAACGCCGGCTTCGAGGCCGCGCGCGGCGAGGTGCTCATCCGCTGCGACGACGACCTCGTGCCCGCCCCGGACTTTGTCAGGCGTCACAAGCAGGCGCTCGCCGAGCACCCCGGGGGCGCGATCGGCCTGTACCTCAACCGTCTCCCGGACACCCCTTACGCCCGCGCCTATGGCCGCGCCGCGGACGGCAACTTCCGGCGAGAGGCCTACGCCGCATCACCCCAGACCGCCTGGCGATACTGGGCCGGCAACTGCTCTACGACGAGGACGTTGTGGAGCCGCGTGGGCCCCTACGATCCCGACTTCCGCGCGTACGGCTGGGAGGACGTCGATTGGGGATACCGCCTGCATCGGCTCGGCGTCCCGGTGCGGCTCGTTCCCGAGTTGGAGACGCCTCACCACGTGGCCGCCACCTCGACCGCCAGCCGGGTCCTTCGGGCCTTCCACAGCGGCGCGGCACGCCGGATCTTCGAAGCCAAGCACGGAGGCGTGCTCGCGAGCGCCGTTCCTCCCCTGGACAGCGTGTGGAACGCAGCCGTGCGCATCACGGCACGTGTGGCCGGGCGCTCGGCGCTCCGGACTGCGGCACGGCTCATCGACTCAGCCGCCCGGTGGTTGCCCCTGCCGGTGTCCCGCAAGGCCATCGCGCTCCTCGTCGAATCGGCCGCGCTGGCCGGCCATCGGCGGCCGCACCAGACGACGACGGAGATCTGACATGGGCTCACGACCACGGGTCGCCATCGCGCACGATTACCTGACTCAACGCGGAGGCGCTGAGCGGGTGGTCCTGGCCATGACGCGTGCGTTTCCGGACGCCGACGTCTACACCACCCTCTACGCCCCTGACAGCACCTTCCCGGAGTTCCGCGACGTCCGCATCCGCACCACGCCCCTGGACCGTCTGCGAGTGCTGCACCGCGACCACCGCCTCGGGCTGCCGCTGTACCAGCGGGCCATCGACCGGGCACCTGTCATCGACGCCGACGTCCTGCTGGTGTCGACGACGGCGTTCGCCCACGGCTTCCGGACGACGGGACGCAAGCTGGTCTACTGTCACTCGCCCGCGCGCTTCCTCTACCTCGCCGACGACTACCTCGGCGCGTCGCCCAGCGCCTCGCTGATCGGTTGGGGCCTCAGCGCGCTCCGCCCGAAGCTCGTCGCGTGGGATCAGCGGGCCGCCCGGTCCGCTGACCGTTATCTCACCAACTCCACCACCGTGCGCGAGCGGATCGCCCGCGTCTACGGGCTCGACGCGACCGTCGTTCCCGCACCCCCCGCCGTCCAGGCCGGCGTGGAGGCGGAGCCCATCGCCGCCCTCGCGGACTGGCCCGATTTCCATCTCGTAGTGTCGCGACTACTGCCCTATAAGCACGTCGACCGCGTGATCGACGCGTTCCGTGACCTTCCTGGCGAGCGCCTCGTCATCGTCGGGCGCGGCCCGCTGCGCGACCAGCTCCGCGCGACGCTTCCCTCCAACGTGCGGATGCTCGAAGGGCTGAGCGACGGTGAGCTCGCCTGGGCCTACGACCGCGCCGCGGCCCTCATCGCACCCAGCCACGAGGACTACGGTCTGACGCCCTTGGAGGCGGCCATGCGCGGCACCCCGACCCTCGCACTCCACGCAGGCGGATATCTGGACACGGTCGCACCTGGCGTCAGCGGCTCCTTCTTCGAGAAGCCGAGCGCCGACGACATCCGCACCGCCGTCCTGGCGGATCGCGGGCGTTCGTGGGACTCCGCAGCGATCAGGGCCCACGCCCAGTCCTTCCAGGAGCACCACTTCGCTGCCGCACTGGGCCGGCACGTGGAGGACTTGGCCGCGTCCTCCGCCCAACCTCCCCGAGGCACGCACCGATGAGCCACCCGACCGACACGACTGCCACGCCCAGACGCGCCACTGACGTCGCCGACGGGTGGGTCGAGCGCTGGGGAGACATCGTCATCCCGGTGTTCCTGCTGGGGCTGTTGTTGCCGGTGCGCGGCATTGAGTTCCTTGTCCCGGCCATGTCGCTGCCCATCAACACCCTGGCCTGCGTCGGGCTGGTCGCCGTTGCGGTCTGGGCGCCTTCTCGCTGGCCCGCCGCCAGCCCCGCCGTTCTGCTGTCCGCTACCGCCTTGGTGGGCTGGCTGGTCGCGCGCACCGTCCTGGAGCAGGGCCTCGGCGAGCTCCGTCGAACGGTCAACATCCTGACGCTGTTCCTGGTAGCCGGGGTGATCGCGTCCGGCCGGGTCCATGTCCGATCACTGACGCGCGGCATCGCCATCGGTCTCGTCCCTGCTCTCATCGTCAGCGTTGCCCTACTGCCCCAGAGCAGCTACGTGGGCCGCCTCACGGGTGTCCTTGGCGACCCCAATGCGGCCGGCTATGTCCTGGTCACGCTGGCCTTCGCCGCCGCGCAGTCCCTGACCACTAGGCGGGCCCGGCTGGCCCTGTGGACGCTCGCAGCCGCTGGCATCGTGCTCACCGTCTCACGCACGTCCATGTTCGCCTTCGCGGTGGCCTCGCTGTGGGTCTGGCTCGGTACGAGGCTGCGACGCCTCAGCAGCCTGGTAGTGCTGGGTGGAACTACTGCCCTCTATCTGTGGCTCAACGGGGTGGCCGAGGCGAGGAACTGGTTCACGGAGCGTGAAGGCTCAGACAGTCTTCGGGAAGACCTCGTGCGGGCCGAACGGCAGATGGTCGATCAGGCGGGCTGGTGGGGTGAGGGCCTCGGCACCGCGATCACCGAGATCCGCGGCACCACCTTGTTCTTCCACAACAGCTACCGCGCCATCCAAGTGGAAGGTGGCCTCATCGCGCTTGGCCTCCTCCTACTACTCCTCGGGGCCCTCTTCTGGATGTTCCATCAGCTGCCACCTCGGGACCGCCCCGTCTGGGCCGAAGGAGCCATCATCGCGGCGCTCATCTGCTCGTTGAACATAGGCTTCTCGCTGACCAGCCCGCCCCTCGCCGTCGCCGTTGGCCTGTACCTGGCGTATCACGGAGCTGTTCGCGAACGCCAACTCGATGGGCGACCCGTGCGGGGAGCGCCCACACCGCCCTAGTGGTTGGCGCCCCGCCGCGCGGAACGCGACTCGTTGGGCAGGACCGCCCCCAGTCCGACCGCCTCCACATGGTTCTCGTCCGATCCCTGCGCTGAGCCATCCCCGTGGCCGTAGTACTGCTGATACGCACCGCCGTGGCCCGCGCCGTAGACGGCATCCCCCATAGCCCGGGCCTTGGCACGGTGCAGCACCGTCCCGAGCACGACTCCGCCGCCCTGCTTCACCAGCTTCGTGGCCATGCGCAGCTGCTCGCGGTGGGTCTTACCCACGCGCGCCACCAGCAGCGCCCCGTCCGTGGACGCGGTCAGGAGACCCGCGTCCGTGACCGCCAGGATCGGCGGGGCGTCGGTGATCACGAAGTAATGCTTCGCCAACCGGGCCAACAACGCCTTCATCCGCCGCGACCCCACCAGTTCGCTGGGGTTGGCCGGCACCTTGCCAGACGTGAGGATGAGCAGGTTGGGCTCGCTGGTGCGCTGGAGGGCGTCCTCGACGCTGAGGTCCCCGACGAGCACCTGGGACAGCCCCACGGCATTGTCGGCGGCGAAGATCTCATGTTGCACCGGCTTGCGCAGATCGGCGTCGATGAGGACCACCGGCTGGCCCGAGCGTGCGATGAGAACGGCGAGAGTCGACGAGATGGTGGACTTGCCCTCGCCCGGATTCGCGGACGTGACGACGATGGAGCGGGGCGGGTTGTCGATCGCCACGTAGCGGAGGTTCGTGCGCAGCTGGCGCAGGGCCTCCCCCGCGGCGCCGAGCCGGGACAGGCTGATCCGGGCTCCCGCCCGCTGCTCGGCCAACTCCTTGCTGTCCGGGACCACTCCCAGGACGGCATGCCCGGTCTCCTCCTCGACGTCGGCCATGGATCGCACGCGGACATCCAGCTTGGAGCGAATGAAAGCCAGGCCCAGGCCAATCAGGAGCCCGAGCCCGGTTCCGATCAGCAAGATCCGCACCCAGTCAGGCGAGATGGGCTGCGCACTCGCGTTAGCCGGGCTATAGGCCGCGAGCCTGACCGCGATGTCGTCAGCTCTGGCAGGAAGCCCTTCCTCGGTGGGCGTCCTCATCTCCAACGCGAGCGCTTCCTCGGCCAAGGCGACGAGCGCGGCGTCCGCCAGGATCCTCGCGTCCTCTCCTGAGGCTCCTGTGGCCCGCAATTCGATGAGGGACGTCCCCTGGACCACCTGGGCCGAGATCGATCCCCCGACGGCACTCGGCCTGCCCGCCACCTCGTCCGAGGCCGCGACCCGATCCCGGACCGCCCCCGTCCCAGCCAGCGCCGCGTAGACCGCGGCTCTCTGCTGGGCCAACGCGCTACCGCTCATGGCGCCACCGACGCTGGTGTTGTCCCCGGCGACCACGATCGCGGTGGCGCTGGAGGCATAGACGACCGGCTGAAGGTAGGCGTATCCGGCAGCCGCCCCCAGCCCGAGGAGCGTCATCGCGATGATCAGCAGCGCATTGTGCCGGAGGAACCGCACGAACTCGAGCAACGTCACCCTGGGACCCCCGAAACCTGAGGCGGGCACCGCTGGCCCGCTTGTCCCCTGAGGATATCGGCCCGTCCAGGTCCACGTTGTACACAGACGAGGCGGGTGACCCGCAAGTTAGCTAAAGTTAACCATCGGGGGTGGGGGCGTGCGCAGTTCGTATCGGTGGGCACTGGTGGCCCTGGACACTGTGATCATAGCGATCGCGGCGTTCGCGGCCGTCTCGCTGCGCACTCAGATGCCTTTCCTGCCGTCCGCCGATGACGCCCCGGACCTGGTTCTTCCCATCACTCCCTTCATCGTCGTGGGGTGGCTGCTGGCCCTCGCGGTCGGCGGTTCCTACCGGGCCCGCCACTGGGGGGTGGGCGTCCAGGAGTACCGGCAGGTACTCAGCGCCTCGCTCCTGTTCGTCCTGGCTCTGGGTTTCACGTCGTTCGTCTTCGCCTACCCGCTGTCGCGCGGCTTCGTGGTCATCCTCCTCGCGATCGGCGTCCCGGCCCTCATCCTGGAGCGTCTCCTCACCCGACGCCTGCTGCAGCGGGTCCGCAGCCGGGGCCGCTTCTGCGTGCCGACTCTGGTCATCGGGGATCCCGGCCCCGTCAATGACGTCGTCACCGTCCTGCGCCGCGAGGCCTGGCTGGGCTACGCGCCAGTCGGCATCATCACCGCCGACGACGACCCAGACGGCCCGCCGACGGGCCACCCCGTGGTGGGCACGGTCGACGAACTGCTCCCGGTCATCGACCGCACCGGGGCGCGCGCGGTCATCTTCACCACGGGATCGGTGCAGCGTGGACACGAATTCAACGAGATCGCCCGGAAGCTCGAGCGCCACGACGCCGAGATGATCGTGGTCCCGGCCATGACCGACATCTCTGGGCAGCGGCTGCAGATGACCCCCGTGGCGGGGCTGCCGCTCATGCACGTCGGCAAGCCGCAGGCCGAGCGGTCCCTCAGGTTCACGAAGCGGGCCTTCGACCTACTCGTTGCCGCCGCCCTCGTCGTGCTCCTGTCCCCGCTGATGCTGGTCACCGCCCTCCTCATCAAGCTCGGCGACGGCGGACCCATCCTGTTCAAGCAGCGCCGGGTCGGCCGCGTCGGCGAGACCTTCGACCTGTTCAAGTTCCGCTCGATGGTCCCCGATGCTGAACGGATCCGGGCCGAACAACTCGAACAGGCCAACGAGTCGGACGGCGCCCTGTTCAAGATCAAGCGCGACCCCCGCATCACCCGGGTGGGCCGCGTCATCCGCCGCTTCTCGATCGACGAACTGCCGCAGCTGTTCAACGTCCTCCGTGGCGAGATGAGCCTCATCGGCCCCCGTCCGGCGCTCGAGCGCGAGGTGGCGCTGTACGAGACCCACGTCCGCCGTCGCCTCGATGTCCGCCCTGGGATGACCGGACTGTGGCAGGTGTCGGGGCGCTCGGACCTCGACTGGACCGACACCGTCCGCCTGGACCTGTACTACGTCGACAACTGGTCGATGGTGCAGGACCTGGTCATCCTGCTGCGCACGTTCAACGCCGTCGTCAGTTCCAGGGGCGCGTACTGAGCGCGGACTCAGTCGACGAGCGAACGCAGATAGGCCCCGTAACCGGACTTGCGGTACCGCTCGGCGCGCTCGCGGAGGTCGTCGTCGGTGAGGAACCCGCGACGCCAGGCAGCCTCTTCGGGACACCCCACCTGCAGTCCCTGCCGCGCCTGGATGGTGCGCACGAAGTTGCTCGCGTCGTTGAGCGAGTCGAACGTGCCCGTGTCGAGCCACGCGGTGCCCCGGGGCAGGAGTTCCACGTGCAGCCGCCCCTGATCCAGATAGGCGCGGTTGACGTCGGTGATCTCATACTCGCCCCGCGCGGACGGCTGGAGGCCGGCCGCGATGTCGACCACCTGCTCGTCGTAGAAGTACAGCCCTGGCACAGCCCAATGGGACTTCGGCTGCGCGGGCTTCTCCTCGATCGATACCGCCATGCCCCGATCGTCCACCTCAACCACGCCGTACGCCGTCGGGTCGGCGACCTGGTAGCCGAACACGAGCGCCCCGTCGATGTCACGGGTGCGGTCGTGGAGCCGGGTGCCGAGGCCGGGGCCGGAGAAGATGTTGTCACCGAGGATCAGGCACGACGGACCGCCGGCGACGAAGTCCGCCCCGATCGTGAACGCCTGCGCCAGCCCCTTCGGCTCGGGTTGGGTCGCGAACGTGAAACGCACGCCGAACTGCTCGCCGTCGCCGAGAAGTTGACGGAACGCAGCCGCCTCGTGCGGGGTAGTGATGATCAGCACGTCGCGGATACCGGCGAAGATCAGCGTCGCGATCGGGTAGTAGATCATCGGCTTGTCGTACACCGGCATCAGCTGCTTGCTGGTGCCCAAGGTGATGGGATGGAGCCTGGAGCCGGTACCGCCGGCGAGAATGATCCCCCGCATGGCCCTACAGTGTCACACGCGCCGGGGCACCGCACCGGAAGCGCTGAGGGACAGACCGCCGCGCGGCGGCCCCGGCCGGTAGGCTCGCGAGTGTGAGCGCGATCCTGGTCACCGGCGGCGCCGGCTTCATCGGCAGCAACTTCGTGCACTGGGTGCTGGCCAACACCGACGCGACCGTGACGGTACTCGACGCCATGACCTACGCGGGCAACCCGGCCAACCTCGCAGGCCTGGACCCCGCACGGTTCTCCCTCGTCGAGGGCTCCGTGACGGACCCGGACGTGGTCGACGACCTGGTCAGCGGGCACGACGCCGTGGTCCACTTCGCGGCAGAGTCGCACAACGACAACTCGCTCGACGGCCCGGCAGTCTTCATCGACACCAACATCCTCGGTACGTTCCACGTCCTCCAGGCCGTGCGGCGTCGCGGCACGCGTCTGCATCACATCTCCACCGACGAGGTGTACGGGGACCTCGAGCTCGACGACCCGGCCCGCTTCACTCCGTCGACCCCCTACAACCCGTCCAGCCCCTACTCCGCGTCGAAGGCCGCCGCCGACCATCTCGTCCGGGCATGGGTCCGCTCGTTCGGGGTCGCCGCGACGTTGAGCAACTGCTCGAACAACTACGGCCCGCGCCAGCACGTGGAGAAGTTCATCCCCCGCCAGATCACCAACGTCCTCGACGGCGTCCGCCCCAAGCTGTACGGCAGCGGCCTCAACGTCCGCGACTGGATCCACGTCGACGACCACAACGCCGCCGTGTGGCGCATCCTCGAGGCCGGCCGCCTCGGCGACACCTATCTCATCGGGGCCGACGGCGAACAGAGCAACCGGGCGGTGATCGAACTGATCCTGGAGCTCATGGGCCAGCCGGCAGACGCCTACGACCTGGTCGCGGACCGCCCCGGTCACGACCTCCGGTACGCCATCGACGCCGGCAAGCTGCGCGACGAGCTGGGCTGGACTCCGCGACACCGCGACTTCCGCTCGGGCCTCGCCGCCACGATCGCCTGGTACCGCGACAACGAGGCCTGGTGGCGGCCCCAGAAGGCGGCCACCGAGGCGGGCTACGCGGCCCGGGGGCGCTGATGCCCGAACTCCGCGTCTCCCCCACCGACATCCCGGGGCTGCTGGTCGTCGACCTGCCCGTCATCACCGATGGCCGCGGCTGGTTCAAGGAGAACTGGCAGCGCGCCAAGATGACGGCCCTCGGCCTGCCCGACTTCGGCCCCGTCCAGCAGAACGTGAGCTTCAACGCCGCCGCCGGCGCCACCCGCGGCTTCCACGCCGAGCCGTGGGACAAGCTCGTCTCCGTGGTCACCGGGCGCGTCTTCGGGGCGTGGGTGGACCTCCGCGACGGCGACAGCTTCGGCCGCGTCGTCACCGTCGACTTCGGGCCGGAACGCGCCGTCTTCGTGCCCTACGGCGTCGGTAACGCCTACCAGGCCCTCGACGACGGGACCGCCTACGCCTACCTCGTCAACGACCACTGGTCCGCCGAGGCCAAGGAGCGCTACACCTTCCTCAACCTGGACCATCCGGGCGTCGCCTGGCCGATACCACTCACCGAGGCGACGCTCTCCGACGCCGACCGCTCCCATCCGCGGCTGTCGGACGTCACGCCCGTCCCGCGGCGTCGCCCCGTCATCACCGGCGCCGACGGCCAGCTGGGCCGGGCGCTGAAGGTCCTCCTGCCGGAGGCGGTCGCCCTCGGCCACGCGGACCTGGACCTCACCGACGAGGCCGCCGTGCGCGGGTTCGACTGGTCGAGCGCGTCCGCGATCATCAACGCCGCCGCCTACACCAACGTCGACGCCGCCGAACGCGACGGGAGAGCGGCCTGCTGGTCGGTCAACGTCGACGGCACCCGCCACCTCGTCGAGGCCGCCCGCCGGCACCGCCTGCCGCTGGTGGCGATCTCGTCGGACTACGTCTTCGACGGCGTCCGCGACATCCACGACGAAACCGAGCCGGCGTCGCCGCTGGGCGCCTACGGCGCTGCCAAGGCCGCCGCGGACGCCGTCGTCGCCACCTTGCCCCGGCACTACCTGCTGCGCACGAGCTGGGTGGTCGGCGAGGGGCCCAACTTCGTGCGCACCATGGCGCGCCTCGCCGACTCGGGCGCATCCCCCTCCGTCGTCGACGATCAGGTGGGCCGGCTGACCTTCGCCGACGACCTCGCCCGCGCCGTCGTCCACCTCCTCGACACCGCCGCCCCGTACGGCACCTACAACGTCACCTCCGACGGCCCCGCCCGCAGCTGGTCCGACATCGCCACCGCGGTCTTCGCGGCCCGGGGCGCCACCGGGACCGTCTCCCCCGTCGACACCGCGACCTACGCGGCCGGCCGCGACATGGCTCCCCGCCCGCGACACAGCACCCTCGACCTGACCAAGATCCAGTCCACCGGCTTCACCCCCGCCGACGGCGACACCGCGCTGCGCCGCTACCTGGACGCCCTGCCGTGACCGACGTCGAGGTCCCCATGGACATCCGGCTACGGCTCATCCACGGCACGCTGCAGCGGCTGGCCGACCGCGTCGGCGCCGACGTCCTGCACATCAAGGGCCCCGCCGTCGCACCGCCGCTCCTGGACACCCGCGTCCACGTCGACCCGGCCACCGGAGCCCCGCTCGTCGAGACCGTCCACCGCTTCAGCACCGACGCCGACCTGCTCATCCGCCCCGCCCACGTCGCCCGCTTCCTCGCCCAGGCGACCCGCAACGGCTGGGTCCGCAAGACGTCGTTCACGTCGGGGTCCGCCTTCGGCCACGCGGTCAACCTCTACCACCCCCGCCTGGGCAACGCAGACCTGCATCGCCGCTTCCCCGGCCTGCGCGACGACGCCTTCGACGACCTCTGGCGCGATCGCGGCAGCATCCTGCTGGGCCACGTCGACTGCCCCACCCCGTCGCTGACGGCGCAGCGCCTCCTGCTCTTGCTGCACGCCGCCCGCAGCGGCCGCCACCACCCGGACACCCGCCGCGCCTGGAGCCTCGCCACCGAGGACGAACGCGAGGAGGTGCGGCGCCTCGCCCGGCACTTCGACGCGGAGATCGGCGTCGCGGCCGCCCTCGACGACCTCGACCGGTTCCGCGACCACCCCGACTACCTCCTGTGGCGGTACTTCCGCGACGGCGACCCCAGCCGACTCAACGAGTGGCGGGCCCGCTGGCGCTCCGCCACCACGCTGCGCGGCAAGCTCGTCGTCGTACGCAGCCTGCTGTTCTTCGACCACTCTCTGCTGGAGGCGGAGCTCGGCCGCCGACCCACCCGCCGCGACGTCGCCCGCCGCCTGGGCACCAGATGGGCGCGGCTGCTCCGCGAGGCGAGCACCCATATCCTCCGGAGGGCGTCATGACGACCGCCCGGCATCCGGAGGCCGTGTGGGAGGACGACGGCGAGCGCGTGTTCGCCGTGGCGCCGCGGCACGGCGACGTCGTGATCCTGGCCGACACCGCCGCGTTCATCTGGAGCCTGCTCGACGAGCCCGCCGACCTCGACACGCTCGTCGCGCACATCGCCGAGGCCAGCGGCGAAGCGCCGGGGGTCATCCGCGCGGACCTGCCCCCCTTCCTCGCCGACCTGCGCCGGCGCGGGCTGGTGGTGGACCATGGCTGACCGGCGCCGCACCCTCCGCGGGCTGGGAACGGCCCTGACCGTGGACCTCGACAACTCCACCGTCGACCAAGCCGAGTTCGACCGGGTCTGGAGCCGCTGCGCCGCCCCACACGCCACAGCCGCCGAGCCGCCACTCACCCTCACCCCCGAGTCCGGACTGGAGTCGGCGACGCAGCAGATCACCCAGGCCCTCATCGCCGCGCGGGCCGGAAGCCTCCTCATGTTCCACGCCGGCGGGGTCGCCGACCCCGCGACGGGCCGGTCGCTGGTCTTCGTGGCACCCGGCGGCACCGGCAAGTCCACTCTCACGAGGGCGCTGGCCGCCGAGTACGGCTACCTGAGCGACGAGACCATCGGCATCGAGCCGGGCACCTGGGCCGTGCGGCCGTACCCGAAGCCGGTGACCCTGGCCCCGGACGGAGTCCCGCCGAAGCGCGAGCACGCACCCGACGAGCTCGGGCTCGGCCACGCCCCGGAGGCCGCGCACGTCGCGGGACTCGTCGTCCTGCGCCGCACCCCCGGCCGCGCCACCGCGACGTTCACCGACCTGGGCGTCCTGGACACGATCATGGCCGTGACCCCGGAGACGTCGTCGCTGTCGGCGCTGCCGCGGCCGCTGCATCTGTTGGCGGACCTGCACGCCGCCGTCGGCTGCCGGCTGGTCGAGTACGGCGAGTCAGCGCAGGTGCTGTCCTGGTGCCGCGCCGTGCTGGACGGGGAGGCGCCGTGATCCGCCGCGGCCCGCTCAGCGACCTCCTCACCGTCGACGGCGAGTCGGTCGCGCTCATGGGTTCCCGCGTCTTCCGGCTGGGGCCGGTGGCCGGCGCGATCCTCGAGATGCTGGGCGACGGCCCGCTGCCGAGGGACTCCATCGAGGCCCGGCTCGTGGCACTGTTCGGCGCCCCGCCGGACCAGGACACGACGGAGGCCGTGGCGGCTCAGCTGCGGGAGCTGGCCGGACACGGCCTGATCACGATCGACGCCTGACGCGGCGACGGTGGTCGCCCACGTGGCCACGGACCTGCGCGACGACCACGAGCTCATCCCCGCCGTCGCCTCCGCGGCCGAGGAGATCCTCGAGCTCGCGGCGGTCCACGGCAGGGGCTGACGTCCCGCGGGCCGGGGCCGGCGGTAGGGTCAGGGGCATGCGGAAGCTGTCGGTCGAGGAGTTGGCGGATCGGATCGTGGCCGGGTCCCGCGGGCACATCGCCCGTGCGATCACGCTCGTGGAGTCGACCAAGCCCGAGCACCGCGACTACGCCCACCAGCTGCTGCGCCTCATCGCGCCGCGCACCGGGCACGCCTTCCGGGTCGGCATCTCGGGCGTGCCCGGCGCGGGCAAGTCCACGTTCGTCGACGCCATGGGCATCAAGCTCATCGACGAGCGGCACCACAAGGTGGCCGTGCTGGCGGTGGACCCGTCGTCGTCGCGCACGGGCGGCTCCATCCTGGGCGACCGGACCCGCATGGCCGAACTGGCCTCCCGCGAGGACGCGTTCATCCGGCCCTCACCGTCGGGCGGTCACCTGGGCGGCGTCGCGCGCGCCACGCGCGAGTCCATGCTGGTGCTGGAGGCCGCCGGCTACGACGTCATCCTCGTCGAGACGGTGGGCGTCGGGCAGTCCGAGGTCGCGGTGGCGGGCATGGTGGACACCTTCCTCATGCTGCAGGTGGCGCGCACCGGGGACCAGCTGCAGGGCATCAAGCGCGGCATCCTCGAGCTCGCCGACGTCATCGCCATCACGAAGGCCGACGGCGACAACGAGCAGGCGGCTCGGGTCGCCGCCCGCGAGCTCAGCATCGCGATGAAGCTCATCACCAGCGACACCAAGAAGCGTCGTGCCCCGGTGCTCACCTGCTCGTCGTACACCGGCGCGGGGCTCGACGAGCTGTGGAACGCCGTCGAGAAGCACCGCGCGGAACTGGAGGCGGAGGGATCTCTGGCGGCGCGCCGCCTCGACCAGCAGCGGGACTGGCTGTGGAACATGGTGCGCGACGAGCTGCTGGAGTCGCTGCGGACCTCCCCGCTGGTCCGGTCGGTCGCCGACGACGTCGAGGCACAGCTGGCGGAGGAGTCCCTGTCCGCCCTCGAAGGCTCCCAGATCATCCTGCGTGCGTTCGCCGACGCGCTGCCGAGCTTCCCCTGGGCCCAGCACACCCCACACTCCGCCTGATCCCCCTCCGGCAGCTCAGCCCTCCACGTCACCCGCAATTGAGCAGATGGCACCACTCGCGAGAAACCCCCCGCCCAGCTCACGCGTGAGCAGTCTCTTGAGAGGTGCCATCTGCTCAAACCCACCCCCCAGAGTGGCGACGGCGAGCTCACCCATGTCGCGCCCTCACGACGGGGGCCGTTAGACTTGCCCGGTAGCGTTGCCCGTGGGGAGGCGCCAACTGAGCACCGAGAGGAGGCGCATGGGAGTCTTCGACAAGGCCGAGAAGCGGATCGAGTCCGCGGTCGGCAAGGTCTTCGCCCGAGCCTTCAAGGGGTTCGTCCACCCCGTCGAGATCGTCGCCGGCATTCAGCGCGAGCTGGACGCCGAGGCCACGCTGCTCAGTCGCGACCGCCGCCTGGTCCCCAACGCTTTCACCGTCGGCCTCTCGCAGGCGGATTACGACCGCCTCGTGCCGTACTCGAAGACCCTCAACGCGGAGATCCTCCCGGGCATCCGCGACCACGCCGCCGAGCGCAGCTACGTCTTCAACGGGCCGGTCACCATCGACTACGAGCTCGACACCTCACTGCCCACCGGCCAGTTCACCGTCACCAGCCAGGCCGTGTCCGTCGACACCGGCGCCGCGGCCCACAATCCCGCGTCGGAACCCCGGCCCGGCCGCCTGGTGCTCGAGGTCAACGGGGTCCGGCACCCGCTGGTCGCCCCCGGGCTCCTCATCGGCCGGGGCGCCGAGGCAGATCTCCGGCTCAACGACCCCGGCGTGTCCCGCCGCCACGCGATGCTCACCGTGAGCGGAGATCCCGAGCACCCGGTGGTCACCATCGAGGACCTCGGCTCCACCAACGGCGTGCACGTCAACGGCAACCGCGTCACCAAGACGCGGGTCGGCGAGGGAACGAGGATCGAGATCGGCTCCACGCGGATGCTGATCCACACACCCGCGGGGTCCTGACCGTGTCAGACCTCATCGTGGCGGCCGTCAAGATCGTCTTCATCGCGCTGCTGTGGCTCTTCATCCTCTTCGTCGCCAACGTCGTCCGCACCGATATGTTCGGCCGGCGCGTGCCGGTGTCCTCGCTCGCCGCCATCCCGGCGGACCGCGGCCGAGGGCGCAAGCGCGCGAAGCACCCGACCCGGTTCGCCGTCACCTCCGGCCCGCAGCAGGGCGTGTCGGTGCACGTCGAGCCGACGATCAACCTCGGCCGGGCGGCGGACTCGACGCTCCTGCTCGACGACGACTACGCCTCCGCGCGTCACGCGCAGCTCGTCCAGCAGGACCCCAGCACCTGGGTCATCACCGATCTCCAGTCCACCAACGGCACCTACGTCAACGGCAAGCTCGTCACCGAGCCGACGAAGGTCACCGTCGGTGATGTGGTCCGGATCGGTCGTACCCTGATGCGGTTCGAGATCTGATGGTGTTCTCGCTTCGCTTCGCCGCGCATTCCGAGGTGGGCCGGGTCCGGAAGAACAACCAGGACTCGGGGTACGCCTCCCCGACCATGCTGCTCGTCACCGACGGTATGGGCGGTGCCGCCGCGGGCGACGTCGCCTCCGCCGTCGCGGCGCAGGAGGCCGCGCGGTCGGACCGGCGCGTCGCCGACGGCGAGGAGATGCTCACCCTGATGGCAGGCGTCATCGGCCGCTCCAACGCCATCCTCTCGGCCCTCATCGAGAAGGACCTCGAGCTCGACGGCATGGGCACCACCTTCTGCGGCGCCATGTTCAACGGGACCCAGTTCGGCATCGGGCACGTCGGGGACTCGCGCGGCTACCTGCTGCGCGACGGCGAACTGACGCAGCTCACGCACGACCACTCCTGGGTGCAGTCGCTGATCGACGAGGGCCGCATCACCCCCGAGCAGGCCGCCACACATCCGCACCGCTCGCTGATCCTCAAGGTGCTCAACGGCCAGGTGGAGTTCGAGCCAGACCTCGACCTGCTCGACGCCCGCCTCGGCGACCGCATCATGTTCTGTTCCGACGGGCTGAGCGGACTCGTCGACGACGGCTCCATCCGCGAGTTCCTGGAACTCGACTCGCCGTCCGACGCGCTGGCCAACCTCGCGGCCGCGGCCAACGCCAACGGCGGCCACGACAACATCACCATCGTCCTCGGCGACGTCGTCGAGCAGGACGACGCGCTCGACGCCCGTGAGGGGACCTTGGTCGGCGCCGCGGCGGCGCTCGACGTGCCGCGCAGCCAGTCCCCCGCCCCGAACACACCGGGCCGGCCGGCCGCGTGGCCGGCGGCGCATTCCACCGACCACAGCCCCGACGAGGTGGCGCGCTACGCGCCCCAAGAGTCGCATCGGCGCTGGCCAGGCATCATCATCATGCTGGTCGCCGTCGCCCTGGTCATCGGTGGCGGCGCCTGGGGTGTCCAGGCCTACGCCCGGACCCGCTACTTCGTCGCGGCCGACGAGGGCAACGTCGCGATCTTCAACGGCCTCCCAGGGGAGGTCCTCGGCATCCGGCTCAGCACGCTGGAGGAACGCTCCGACGTGGCGATCGGGGACCTGCCGGCGTTCTACCAGCGCGCCGTCGAGTCCTCCATCCGGGTGGCCGACGTCGCCGCCGGCCGCGCCACCACCGAGCAGCTGCGCGCCCTCGCCGAGCGGTGCGTCGAAGTGCGCGAGGAGCGACGCCAGCCGAGCCCCGTCGACACCGCCGAGCCCACGCCCAGCCCGAGCTCCACGCCCACCGTGCCCGGGCTCCCCACCGCCACCGCCCGCCCCACCCCCACGGGCGGCGTCGCCCCGGGGGTCCCCACGTTCCTCTCGCCCCCCGCGGTCACCGCGACGCCGACGGACAGCGACGAAGCCGACCCCGAGGCGTGCTGATGTCCGCCGCCGTCCAGCCAGCAGTCTCCGACGAGGTCATCGTCTACAAGAAGCGCCGGACCGTCGAACTGGTCCTCCTGCTCTTCGCGCAGACCTTCGGCCTCGCCGGGTGGATCATCACGAGCCTCAACCTCTACGGCACGCTGCCCGAGGGTCTCGTCCCCGCGGCCGCGCTGTGGTACGGCCTGGGGATCGCGACCCACCTCGTCGTCCGCTTCCGGCTGCCGTACGCCGACCCGGTGATCCTGCCGTCGGTGTTCCTGCTCAACGGCCTCGGGCTGGCGATGATCTCCAGGATCGACCAGATCCCCGAACCGCCCGCCAACGACGCCGCGACCCAGCTGCTGTGGACCGCGCTGGGCCTGTCGCTCTTCGCCGCCGTGGTGTTCGTCCTGCGCGACCACCGCCGTCTGCAGCGTTACCCCTATCTCATGTTCATCGCCGGCCTCGTGCTCCTGCTGCTCCCGCTCGTGCCGGTCATCGGGGTCACCTCCGGCGGGGCCCAGATCTGGATCCGCGTCTTCGGGCTCTCCTTCCAGCCGGCCGAGGTGGCCAAGATCCTCCTCGCGATCGCGTTCGCCGCCTACCTCTACGAGAAGCGCGAGGTGCTGGCGCTGGCCGGGCGCCGCGTGCTGGGGATCGACCTGCCCCGCCCCCGCGACCTGGGCCCGATCGCGGTCATGTGGCTGACGGCCCTCGTCGTGATGGTCTACCAGAACGACCTGGGGACGTCGCTGCTGTTCTTCGGGCTGTTCACCGTGATGATCTACGTCGCCACCGAGCGACCTGCCTGGCCGATCCTCGCCGGGATCTCGTTCGTCGGCGCCGCGCTCGCGGCCTGGCGGTTCACCAACCACGTGCCGCGCCGCGTCAACGCGTGGCTGGACCCGTTCAGCGACTACGACCGCAACTTGCAGATCATCAGCGCGCAGTTCGGCTACGCGTGGGGTGGCCTCTTCGGCCGCGGCTGGGGACTCGGGCGCCCGGGCCTCACCCCGCTGGCCAAGAGCGACATGATCGCGGCGGCGCTCGGTGAGGAGATCGGGGTCCTCGGGCTCATGGGTGTGATCCTCGTCTACGCGCTCCTCATCGCGCGCGGCTTCAAGACGGCCCTCACGTCGCCCGACGGGTTCGGCAAGCTCCTGGCCACCGGGCTGAGCTTCGCGTTCGCGCTGCAGGTGTTCGCGATCATCGGCGGCGTGACCCGCCTGCTGCCGCTCACGGGCCTCACGACGCCGTTCATGTCCCAGGGCGGCTCGTCGCTGGTGGCCAACTGGATCATCATCGCGATCCTCATGATCATCTCGCACCGCGGCCGCATGCCGCAGGCCGCCACCGCCGCCCCCCGCGAGGCCGGCGCCGTCGACGACGCCACCCAGGTGATCGCTCGATGAACGGCCCCATCCGCAAGGTCACGGTGTTCGTCGCCCTCATGATGGCGGCGCTGCTGCTCAACCTGACGCAGATCTCGGTGGTGCAGACCGAGGCCCTCAACGCCGAGCAACGCAACCGTCGCATCATGGACGCCGAGTTCGCGCAGCCCCGAGGGGCCATCCTGGTCGGCAACCAGCCGATCGCACAGTCGGTGCCGCGCAGCGGGCGGTTCCCGTTCGTGCGCACCTACCCCGACGGCGAGCTGTGGTCGACGGTCACGGGCTGGTACTCCTACGACTACGCCCGCTCCGGGCTGGAGGCCTCGTACACCGAGGAGATGGCCGGCACCTCCTCGGAGCAGTCCGTCGAGCGCGTCATCGACCTGCTGTCGGGTCGCCGCACCCAGGGCGCCAACATCTCCACCACGCTCAACGCGCGGGCGCAGGCGGCGGCGGTGCGGGCGCTCGGCAGCCAGCGCGGCGCGGCCATCGCCATGAACTACGAGACCGGCGAGATCCTCGCGCTGGTGTCCACGCCCACCTACGACCCCAACCGGCTGGCCACCGTCGACCTCGACGCCGAGCGCGCCGCCTGGGCCGAGCTCATCGACGCCGAGGACGAGCCGCTCAAGAACCGGGCGACCCGCGAGGTGTATCCCCCCGGATCGACGTTCAAGCTCATCACGGCGGCCGCGGCGCTCGAGGACGGCCTGGTGCCGAGCAGCGAGCTCGACGCGCCGGCGTCGCTGCGGCTGCCGAACTCCAGCCGCTCCATGGGCAACTCCACCAACTGCGGCGGGGAGACCGTCACCCTGGAGCAGGCGCTGAAGACCTCGTGCAACACGGCCTTCGGCTCGCTCGCCATCTCGCTGGGCCCCGACAAGCTGCAGGCCATGGCCGAGGCCTTCGGGTTCAACAGCGAGCCGACCATCGACATCGGCGCGGCCGAGTCGCGGTTCCCCACGGAGCTCGACCTCGCGCAGACCGCGCTGTCGGCCATCGGGCAGTACGACGTCGCGGCCTCCCCGCTGCAGATGCTGCAGGTGGCCGCCGCCATCGCCAACGACGGCGTCCTCATGCGCCCGCATCTGGTCAACACCGTCACCAGCGAGGACCTCACGGTCCTCTCGGCCCAGGGCCCCGAGCGCCTCAGCAGCCCCATCAGCGCGTCGAGCGCGGAACTGCTGCAGCAGATGATGGTCGCCACGGTCGAGGACGGCACCGGCCGGCCCGCGCGGGTCGACGGCCTGGTCGTCGGCGGCAAGACCGGCACGGCCCAGACCGCCCCCGACCGTCCCCCCTACGCCTGGTTCGTGGGCTACGCGGAGGACCCGAAGGTCGCGATCGTGGCGTTCGTGGAGGACGCAGACGTGGCGCGCGACGACATCTCCGGCGGCCGCGTCGCGGCCCCGATCTTCACGGCGATCCTGGAGGCCCTGCGGTGAGCTTCTCAGATATGTCTCAGGTTGATGGCGCAGTATTGAGCCTGACCGATCGAAAGGAACGCGAGCGATGACAGAGCGAGGAGCCCTCCTGGGCGGCCGCTACGAGCTCGATCAGGTGATCGGGCGGGGCGGCATGGCCGAAGTGTGGCGCGCCCGCGATCTGCGGCTCGAGCGCGACGTCGCGGTCAAGCGCCTGCGGGTCGACCTGGCCAGCGACCCCACGTTCCAGGCGCGCTTCCGGCGGGAGGCGCAGTCCGCCGCCGGCCTCAACCACCCCAACATCGTCGCGGTCTACGACACCGGAGAGGAGCGCGACTCCGCCTCCGACGTCACGGTGCCCTACATCGTCATGGAGCTCGTGGAGGGCGTCACGCTCCGCGAGGTCCTGCGCGACGGCCGCAAGATCGTCCCCGAGCGGGCGCTCGAATTCACCGGGGGGGTCCTGGACGCCCTCGCCTACTCGCACCGCGCCGGGATCATCCACCGTGACATCAAGCCCGCCAACGTCATGCTGACCCCCAACGGCACCGTCAAGGTCATGGACTTCGGCATCGCGCGGGCCGTGGCGGACACGTCGGCGACCATGACCCAGACCGCGGCCGTCATCGGCACGGCTCAGTACCTGTCCCCGGAGCAGGCCCGCGGTGAGAAGGTCGACAATCGATCCGACATCTACTCCGTCGGCTGCCTGCTCTACGAACTGCTCACGTCGCAGCCGCTGTTCAAGGGCGATTCGCCGGTCAGCGTCGCCTACCAGCACGTGCGCGAGGCGCCCGTGCCGCCGTCGCAGGTGGATCCCGAGATCTCGCTGGCCATGGACGCGATCGTGCTCAAGTCGCTGGCCAAGGATCCGCGCGACCGCTACCAGGACGCCTCCGAGTTCCGCGAGGACATTCTGCGCGCGCTGGGCGGCCACCAGGTGCACGCCGCGCTCCCCGTCGAGCCGCCGACGCAGGTGATCCCCTCCGATCCCATGACCACGACCGCGCGGCGCGGGATCTCGCCCGTCCCCGCGCCCGGGCCGAGGACCGCCGTGACGCCCGCCGTCGTCGACGATGAGGACGACCGCCGGTCCCGGAAGGGCCTGGTGGCGCTGCTGGTGGTGGCGGGGCTGCTCCTCGTGGCGCTCGGTGTCGCGGTGTGGGCCATCATGAACCCACCCGCGCCGGAGGGACCCGAACCGGTGGCCGTGCCCGTCGTGGTCGGCCAGAGCGAGCGCGCCGCCGTGGCCCTGCTGACCGGCGCGGAGCTCGTGCCCGAGGTGGTCTACGAGATCGGCACGGCCGACGACCGCGGCCAGGTGCTGGAGTCCTACCCCGAGGCCGGTGAACTCGTCGACCCGGGATCCACGGTGACGCTCACGGTCTCCAGCGGGCCCGACGTCAAGACCGTCCCCGACGGACTGATCGGGCTGACGGCCGACGAGGCGCGACAGCGGCTGGTCGACGCAGGGCTGCCGAACGTCAAGAACGTCGACGCGGACCCCGCCGAGGAGCCCATCGACGCCGTGGCGGGCGAGGTCGTCGAGGTCAACCCCGCCTCCGGTGCCACCGCGGCCCCCACGGACGAGATCGTGCTGGTCGTGGCCACGGGCAACTCGGTCGTGCCGTCGCTGCGGACCCTGACGCTGGAGGAGGCGCAGGCGGTCGCCCAGAGGGCCGGCTTCAAGCTGGACGCGCGCGAAGAGGAGACCGACGTGTCCCAGCCGGGCCTGGTCTTCGATCAGGATCCGCAACCGGGAGCGGTGGCGTCGCGCACGGACGAGATCAGCGTCATCGTCGCGATCGCGCCGCCGGAGCCGAGCGAGAGCCCGACGCCGAGCCTGACGCCGACGCCCGACCCGCCCCCGAGCGAGAGCCCGACGCCGAACGAGAACTCCGGCAGCGGCAACAACAACTCGGGCGGCAACGGCGGCGCGGGGTCGGAAGCGTCCCCGGACCCGTCGACGTCGGCCGAGACCAGCTGATCAGTCGAGCGCGGTGGTGACCAGCGGAGACAGCGTGGCCGCCCTGCGGGGCGCGTCCGCGTCCCCACACTCGGCCAACCAGTTGGCCAGCATCTGATAGCCGCCCTCCGTCAGGACCGACTCGGGGTGGAACTGCACCGCCTCGACCGGAAGCTCGCGGTGGCGAACCGCCATGATGACGCCCGACTCCGTGCGGGCCGTCACCTCCAGCACGTCGGGTACCGTCTCCTCGACGATGGCCAGCGAGTGGTAGCGCGTGGTCGTGACCGGCGAGGGCAGTCCCGCGAAGACGCCTCGGCCCTCGTGGAACACGGGCGAGGTCTTGCCGTGCAGCAGCTCCGGCGCCCGGTCGACGACGCCGCCGTAGGCCACGGCCATCGCCTGGAGCCCGAGGCACACGCCGAACAGCGGCCGAACGCCGCCGAGGGTACGTACGACGTCGATGCACACCCCGGCCTCCTCGGGAGTCCCGGGGCCCGGCGACAGCAGCACACCGTCGAAGGGCTCGTACCAGCCCTCGTCCGCGAACCGTGGGTCGTCGTTGCGCCACACCTCCACCTCGGCGCCGATCTGCGCGAGGTAGGACACGATGTTGTAGACGAACGAGTCGTAGTTGTCGATGACGAGGATGGCGGCCACGCGGCCATTGTGCCATCCGGGACCCCGACGGCCCTCGGCGACGATGTCAGCCGGACGCCCGCGCGACGGAGACCCCCGTCGATCCGCTGAACGCCGGGAACTCCAGGGTGCTCACCCGCTCCTCGCCGTAACCCAGCCCGTAGGCGTCGACGTACTGCTGGTAGATCTGGACGGCGGGTGAGGCCGCGAGGCCCTCGGCCAGCCCGTCCTGCGGCCCGATGGCCTCGATGACGTAGGGCGGCGCGTACGGGATGCCGTGCAGCACCACGGTGTTGCCCACGCACTTGATGCCCGTGGTGGCGATGACGCGCTGCCCCTGGATGGTCATGGCCTCCGCGCCGCCCGCCCACAGCGCGTTGACGACGGCCTGGATGTCTTGCTGGTGGACCACCAGGGCGTCCTCGTCGACCCCCGCCGGCTTCACGTCGTTCGGGGCGTCGGTGAGCACCACCCGCAGGCCTGGGCCGGAGACCGGGACCATGCTGGCGGCGAGCTGTGCCTCATCCAGGGCCCCCGTGATCGAGGTGATGTCGGGGGCGGCATCGCCGAGGGCCGCCACCTCCGCGCGCAGTCGATCGGCCTCGAGGCGGAGCTCCTCGTTGCGGCGCCCCTGGCTGACGATCAGGTCGCGGAGGTCGGCGTTGCGGTCGGCGCGCAGGTCGGTTCCCCGCGCGGCGAGGGCGGCCACGGTCATCATGAATCCGGCCAGGACGCACACGAGGATGGTGGTCGCGCGGCCCCGGCCCGAGCGCTCGCGCAGCTGGTTTCGGCCCATGTTGGCGCGCACGCGGGGGACCCGCTCCGCGATGGTGCGCCAGATGCTCATGCGCCCACGGTACCCGCAGGCGGGCCGAGCGCGGCCGGCGGATGTGGGCGATTCGGGGCGGCTGACCTAGGCTAAGAACCGCTAGAAGGAGACGAGAGTGCCCGAATCGAGAGTCCGCAAGTCCGCCGTCGAGAAGAAGAAGGCCAAGAGCAGGTCCGAGCTGGCCGAGCAGCGCAGCGAGACCGCGCGCCTGGCGCCCGCCGGCCGCTCCTGGGTGCCCGCCGTGTTCCTGCCACTGGGCCTCATCGGCGTCGCCTGGATGGTCACCTGGAACCTCGCCTACGAACACATCGGGTTCATGCGCGCGCTCGGGGACTGGAACCTGGCCATCGGCCTGGGGCTCATCGTCGCCAGCTTCGTCGGCATGACGATGTGGAAGTGAGCGTGCTCGGCACCTTCGACGCCGTCATCTTCGACTTCGACGGGACCATCGCGGACTCCGTCGCCTCCATGCACCGCGCCTACGCGGTGTGGGCTGAGGAGTACGGCATCGAACTCGAGTCGCTGCGCCAGTACACCGGGCGGCCCGCCGAGGCCGTGGCACGCGCCCTGGTGCCGCCCGACCTCGCGCCCGCCGCCGGCCGCCGCATCGACGAACTCGAAGTGTCGGACGTCGACGGCGTGGTCGCGCTGCCCGGGGCCGCCGATGCCTTCGCCGCCATCCCGTCCCACCTGCGGGCCATCGCCACGTCGTGCACGACGGCGCTGCTCGACGCCCGGCTCGGGGCCACCGGCCTGCCGCGGCCGGACGTCGTCGTCACGAGGGACCAGGTCGAGCGCGGCAAGCCCGCGCCGGACAGCTTCCTCCTGGCGGCCGAGCGGCTCGGGGTCGCGCCCGAGCGGTGCCTGGTCTGCGAGGATGCGCCGGCCGGCGTCGCGGCCGCCCGAGGAGCCGGCATGCCGGTGCTCGCGGTGCTCACCGAACACAGCGCGGAGGAGCTGGCAGCCGACTGGGCGGTCGGGAGTCTGGCCGACGTCCGGTTCGAGACGGTCCCCGAGGGCGTGCGGGTCACGCTGCGCTGACGCCCACCACGATTCCGGGCGCCACGGGCCCAGCCGTTAGGATGGCCCGCGTGACTGATGCCCCCGCCCCCCTGCCCAGCGACTCGGAACAGACCGCCGTCCGCAAGGAGAAGCGCGCCCGGTTGCTGGCCGACGGGCGGGACCCCTATCCCGCGGACCTGACGCGATCGCACACGCTACGCGACATCCGCGCCGGCTGGGGTCACCTCGAGGCCGGGCAGGAGACCGACGACGTCGTCACCACCGGTGGCCGCGTCGTGTTCATCCGCAACACGGGCAAGCTCGCCTTCGCGACCCTGCAGGACGGTTTCGGCCCCGAGGACACCGGGGAGCGACTCCAGGTCATGCTGTCCCTGGCCGAGGTGGGCGAGGAGGCCTTGGCGGCCTGGAAGTCCGACGTCGACCTCGGGGACTTCGTCTGGGTCACCGGGCGGGTCATCGCATCCAAGCGCGGCGAACTCTCCGTCATGGCCAGCGGCTGGCGGATGGCCGCCAAGGCGCTGCGGCCCCTGCCCGTCATGCACAAGGACCTGTCCGAGGAGGCCCGGGTCCGCCGCCGCTACGTGGACCTCATCGTGCGCGACGAGGCCCGCGACATGGTGCGCAAGCGCTCCGCCATCACCCGGGCGATCCGCGACACGCTCTACGACCGGGGCTTCCTCGAGGTCGAGACCCCGATCCTGCAGCTCGTGCACGGCGGCGCCGCGGCCCGGCCGTTCTCCACGCACATCAACGCGTTCGACATCGACATGACCATGCGCATCGCGCTGGAGCTGCACCTCAAGCGCACCATGGTCGGCGGCGCCGACCGCGTCTTCGAGATGGGCAGGGTGTTCCGCAACGAGGGCATCGACTCGACGCACTCCGCCGAGTTCACGATGCTCGAGGCCTACATGTCGTGGGGGGACCAGGGCACCGTCGCACGGCTGATCCAGGACGTCGTCCAGGCGTCCGCCGACGCCGTCGGCTCCCGGCAGATCGAGACGCCGAAGGGCACCGTCGACCTCGACGGCGAGTGGCCCTGGCTGCCCGTGTTCCCGACGCTGTCGGAGAAGCTCGGCGAGGACGTCACCGTCGACACGCCCCTGCCGGAGCTCCACCGCCTGGCCGACGCCCACGACGTCGAGTACGACCCGAAGTGGGGCGAGGGGAAGGTGGTGATGGAGCTCTTCGCCGAGCTCATCGAGCCCGACCTCATCCAGCCCACGTTCGTCTACGACTACCCGTCGATCGCCCAGCCGCTGGCCCGCCAGCACCGCACCGACGCCGGGAAGGTCGAGGCCTGGGACCTCATCATCGGCGGTCTCGAGCGGGGCACGGGCTTCACCGAGCTGGTGGACCCGGTGATCCAGCGCGAGGTGCTGCTGGCCCAGTCGATCAAGGCCGCGGGCGGCGATCCCGAGGCGATGCAGTTCGACAACGACTTCATCGAGGCGCTCGAGTACGGGGTGCCGCCGATGGGCGGACTGGGGCTGGGTGTCGACCGGCTCATCATGCTGCTCACCGGTGTCGGGATCAGGGAGACGATCCTCTACCCGCTGCTTCGGCCCTCCGCCGGCTGACACCCCCACCGTTCGTCGCGGGGCGTTGAGCCCGACTCGCGGCCTGCGGACCGTGGTTGAGCCGCCGATTATCACAAGTTGGTAACGTGAGTTGACTCTCTTGGCACGCCCAGGTTAGCCTTTCAGCAATCCCTGAGAGCGCTCTCGAACCTCACAGACGATGTGGTGAGAGCGCTCTCGGATCGGCACAGCAAACAAAGGAGTCATAGTGCGTGCTGCCATCCGCAACCTCGCCGCCGTCGCGTGCGTCGGGGCACTGCTCACCGCCTGCTCGAGCGGCAACGGGACCACTCCCGATGCCACCCAGAGCGGAGCCGCTTCGGCGGATCCCAACGAGAAGGTGACGCTCACCGTCGCCACCTTCAACGAGTTCGGCTACGAAGAGCTCTTCGAGGAGTACATGGCCGACAACCCCAACGTCACCATCGAGGCCCGCAAGGCCGCGACCTCCAACGAGGCCCGCGACAATATGAACACCCGCCTGGCGGCCGGCTCCGGCCTGGCCGACATCGAGGCGATCGAGGTCGACTGGCTCACCGAGCTCATGCAGTACCCGGACAAGTTCGTCGACCTGGCGGACCCGGAGCTCGACGGCCGCTGGCTCGACTGGAAGGTCGAGGCGGCCACCACAGAAGACGGCAAGCTCATCGGCTACGGAACCGACATCGGCCCCGAGGCCATCTGCTACCGCGCCGACCTCTTCGAGAAGGCCGGCTTCCCCACCGATCGTGAGGAGGTGGCCGACCTGCTCGAGGGCGACTGGGACACCTACTTCAACGTCGGCAAGGACTTCGTCGCCAAGTCGGGCGGCGTGGCGTGGTTCGACTCCGCCTCGGCCACCTTCCAGGGCATGGTCAACCAGGTGGAGAACCCCTTCGAAAACTCCGACGGCACCCCCATCCCGCTGAGCGAGAACGATGAGATCAAGGCGATCTACGACGACATCGCGACGGCAGCCACCGACGACAACCTGTCCGCCGGCCTGGCGCAGTGGAGCGAGGACTGGACCAACGCATTCCAGACCGACAAGTTCGCCACGATGCTCTGCCCCGGCTGGATGCTCGGCGTCATCGAGGGCAACGCGCAGGGTGTCGAGGGCTGGGACATCGCCAACGTGTTCCCCGGCGGCGGCGGCAACTGGGGCGGCTCGTACCTGACCGTCCCGGAGCAGGGCGCCAACCATGAGCAGGCCAAGAAGCTCGCTGCCTGGCTGACCGCTCCCGAGCAGCAGATCAAGGCCTTCCAGGCCAAGGGCACCTTCCCCTCGCAGGTCGAGGCCCTTGAGGACCCGGCCCTGCTGGATCAGACCAACGCGTTCTTCAACGACGCCCCGACCGGCCAGATTCTCGCCGAGCGGGCCAAGGCCATCGAGGTCGCGCCGTTCAAGGGCCCGAACTACTTCGCGCTCGCGCAGTTGGTCACCGACGCGCTGAACCGCCTCGACGTCGAAGGCACCGACGACGCCGCCGGCTCGTGGGACAAGGCCCTCGAGGCATACAACGCCCTCGGCCTCAGCTGAGTCACCCGCGGGGTCGGGGGTCACACCCCGACCCCCGACCCCGCCCGTCACCCCGCCCTGCGAGAGAGTCCCCCATGAATCAGCAGCTCACCCGGAGCCAACGCCTGAGTCGCCTCGACGTCAAGGCGTCGCCGTACCTGTACATCAGCCCCTTCTTCATCCTGTTCTTCATCGTCGGCCTGTTCCCGCTGGTCTACACGGCCTGGGTCTCTGTGCACGACTGGCACCTCATCGGCGGCCAGGGCGAGATGGTGGGTCTCACCAATTACATCGACGTGCTGCAGCAGCCCAACTTCTTCAAGGCGCTGCGCAACACCTTCTCGATCTTCCTGCTCTCCTCCGTCCCGCAGGTCCTCGCCGCGATCGTCATCGCCTACCTGCTCGACACGAACCTGCGCGCCAAGACCTTCTGGCGCATGGGCGTCCTGCTGCCCTACGTCGTGGCGCCCGTGGCCGTGTCCCTGATCTTCGCCAAGATCTTCGCCGATCAGTCAGGCCTCGTGAATGCGGTCCTGGAGATCCTCGGCACCTCCCCCATCGGCTGGCACGCCGATCCGTTCGCAGCCCACGTCGCGATCGCCACCATGGTGAACTTCCGCTGGACGGGCTACAACGCGCTAATCTTCCTCGCAGCGATGCAGGCGATCCCGCGCGAGATCTACGAAGCGGCCATCATCGACGGCGCCAACCGGTGGCGCACCTTCTTCTCGGTCACGGTCCCGATGCTGCGGCCGACCATCATTTTCGTCGTCATCACCTCCACCATCGGCGGCCTGCAGATCTTCGACGAGCCGCGCATGTTCGACACCCTGGGCCAGGGCGGCGCGGACCGGCAGTGGATGACGCTGACGATGTACATCTACGAGCTGGGCTGGGGCGCGCAGAAGAGCTTCGGCCGCGCCGCGGCGGTGTCGTGGCTGCTCTTCCTCATCATCATCGCGGTCGGCGTCATCAACTTCCTCATCACGCGGTCCATCGCGTCGTCGTCGAGCGGAAAGGCGGGCCGTTGATGTCCACCCAGATGTCCACCCCCATGATCGAGCAGCTCGCGGGCAAGGGCGCGGCGCGCGCCGCCCGTCGGAAGCTGCACGGCGTCGAAGCGCCCCGGCTGGCTGACCTACGGCGCGCTGGCCGCTGTCGTCCTCATCTCCTTCTACCCGATCTGGTTCACGATCCTGCTGGCCTCCTCGAACGCCGGCGAGATCGCCCGCAACCCCATCCCGTCGCTCATCCCGGCCGGGGAGTTCCTGACCAACGTGACACGCGTCATCGAGTCCGACATCAAGTTCTGGACGGCGCTGGCCAACTCAATCATCGTGGCGACGGTGACCGCCATCTCCGTGGTGTTCTTCTCGACGCTGGCCGGATACTCGTTCGCAAAGCTCCGGTTCCGCGGCAGCAACGGGCTGCTCGTGTTCGTCATCGCGACCATGGCCGTCCCGACGCAGCTCAGCATCGTGCCTCTGTTCATCCTCATGTCCGAACTGGACTGGGTCGGCAAGCTGCAGGCCGTCATCGTGCCGGGCATGGTCACCGCGTTCGGCGTGTTCTGGATGACGCAGTACCTGCGAGAAGCCCTGCCGTTCGAGCTCATCGAGGCGGCTCGGGTCGACGGCGCCTCCATGATCCGCACGTTCTGGTCCGTGGCGATGCCCGCCGCCCGGCCGGCCGCCGCGATGCTGGCGCTGTTCACGTTCGTGGGCTCGTGGACCAACTTCTTCTGGCCGTTCATCATCCTGGGCTCGGCCAACCCCACCCTGCCCGTGGCACTGCAGCTGCTGCAGGCCTCGTACTTCAAGGACTACTCGCTCATCATGGCCGGCGTCGTCGTCGCCACGTTGCCGCTGGTGATCCTGTTCGCCGTCGCCGGGCGCCAGCTGGTGGCCGGCATCATGCAAGGAGCAGTCAAGGGATGACGACCTACACCTTCCCGGAAGGCTTCCTCTGGGGCAGCGCCACGGCCGCCTTCCAGATCGAGGGCGCGGCCCACGAGGACGGGCGCCGCGATTCGATCTGGGACGTGTTCTGCCGCGAGCCCGGGGCGGTCGCCAACGGCGACGACGGCACGGTGGCCTGCGACCACTACCACCGGATGCCCGACGACGTGGCGCTCATGTCCGAGCTGGGCCTTCAGTCGTACCGCTTCTCGACGTCGTGGGCGCGGGTGCGGCCGGACGACGATCAGTTCAACCCCGCGGGGCTGGACTTCTACTCGAGGCTGGTCGACGAGCTCCTCGGCCACGGCATCACACCGTGGGTCACGCTGTACCACTGGGACCTGCCCGCGGCACTCCAGTCCAACGGCGGGTGGACCAACCGCGACACCGCCTACCGCTTCGTCGAGTACGCCGAGGCGATGCACGGGGCGCTCGGCGACCGGGTGAACATCTGGACCACCCTCAACGAGCCCTGGTGTTCGTCGTTCCTGTCCTACGCCGGCGGCGAGCACGCCCCCGGCCACGCGGACCGCCGCGAGGGACTCCACGCCGGCCACCACCTCCTACTGGCCCACGGCATGGCGACGGCGCGGCTGCGTGAGCTGGCGCCGTCGGCGACCCTCGGGATCACCACCAACCACACTGTGGCCGACCCGCTGGACCCGTCGTCACCGACGGACGTGGACGCCGCCCGGCGCATCGACGGCATGTTCAACCGGTTCTTCCTCGACCCGATCTTCCGGGGAGCCTATCCGGCCGATGTGCTGGAGGACCTGGCCGGCCTCGGCCTCGAGGAGGCCATCCAGCCCGGCGACATGGAGATCATCGCCACGCCGATCGACGTGCTGGGCGTGAACTATTACCACGGCGAGGCCGTCACCGGGACTCCGTCGTCGGATTACGCGCCTGTGGTGGGGCCCGACGGACGGCTCCGGGGCAACCCCAACATCGGTTCGGAGTGGGTGCGGTCGGTGTCGCGGGGGCTGCCCGTGACGGACCAGGACTGGGAGATCCAGCCCGAGGGCCTGACGCGCCTGCTGGTGCGCCTGCACGAGGAGTACACCGGCCCCGCCGGCATCCCCATCTACGTGACGGAGAACGGCGCTGCCATGCCCGACGTCGCGGACGAGGAGGGCTTCGTCGATGACCAGGACCGCGTGGCGTTCGTGCGCGACCACCTCGTGGCCGTTCACGACGCGATCTCGCACGGCGCGGACGTGCGCGGCTACTTCGTGTGGTCGTTCATGGACAACTTCGAGTGGGCGTGGGGCTACGACAAGCGGTTCGGCATCGTCCGCGTGGACTACGAGACGCAGCGTCGAACGCCCAAGGCGTCCGCGTTGTTCTTCCGGGACGCCGCGAGCGAGAATTGCGTGCGGGGGTAATGAAGGGACCGACGATGATGAGGCCGACGCTTGAGGACGTCGCGCGGCATGCGGGCGTGTCGCGGGCGACGGTGTCGCGGGTGGTGCGTGGCGACGTGGGTGTCGCGGGTGAGACCGCGGCCAAGGTGAGCGCGGCGGTCGCCAAGCTCGGCTACGTCCCGAACGCATCGGCGCGCTCCCTGGCGACCGGCCGGTCCAACACGCTGGCCATGGTGGTCCCGGAACCCGACGGGCGGGTGTTCTCGGACCCGTTCTTCGGGCTCGCGGTGGCCGGCATCAACGCCGGGCTGTCGGGCACCGACATGCAACTGGTCATGGTGTTCGCGTCGCGTCCGGACCGGTCCGGCGCCGTCGTCGACTTCCTTCTCGAGGGCCGCGTGGCGGGGGCCATCATCGTGTCCCACCACCGCTCCGACGGCCTGGTCGCCGCGGCCGCGTCCCTGCCCATTCCCACGGTGTTCCTCGGCGCCCCGCTCCTGCGGACCTCCGACCGGCGGGCGTACTTCGTCGACACCGATAACACCGCCGGGGCCAGGCTGGCCGCCGAGCGGATGATGGCCACGGGCGTGCGACGCCCTGCCACCGTCGCCGGCCCGCTGGACATGGCTGCCGCGCTGGATCGCATGACGGGATTCGCTGATCCCTTCGAGGCGGCCGGGCTTGAGGTCGCCGTCGCCCATGGCGACTACACGCGGGAGTCGGGGGCGCGCGCAGCAGCCGAGCTCCTGGACCGGGACCCGACGATCGACGGGATCTTCGCCGCGTCGGACCTCATGGCGCAGGGCGTGATGGATACGCTGCACGACCGGAACATCCCGATCGGGGATCAGGTCAAGGTGATCGGCTTCGACGACTTCGAGGCCGCGGCACAGACCCATCCGCCGCTCACGACGGTCGTCAACCCCGCCGTCGAGCTGGGCCGACAGGCCACCCTCATGGTGCTCAACCTGGTGGAGGGCCGCGACACCCCGTCGCCGGTGATCCTGCCGGTGGAGTTGCACGTCCGCGAGTCCGGCTAGGCGCCTGCCCCCCGTCGTGACGCCTGCCTGAAGTTCCCGGCCGCCTGTCTTCGTGTGTGGCGCCTGCTCTAGAGGGCAGGCGCGACGCAGAAGGGCAGGCGCGAAGGGCCGCCGCGGCCGACAGCAGAGCGCGCCGACCGTCACGAGCGCTGGCGACGGAGCCGGCCGACGACGCCGCTACACCGTCGGCCGGCCACGCACGTCGCCCTCCCACCGCGCTGGCAGGACCGTTTGCATCCGCCTCGCGCACGACCTAAACTCCCATGTAACCGGTTACATTCAAGGAGGAAGCATGCGGCGGTCGACCACAGCCACCCTGGCGCTCCTTGTCGTGACCGCGATCTGGGGCTCGACGTTCTTCATCATCAAGGACGCCGTCAGCCTCATCGACCCCATCGACTTCCTGGCCGTCCGGTTCGCCGTCGGGGCCGCGATCCCCGCCGCCATCTTCTGGCGACGGCTCAGCCGCCTCACCGCGACCCAGTGGCAGATCGGCCTTGCCCTCGGCGGCCTCTACGGCCTGGCGCAGATCGTCCAGACGGTCGGCCTGCAGACGACGGCGGCGTCCGTCTCCGGTTTCATCACCGGCACCTACGTGGTCCTCACCCCGATCATCATGTGGATCGCGTTCCGGGCCCGGCTCAACGCCCGCACCTGGGCCGCGGTCGGGCTCGCCCTCGTCGGCCTGGCCGTCCTCAGCCTCACCGGTATCGGCGGCGGGGGCGTCGGCGAGGCGCTCACCCTCGTCGGAGCCACCCTCTACGCCGTCCACATCGTCCTGCTCGACCGGTGGTCGAGGTCCATGGACGCCCTCAGTCTCGCCATCGTGCAGCTCATCGGCGTCGCGCTCACCGCCGGTTTCCTCGGCCTGCCCGGGGGCTACCACGTCCCGGCAGACCCGGGCGTGTGGGTCGCCATCGCGTACACCGCCGTCGTCGCCGGCATCGTGACGATGCTGCTGCAGACCTGGGCTCAGCGCCACATCACCCCCACGCGCGTGGCGCTGCTCATGACGTTCGAGCCCGTGTTCGCCTCCGCGTTCGCCGTCGGCTTCGGCGGGGAGGCCGTCACGCTCCGGCTCATCGCCGGCGGCGCGCTGATCCTCCTCGCCACACTCCTGGGCATCACCGGCGGCCAGGCCGGACCCGCCGACGACGTCCCCCTGATTCCGGCCCCGGGGGCCCCCCACGCCCCTCCCCCCACCACCCCCATCATCAACGGAGATAGACAAGAAGGAGATTCCCCATGACCATCCTCACCCGCCGCCGCGTCGGCGCCTTGGCCGGCCTCGCCGCCCTCGGGATCGGGCTCACCGCCTGCTCCGGCGGCAACGCCTCCACCACCACCGACGGCGACGCGAAGGTCGTCTGGTCCACCTGGGGCTCGCCCGAGGAACTGAAGATGTTCGACCGCGTCCAGGACTCCTTCAAGGAAGCGAACCCGGACGTAGAGCTGGTCTTCCAGCCCACGCCGTCGTACTCGGACTACCACTCGAAGCTGCTCACCCAACTCTCCTCCGGCACCGCACCCGACGTGTTCTACGTCGGCGACGACCGCATCGCGTCGGTCATCCGCAACGACGTGCTGGCACCGGTGAGCTCGTCCTCGCTCAACGAGGGCGACTTCGCCGAGAACGTCCTCGACGTCGCTCGCTGGGAGGGCGAGCTCTACGCGCTGCCCAACGACGTCAACCCCGACGCCCTCTGGTACGACAAGGAGGCTCTCAAGGCCGCCGGCATCACCGAGGACCCGGCCGAGCTCGCCGCCAACGACGAGTGGACCACGGAGAAGTTCTTTGAGATGACCGGCAAGCTGGCCGACGCCGGCCTCACCGGAGCCGTCTACTGGAACTACTGGGCCACCCACGACTCGATCATGACCGCCGGTGGCGGCCAGGTCTACGACGACGAGGGCGCCTACGTCGCGCACACCGACGCCAAGAGCGTCGCGGCGCTCGACGAGTACGCCGCGCGGTTCGCCACCGGCGAGCTCAAGCTGGCCGACCTCCTCCCCGAGGGCTCCGGCGAGGACACCCTCCTGGTCACCCATCAGCTGGGCTTCCTCGCGCAGGGCCGCTACACCATCGGCACCATCCGCGGCGCGGGCGTCGACGAGAGCCTCTACGACATCGTCCGCTGGCCCACCCCCGACGGCAAGGCGGCGCCCACCGGCGTCGCGGCGTCGTACCTGGCGGTCAGCAAGGACGCCGCGGAGAACGACGCGGCCTGGGACTTCTTCTCGCACTTCCTGAGCGCCGAGGGCCAGCAGCTGCGCCTCGAGGGCACCGGCAACGCCGTCCCGTCGATCGCCGGCACCGACGACATCGTGCTGGCCGACGGCTTCCCGGCCCATGCTCAAACCATGCTCGACATGCGCGACCTCGGCTACTCGAACTTCGCCACCGAAGCCGCCGTGCCCGATCTGTCCAACCAGATCGCCGTGGAGTACATGCAGCCCCTCTACGAGGCGGGCTCCGGCGCGCAGGAGACCCTCGACGCCGTCGCCGAGCTGGTCGAGGAGAAGACCGCGTCATGACCGCTGCCCCGCTCGTGGCCGGGGGGCGACCCCCGGCCCGGCGCGGCTGGCGGGAGAGGGACAAGTACTGGGGCATGGCGTTCGTCGCGCCCCAGGCGCTGGGCATGCTCCTGTTCACCCTGCTCCCGTTCACGGCCGCGTTCCTCCTCGCCTTCACCGAGTGGAACGGCTTCGGGATGCCGGAGTTCATCGGGTTCGACAACTTCGCCGACCAGCTGACCAGCCCGCTCCTCGGCCGCGCGATCCTCAACACCATGGTCATCGCGCTCGTCACCGTGCCGATCGGCCTGTTTCTCGCCATCGTCGCCGCCGTCGTGCTCAACAAGATCAAGGGCCGCGCGTTCTACCTGGTGCTGTTCTTCGCCCCCGTCGTCACCAGCTCGGTGGCCATCGCGCTGATCTGGCAGCAGCTGCTGCGCGCCGACGGCGTGCTCTCGGGCTCGCTCACCAGGCTGTTCGGCATCGCCCCCATCGACTGGCTCGGCGACCCGATCCTGGCGCTGCTGGCCGTCTGCCTGGTGACCATCTGGGCGTCGCTCGGGCTCAACGTCGTGATCTTCATGGCCGGCCTGCAGTCCATCTCGCCGTCGGTGATGGAGGCCGCCGCCATCGACGGCGCGGGTCCCGTCGCCCGGTTCTTCCGGATCATCCTGCCTCTGCTGTCGCCCATCGTCTTCTACCAGTCAGTGGTGGCGTTCATCAGCTCGCTGCAGACCTTCGACCTGGTGTTCGTGCTCGTCAACAACGCCGGCCCGGACAACGGCACCCGCACGATCGTCTACCACATCTACGACCTCGGGTTCGCGAAGTCGCAGTTCGGCCTCTCCAGCGCCGCCTCCATCGTCCTGCTCGGCCTGACCCTGGTGATCACCGCCATCCAGTTCGGCGCGCAGAAGAAGTTCGTCCACTACGAGAGCTGAGCCATGACCGTCCTCACCACCACCAGGCCCCGGTCGCGGGGCTCCTGGCTCAAGCACCCCCTGGTGCTCGCGGCCGCGCTGCTCATGGTGGCGCCGTTCCTGTGGATGCTGCTCACCTCGTTCAAGGGGTTGCCGCAGCTGCTCACCGATCCGCTGTCGATCCTTCCCCAGCCATGGGTGTTCACGAACTGGGCCGACGCCTGGAACGCGCTGCCCTTCGGCCGCGCCTACGCCAACTCGATCTACATCACAGTGCTCGTGGTGGCCGGCACGCTGCTCACCACGTCGATGGCCGCCTACGGCTTCGCCCGCATCCCGTTCAAGGGCTCGACGGTGCTGTTCTGGGTGTTCCTCGCCATGCAGATGGTGCCCAAGCAGGTCACCCTCGTGCCGTTCTACTTCCTCATGGCGAAGATCGGCTGGGTCGACTCCCACCTCGCGCTCATCATCCCGGCCATCATGGTCAACCCGTTCGGCGTGTTCCTCGCGCGGCAGTTCATCGCCTCGGTCCCCGTCGAGCTGGAGGAGGCCGCGATGATCGACGGCGCCTCCCGCTGGCGGATCTACTGGACCATCATCCTGCCGGCCATCCGGCCGGGGCTGGGCGCGCTGGGCATCATCGTCGCGCTGGACGCATGGAACAACTTCCTGCTCCCGCTGGTGCTGCTGAACTCCACCGACCTGTTCACCGTGCCGCTGCTGCTCAGCCAGTTCCAGGGCCAGTTCGGCGGCATGAACTACGGCATCGTGATGGCCGCCACCGCGCTGTCGACGGTGCCGATGCTCATCGCGTTCGTGATCGGGCAGCGGCAGATCATCGAGTCGCTCGCCACGTCCGGGCTGGGCGGTCGCTGATGACTGACCTCGGCCGAGACCTCGCGCACCGCTTCGACCTCGAGGGCGTCCCCTACACCGCTCGCTACTCGCGTCTGTTCGTACTGCGCGGGGCGGTGGGGCTCACGGTGTACGAGGCGGCCTACGAGCGGCCGCTGGCCGACAGCGTCGTGGTCTCGGGGCTGCGGATCCTCGACGACGCCGGCCGCGAGGTGCCGATCGTGCGCGCGAGCCCTGCCGGCATCGAGTTCGACGGCGGGGTGCGGCTGGTGGTCGACGGCGGCGAGGTCCTGATCGGCGGCCTGCCGGAGTCGTGGTCCATCCCGCTGGCTGAGCGCCGCCCTGAGGCACTCGAAGGGGTGCGCCAGTCGGCGCAGCCGACGCAGGCGCCTCGAAGCCTAGAAGGCGCGACCTTCCGCACCTCACCCGACCGCGATTTCCTCACCCCCCACGACGAGCAGCTCGCCGAGTGGCTCGACCGCTGCCCCGCCGTCGACCCCGCCCACAGCGACCTCACCCGCTTCTGCTGGTGGGTCCTCGGCGTCAACACGCTGCGCCTCGACGCCCCCGAGGGGCTCAACCGCGCCGTCGTGCCGTCGAAGATCGGCTACGTGGGGCTGTGGCAGTGGGACGCGTACTTCATCGCGATAGGGCTGCGCCACGGCGACCCCGAGCTGGCCCTCGAGCAGCTCCGCATCGCCGTCGCACACCAGGGCTCCGATGGCCAGCTCCCCGACGTCGTGCACGAGCAGGGGGTTATCGCCTCCAGCGACGACCTCCCACCCGCCGATCTGGAGAACCTGCGCGCCATGGCCTCGCCGTCGCTGGCCCACTCCCGCGTTCCGCTTACCAAGCCGCCTCTGACCGCTCTGGCCGTGGCGAAACTTGCGGAGGTCATCGGCGAGGGCGTCGTCGACGAGTTCCTCCCCGCCGTGCTGCGCGCGCAGGAGTGGTGGTACACCCACTCCACACGCGGCGGCCGCCCGGTCTACCTGCACCCCTACTCGTCGGGCCTCGACGACTCCCCGATCTTCGACGACGACGCCATCGTCGCCTCGCCGGACCTGGCCGCGTACCTCGTCCTGTCCGACGGGCTGCTGGCCGGCTGGCTCGCGGAGCGCGGCCGCCACGACGAGGCCGCCGCCTGCCGGGTGCGGGCAGACGCCACCGTCGACTCCCTCGTCGCCACCTGGGGTCAGGCCCGCGGGTTCTTCCCCGCCCTCGGCGAGGACGGCCAGCCGATCCCGGCCGAGACCATCGTCTCCCTCATGCCGCTGCTGGCCGACCGCCTGCCGGGCAAGTACGTCGACGGCATCCTGGCCGCGATCGACGACCCCGCCCGCTTCGCCACCCCCCACGCGCTGCCCACGGTGGCAGCCTCGGACCCCGACTACTCCACCGAGCGCATGTGGCGTGGGCCCGTGTGGGTCAACACGAACTGGCTTGTCGCAGAGGGCCTCCGTCGCCAGGCCGCCGTCGACCCCTCACGAGCCGACCGCCTCCTCGACGCCGCCGACCGCCTCGAGCGCGACACCCTGGCGCTGGTGGACGCACACGGCCCGAACGAGTACTTCAACCCAGTCTCCGGCGAGAAACCGCCCCGAGCGACGACGGTGTTCGGCTGGTCGGCCGCCCTCGCCGTCGACCTCGCCGTCAGCCGGTCCCGCTCCCGCTCCCGCTCCCGCTGAACACTTAGCCGTCTGCCCGCAGAGGTCCTACTCGGGGCGCAGGACGGCGAAGGGGTCGGTGATCACCAGCGCGTGGTCGCGGAAGCGGAAGACCCGGGCCGGGCGGCCGCCCCTGGTGCCCGGGGCCGACATCTCCCCAGTCGGGACCAACTGGCCGCGCCTCGTCAGGACGCGCTCGAGGTTCGTCGGCGCCACGTCGTGGCCCAACGCCGCGACATACACCTCCCGCAGCTCCGCGATCGTGAACTCCGCCCGCATCAGCGCGAACCCGATGTTGGTGTAGCTGAGCTTCGCCCGGAGCCGGGTCACGGCCTGCGCCACGACGGTGGCGTGGTCGAACGCCAGCTCAGGAAGGTCGTCCACTGCCACCCACGACGCGCGCTCCGGCAGGTGCGGCTCCGCCACCGTCGGTACGAGGCCGAGGTAGCTGGTGCCGATGGTGCGCTGCGCGGGGTCGCGACCGGGGTCCGAGCGCGTGCCCAACTGCTCCAGGTGGGTCAGCCCCGCGACATCCACCTTCTGCGCGAGATGCCGGAGCACCGCAGCCTCCAGCGTCTCCTCCGGCTCGACGGGGCCGCTGGGCAGCGCGTACCGGCCGGCGTAGGGCTCGTGGTCGCGCCGGGCCAGAAGCACGGACAGCCGCGGCGCGCCGTCGTCGACCCCGCGCACCTGGAGGACGGCTCCGATGGCCTCATGCCGGTAGAGCGCAACGCCCACGGAGTCGCGCGGGGTGTGGGGAGCCATGGACGGCATGCTACAGTTCCCTCAGTTTTCGCCTTACAGTCGAAAACTGGAAAGGAGCAGGAGATGACTCTCCTCCAGGAGCCCGCCGCCGGCCTCGAGGCCTGGGAGCGGTGGACCGCCGACGAGGTGGCCGCGTGGCAGACCCGCGTGCACGCGCTGGCGGCCGCGCGCAACGCCGTCATCCTCGCCCACAACTACCAGGCGCCGATCATCCAGGACGTCGCGCACCACGTGGGCGACTCGCTGGCCCTCTCCCGCATCGCCGCGACGTCCGACGCCGAGACCATCGTCTTCGCCGGCGTCCACTTCATGGCCGAGACCGCCAAGCTCCTCTCCCCCGCCAAGCGCGTCCTCATCCCGGATCAGGCCGCCGGCTGTTCGCTCGCCGACACCATCAACGCTGACCAGCTGCGGGCATGGAAGGCCGAGCACCCCGGCGCCGTCGTCGTCTCCTACGTCAACACGACGGCCGAGGTGAAGGCGGAAACCGACGTGTGTTGCACCAGCTCCAACGCCGTCGACGTGGTCCGCTCCATCCCGGAGGACCGCGAGATCCTCTTCCTCCCGGACCAGTTCCTCGGCGCGCACGTGCGCCGCGCCACCGGGCGCACGAACATCCACGTCTGGCTCGGCGAGTGCCACGTGCACGCCGACATCTCACCCTCGGACCTCGTCGAGTCCGTGCGCGCCAACCCCGCCGCCGACCTGTACGTGCACCCCGAGTGCGGCTGCACCACCAGCGCGCTGTGGCTGGCCGAGTCTGGTGAGCTGCCCGCCGCCCGCACCCACGTGCTGTCCACCGGCGGGATGCTGGACCACGCGCGGCGGGAGACATCGCGGCAGGTGCTGGTGGCCACCGAGATCGGCATGCTGCACCAGCTGCGCAAGGCCAACCCAACCACCGACTTCCAGCCGGTCAACCCCAAGGCCGCGTGCCCGTTCATGAAGATGACGACGCCGGAGAAGCTGGAGGCGTGCCTCGGCGACCCTTCGTTGACCAGGGGCTACGAGGTGGACGTGCCGGCGGATGTGGCCGCGCGGGCGCGGCAGGCCGTCGAGCGGATGGTGGCGATCGGCAACCCCGGGTCGGGGGAATGATGCTGCCCGCGGCTGCCCCCGCGTGGACGGGGCGGACCGACGTCGTGGTGGTCGGCACTGGGGCGGCGGGCCTCTCCGCGCTGCTGCACCTGGCCGCCGCCGGCGTCGACTGCGTGGCCGTCACCCGCGGCGAGGTCACGGACTCGGCCACCGCATGGGCGCAGGGCGGGCTGGCGGCGGTGTGGGACGACGGCGACACGCTCGCCTCGCACCTGGCTGACACGCTGACTGCCGGGGCGGGATTGTGCGACGCGGGGGTCGTGTCGGATCTGGTGGCGAGTGCCCCGGGCGCGATCCGGCGGCTGATCGGGCTGGGGGCGCGGTTCGACCGGGCCTCTGGGGGTGGGCTGGACCTGCATCTCGAGGGCGGGCATTCGGCGCGGAGGATCATCCACGCCGACGGCGACGCGACCGGGGCAGAGATCGAGCGGGCGCTGTGGGCGTCGCTGTCGTCGGCGCTGGAGGGGTCGCGGACGCGGGTGATGACGGGGACGCGGCTCGTCGATGTGCTCACCGATTCGGCCGGGCGCGCCTGCGGGGTGCGGTTGCTGGACGCCGACGGCCAGGTCGGCGAGCTGCTCGCTGGCGCCGTCGTGCTCGCCACCGGCGGGATCGGTCAGTTGTGGCCCGTCACGAGCAACCCGCTGGGCGCGACGGGCGACGGCGTCGCCGCGGCGCTGCGGGCCGGCGCCGAGGTGCGCGACCTCGAGTTCATGCAGTTCCACCCCACCGTGCTGGCCGACGCCGCCGCAGGCGAGCGGGGGGTTCTGGTGTCCGAGGCGGTGCGCGGCGAGGGGGCGTGGCTGGTCGACGACGCGGGCCACCGGATCATGGCCGGGGTCCACCCGCTGCTCGAGCTGGCGCCGCGCGACGTGGTGTCGGCCGCGATCATGGCCCACCTCGACCGGACCGGCGCGCCGCACGTGTGGCTGGACGCGACGTTCTTCGGGTGGTCGACGTGGGAAGGACACTTCCCCGGCATCCTGGCGCTCTGCCGGGGCCGGGGCATCGACCCGGTGAGCGAGCGCATCCCGGTGCATCCGGCGGCGCACTACGCGTGCGGAGGTGTCGCGGCGGACCTGCACGGTCGGACGTCGGTGCCGGGGCTGTACGCCGTCGGCGAGGTCGCGGCGACGGGGGTGCACGGGGCGAACCGGTTGGCGTCGAACTCGCTGACCGAGGCGCTGGTCGCGGGCGACCGGGTGGGCGCGCTGCTGGCCTCGGGCCCCGTCGGCCGGGTTGGTGTCCCGGTGTCGCGGGCGGCAGCCGGGGTCGTCGAACCGGCCGCCGTGCCCGCGATCCGCGCATGGATGCAGCGGGAGGCGTTCGTGTCGCGGACGGGGTCCGGCTTGGCCGCGTTGGGCGCGGCGTTGGCCGCGGTGCCGCTGGGCGCCGGGGGGGTCGACCACGCGTCGTTGACCGCCACGAACTTGCACGCCGTCGCCACCGTCGTCGCGGCGGCCGCGGCGGAACGGACGGAGTCGCGCGGGGCGCACCGGCGCTCCGACTTCCCCGACACCTCGAACACCTGGGAGCGACGAATCACCGTCCGCCTCACGGAGGGTGCGCTCGAGCTGACCTCCGCGCCCCTCGCCATCACCGAAAGGACCGCAGCATGACCACCCCCTGGAACGCCGTCGACCCCGCCGAGGTGCGGCGAACCATTGAGGTCGCCGTCGACGAGGACCTCCGGCTCGGGCCGGACGTCACGACCGAGGCGACCGTGCCGGCAGACGCCATCGGTGTCGCCGAGGTGGTGGCGCGGGAGGCTGGTGTCGTCGCGGGCGTGCCGGTTGCGGTCGAGGTGCTGCGGGCGGTGGCGTCGCGGCTGGGCGTCGAGGCGTCGGCCGAGGAGGTGCTGGACGATGGTTCGCGTGTCGCGGCAGGGGACGTCGTGCTGCGAATCACCGGGCCGGTGCGCTGCCTCCTGACGGCGGAACGGACGCTGCTGAACTTCCTCGGGCAGCTGTCCGGGGTGGCGACGGAGACGGCCGCCTGGGTGTCTGAGGTGGTGGGGACGGACGCGCGGATTCGCGACACGCGCAAGACCGTGCCGGGGATGCGCGCGCTGCAGAAGTACGCCGTCGTCTGCGGCGGCGGGGTGAACCATCGCATGGCGCTCGGCGACGCGGCGCTGATCAAGGACAACCATGTCGCGGCGGCGGGGTCGGTCGCGGCGGCCTTCCGGGCGGTGCAAGAGCACGTGCCGGGGATCGCGATCGAGGTGGAGTGCGACACCGTCGAGCAGGTCCGCGAAGCGGTCGCCGCGGGGGCCGAGCTGGTGCTGCTGGACAACATGACCCTGGCCGAGACCCGCGAGGCGGTCGCGGTGTGCCGGGCGGCGGGCGTGCGGACGGAGGCGAGCGGCGGCCTGACCCTGGACCGGGCCGCCGAGGTAGCGGCGGCGGGCGTCGACTACATGGCCGTCGGGGCGCTGACCCACTCGGCCCCGGTCCTGGACCTCGGGCTCGACCTCCGCTGAACGGCACATTTCTCGCTGTGGAGATTCCTGCGTGCATATGCACGCAAAGGGCTCCATAGCGAGAAAAGTGCGGGCGCATCATCCACAGATGAGCAGATCCGTGGGAGATCGGGGCGCCGTGTCACTACCACGGGGGTGTGTTCCCAGCCGGCATCTACTCGTCTGCCCAGCTCCGCGAGGAGGGTCTCACCCGCCATCGCGTCGACCGACTCGTGCGGGACGGCTCGCTCAAGCGCGTCACCTCCGGCTGGTACGCGAGCGCCGAGGCCGATCCGGCTGTCGTCAGCGCCATCAAGGCCGGCGGCCGGCTGGGGTGCTTGAGCGGCTGCGCGCTGCATGGGTTGTGGGTGCCCCCTCAGTCCGGAACCCACGTCGTCTTCGGCGCAGGTGCGACCGCACGACGCGGTCCCGGGCTCGTGCTCCATCCTGATTCGGCGCCTCAGCCCCGGGGCGCGGTGTGGCCTGTCTGGGACTGCGTGAGACACGTCGCGCGACGACACGAGCCAGAGAGCGCGATGATCGTTGCAGAATCGGCCATCAATCTGAGGTTGCTGACGGTCGACGACGCACGCCAGGCACTGGCGGCCCTCCCAGTACGGCACGCCCGCTTGCAGGAACGGCTCGCGCCGGCTCAATCGGGCAGCGAGACGAGGGTGCGGCTGTTCTTCGCCAGCAGGCATGTCCCCGTCACCGCTCAACACCACATCGACGGCGTCGGATGGGTCGACCTGTTGGTGGGCGACCGACTGATCGTTGAATGCGACAGCCATGCGCACCATGGGGAGACAAATTACGAGAACGATCGGCGCCGCGACCTTGCCGCCCGAGACCGTGGGTACACGACGCTACGCCTCAGCTACCAGCAAATCTGGCTGCACTGGCCCGCGACCCAACAAAGCCTGATTCGCGAGATTCGGGCTCGCCGACACATCAGACGAGCCCGATGACCTGCAAGTTTCTCGCTGTGGAGCTTCTTCTGTGCATTTGCACGCAGGAAGCCCCACAGCGAGAAAAGTGCCGGTCAGGCCGCGACACCTACCTCCGCGCGGGCCATCTGCTCGGCCGACGGCGCCAGCTCGGCCTCCGCGGCCCGGTCATGGCGACCTTCTGTGAGTTGGTTGTGGTGGGAGGGGATGTGACCCTTCGAGACGGCCGGCGGTCGCTCCGCGACGCGGGCCTCCTCAGGGAACGGAAGAGACCGCCGGCGGTCTCTCCGCGACGCGCGCCTCCTCAGGGAGCGAACTGCTACTTGTTGGGGAAGCTGGCGCCCTCGACGGTGACCTGCAGCAGCACGGCCCGCGCGTCGGGGGTGGGGAGGATTCGGGCGGCCTCGTCGATGTCGACGATCAGCAGGCCTCCGTCGGGAACGAGAACCCGCTCCGCCGGCCCCGTGAAGGGCTGACGGTCGGTGAGATCGCTGTAGGGGGCGACGGCGGCCAGGTCCTCCTGACGCGCCACCTCCACCGCGACCTCGCCGGCCAGCGACGCCACCACCATGAGGTAGCGACGCCGCCCGGTGAGTTCGCGCGCGGCCAGATCAGCCGCGCTACCGGTGCGGTAGGTGAGGGAGTCCCCGATGGAGTAGGAGACGCCCTCGGTGAGCGACGGCGCGGCGGCGAGTGCCTCGAGGGTCCGCGACCACCTCTTCTCCGCGCCGAGGAGGTCGCGCAGAGCGGAGTGGCTGTCGAAGATGCGCATGGTTCAGTTCCCCTTCAGCGGCTGGAGCGCGAACTCGAACGAGAACGACTCGAATCGCGTTCGGTAGCTGTCCAGGACCTCGGAGCCCCACGAGTTGGAACCGAGACCGAGGACCTGGTCGTTGAGATTGAGGGTCACGGTGTCGCGGGGGGTGAGGTCCGTGACGTGCCGGGCGGCGTCGATGTCCTCGCACGTGTAGGGCCACGCGGAGAAGTGGAACGGCCGCTCCCCCGGGCGCCGCGACACCCGCAGCCCCTGCCCTGAGCTGTCGGTCAGCTCGACCCACCGGATGTCGCCGCGGTTGCCGTAGTCCTGCGGCACGACGTAGGGCGTGACCATGGCGTCGACGTCGCTGCTCCAGAACCCGATGGGGTTCGCCGCCGCGGAGTCGGGGTAGTTCTCCCCTGGCCCGCGCCCGAACCACGCCACCCGGCGGAGGTCGCCGGGGATCTCGAGGGTGACGCCGATGCGCGGGACGATGTCGCGGTAGTCGCCGTAGGGGGATCCGGTGGCTCGGAGCGTGGCGGCGCCGTCGGGCGCGATGCGCCACTCGACGTCGACGTGGCAGCCGAAGTCGAACACCGGTGGCGCGATCCGGGCGCGGTAGGTGACGACGGCGTCGCCGCCGTCCTCCCGCCAGGCGACGTCGCGGATGGAGGTCTGCATGAGCTGGAGGTGTCGCGGGAACCAGAGGTCGTCGGCCTCCTGCTGGTGGTTGTCGACGAGCGGCTTCCAGAAGCCGACCCGGAGGGGCGCCGCGACGAGCTCGCGTCCGTGCGCCGTCCAGGAGAGGAGGTCGGCGGTGAGGGTGTCGAAGGTGAGGCGGCCGGTGGCGGTGTCGACGTGGAGGCGGTGCTGGTCCGGATAGGCGTGGAGGGTCGCGCTTCCTAGGCTTCGCGGCTCGCCTGCGGCGAGCACCTCAGCCAGCGGGGAAGGGCAAAGCTCAGCCACCGGGAATGGGCCGGCGTCGGTCGACGGGCGGACAGCCAACTGATAGCGCCCCAGCTCGTGGCCGGGCTCGCACCAGGAGGCGGCGCGGTTGGTCACGACGGTGGCGATCGCGGCCGCCTCCGACGCGCCGACCACCGGAAGGTCATAGGGAAACTCAGCCGTCTCCCCTGGGGCGACAGCCCCGACCTGCAGCACATCGGTCCTGGTCAGGACGCCGTCGGCCCAGGTGTCGACCCGCAGCTCGATGTCGCTCAGGTCCGTGAACCACCGCCTGTTGGTCACGCGCACGACGCCGCCGGCGTACGTCACTCGGACCGGGCAGATGACCTGCCCGTACTCGATGAGCCCAGGGCTGGGCGCCTGCCAGGGGAAGACCAGGCCGTCGATGCAGAAGTTCGAGTTGTTGGGGTAATCACCGTAGTCACCGCCGTACCGGTGGTACTCACGCCCGTCGTCGGTCCGCGCGAGCAGCCCGTGGTCCGCCCACTCCCACACGAAGTGCCCCTGGATCGAGTCCCACCGGTCGAACACCGCCTGGTACTCGCTCAGCCCGCCCGGGCCGTTGCCCATCGCGTGGCCGTACTCGCAGATGATCCGCGGCTTCGGGTGCGGGTGCTCGCCGAAGTCGTTCATCTGCGAGACGCGCGAGTACATGGTCGATACGACGTCGACCACCTCGGCGTTGCGGTCCTCCTCATAGTGGACGGGGCGGTGGGGGTCGAGTTCCTTGGCCCGGCGGTACATCGCGCGGATGTTGCAGCCGTAGCCGGATTCGTTGCCGAGCGACCACATGACGATCGACGCATGGTTGCGCTGCGCCAGCACGTGCCGCTCGATCCGGTCGACATACGCCGCCTCCCAGGCGGGGTCGTCGGTGATCCGCGAGAGGTCGCCGACGTTGGCGAACCCGTGCGACTCCAGGTCTGTCTCGGCCAGCACCATCAGCCCGATCTCGTCGCACAGCTCGTAGAAGCGCGGGTCGTTGGGGTAGTGGGCGGTCCGGACCGCGTTGATGTTGTGGCGCTTCATCAGCTCGAGGTCGCGCCGGACGCGGTCCAGGCCGACCGCGCGACCGCGCCTGTCGTCGTGGTCGTGGCGGTTGACGCCGTGCATCATGAAGTAGGCGCCGTTGAGGAGGAGCCGGCCGTCCTCGACGGTGACCTCGGCCAGGCCGAGCCGGTGCGGGACGTACTCGCTCGCGCCGTCCGGCCCGACGACGGTGATCAGCATGTCGTAGAGGTGCGGGTCCTCGGGATTCCAGAACCGGGCCGCAGGGACGGTGACGGTCGCCGTCGCGCCGGGAGCCAGCCTGGTCTCGGCGACGACGACTCCGCCGTCGGTGATGCTCCAGGCCAGCTCGGTGGCGCCGGTGGCGGCGGCGGTGAGCGTCACTTCGGCGTCGTCGCCCACCCGGTGCGTGCGGACGTGGAAGTCGGTGAGTCGCGCCGCGGGGCGGGTGACGAGGTAGAGGGCGCGGAAGATGCCCGAGGCCCACCACATGTCCTGGTCCTCGATGTAGGTGGCGTCGGAGAACTGGAGGACCTTGATGGCGAACAGGTTGTCGCCGTCGACCACGTGCGCGGTGACGTCGAACTCCGCCGCCAGTCGCGACCCCTTCGTCATGCCGACGAACGCGCCGTTGAGGAAGATCTCGGCGTAGCTCTCGACGCCGTCGAGCCGCAGGACGACCTGCTCGCCGGGCGCGGGCGTGGAGAGTCGGACCGTGCGTTGGTAGGCGCCGGTGGGGGTGTCGGCCGGGACATGCGGGGGCTCGATCGGGAAGGGGTATCCCTCGTCGGTGTACTGGAGGCTGCCGTGACCGTCGAGCTGCCAGAGGTGCGGGACCACGACGGTGTCCCACTCCTGCTCGGTGGCCTCGAAGGAGGCCGGCACGCGGGCGGGGTGGTCGAAGAGGCGGAAGCGCCACTCGCCGGTGAGGTCGACGAAGCCGCGCGAGGCCGTGCGGTCGCGGCCGGCGGCCAGCTCGGGCGTGGCGTAGCCGAAGAAGTACGCCCGTGCGGGCATCCGGTGGCGGCCAGTCAGCGCCTGGTTCTCCCAGTCGAGGGGCTCCCTCATGGACGCGTCTCCTTTGCTGCTGCGTCTCACGACCGGTCAATGTAACCGGTTACATTCTCACGGTAGCCCACCCAGCTGCTCCCTGCAAACGGGGGTCCGGTTCGGGGTTTACTCAGCGAGCGAGAGAGCCGCACTTTTCTCGCTGTGGAGCTTTTCGTGTGCATATGCACGCAGGAAGCCCCACAGCGAGAAAAGTGTCACTCAGGCGGGGAGGAGCCAATCGACGGCCTGGCGGGCCGTCCATCCACCGGGGTGCAGCCGCGACAGCTCCCGGGCGCCCTCGAGGTCCTGGCCGAGCGTCACGGCCGGCGGCTCCTGGTAGCCGCTGGGGCGCAGCTGGCCGAGGCCGATGTTGGCCATCAGCGCGTTGCACAGGCACTTGCGCCCGACCGTCTCCTCGACGCTGCCGCCCTTGCGCAGGTAGGGTGCGATGGGCTCGGAGGGACACCGGTAGGTGATCGACTTGTCCGGCCGCTCGACGGGGACGCGCAGGTAGCCGAGATCGCAGATGCGCTCCCGCTGCTCGTACACCTCGTCCTCCGACAGCGTGTCGGCCAACTGCGCCACCTTGAAGGGGAATCCGGTCGGTGAGGCGCGGGGGTCGTTGCGGACCGAGAGGTCGTCGGCTTCCAACTCCGTCATGAGCTGGTTCCGGAGCTCGGGGGTCAGGCCGGACTCGTCCGCGAGCGCGAACAGCGTCCCGATCTGCACTCCTGCCGCGCCGGAGGCGCGCGCCTCGGCGACCTTCTCCGGCGTCGCATACCCACCGGCGAGCCAGAACGGCAGCCCGACCCGGGCGATCTTGGCCAGGTCTGCGTCGTCTCGGGGGCCGTAGATGGGGTCGCCGGCCTCGTCGAGTTCCACCTTCCCGCGCGGCGGCGAGCTGTGCCCGCCGGCGCGGGGTCCCTCGACGATGAAGCCGTCGGGGCGGATCTCGGGGTCGCGGTTCAGGTAGTCGGCCAGCACGTGCAGGGTGACGATCGCGAGGAAGTTGGGGCGCCGCAGCGGGGGTAGGTCGTCGCCGAGGACCGTGCGCGGGTTGAGGGCGGCCCGGTGCGTCGTCGTCGCGTTGACCACGTCGATCGTCAGGTGACCGGTGCGCGCGGACGCGAACTCGGTCAGCAGTCGGGGGATCTCGCGCGGGACGCCGGCGCCCATGATGACGTAGTCGACGTCGGCCAGCATGGCGCCGAGGATCGCCGAGAGGTTGGCCGTCTGGATCTTCTCCAGCATGTTGATGCCCACGACGCCGTCGTGGCCCTCCTTGGCCAGCCACACCTCGGTGAAGTTGCCCAACACGCTCAGCTCGATGGCCGCGCGTCGCGGCGAGATCGTGAGCGTGGGGTGCGGACGGTAGGGCTTGCCGGGCGGGCGGCCGCCCTCGAGGAAGTAGGTATCCATCACGCGCTGGACCATCGCCTGGGAGGGGAAGTGGGCCAGGGCCCGCCGACGATGACCGCCGGGATCCCCGTCCTGCAGGACGCGGGCGAGGACGCCGTCCAGGGCCGTTCCCGAGACGACGCCGAGTTCGCCGCACTGCGACACCTCGCGGGCCAGACGCCACGACGACACCGCGACGCCCATGCCGCCCTGAATGACGGTAGGGGGATGTGTGATGGGCACCGGCTTCTCCTCGACAACGCGGAACAAGATATCCCTACGGTACCGTAACTTACGCGACCGTAAGAATCGGACCGGGGCTATTTCGGACTTGAACGATCCCTCTGGCGGGATGCCCAGACGACCGCTCCGGACCGCATGAGAAGATGAGCGACACCCGAGCCCAAGGAGTCCCGTGCCCAGAGCCCCCCGCCCCGGCCGCCCGAGCGTCACGATCGGCGATGTGGCGCGCGTGGCAGGGGTGTCGCGGGCGACGGCATCGCGGGCGCTCAACGACTCCCCCCTCGTCACGGAGGAGACCAAGGGGCGCGTCCGCGACGCCGTCCGCGAGACGGGGTTCGTCATGAACGCCCAGGGGCGGGCCCTCGCTGTCGGCCGGGCTGAGTCCGTGGCGATCCTCGTCACCGAGCCGCTGGACGAACTGTTCCAGGATCCGACGTACGCGTCGATCCTCCGCGGCATCACCGAGGGCCTGGCCGAGACCCCCACCCTGCCGATCCTGTTGCAGGCCTCCTCGGACGCCGAGCATCGGCGCGCCCTCCGGCACTTCGAGCGCCACACCGTGGACGCCGTCATCGACATCTCCCCCTACGTCGGCGGGGACATGCTGGAGGCGCTCAAGGGCGGAACCCTTCCCGTGGTGCTGTGCGGCCAGCTCGAGGGGCAGCCGTACGAAGGGATCTTCGCCAGCGTCTTTGCCGACGACGTCCGCGGCGCCCGGCTCGCGGGCGCCCGCATGGCCGAACGCGGCCGGCGGCGCGTGGCCGTCATCAACGGCCCGCTCGACAACCCCGCCGCCGCGGACCGCCTCGTCGGCTACCGCCAGGCGTTGGACGGGATCTTCGACGACGACCTCAGCGTGTCGACGGGGTGGGACTCCAGCTCCGGGTGCGACGCGATGCGCCGGTTGCTGGAGGCGCATCCCGACATCGACGGACTGCTTGCGGGATCGGACCGGATCGCCGTCGGCGCGATCGCGGCCCTCGAACTGGCCGGCCGGTCGGTCCCCCGGGACGTCTCCGTGATCGGCTTCGACGACCACGCCGTCGCCGCGACGTCCAGGCCCCCGCTCACGACGGTGCGGCAGCCGATGCGCGACGAGGGCCGCATCGCGGCCGAGCTCGCGCTCGCCATGGTCGACGGCGAGCCGCCGAGGACCGTGGTCCTCGAGATGGAACTCATCGAGCGCGCCAGCGTCTGAGGCACCCGGCAGCCGCGGGTAGGCTCGGCGGGGTGACCCTCCCCCCGCTCGTGGAGCCCGGCGACGACCTCACTCCGGCCCAGCTCACCCGCTATTCGCGACACATCCTCGTGCCCGGCATGGGCGTCGCGGCGCAGCGCAGGCTGCTCGCGGCACGGGTCGCGGTGGTGGGGGCCGGCGGGCTGGGCAGCCCCATCCTCGCCTACCTCGCGGCGGCGGGGGTGGGGCACCTCACCGTCATCGACGACGACGTCGTGGACGCCAGCAACCTCCAGCGGCAGATCATCCACCGCGACGACGCCGTGGGCCTGCCCAAGGTCGACTCCGCTGCGGACTTCGTCCGTGGTCTCAACCCCGACGTCGCCATCGTCACCCGGCGCGCCCGGATCACGCCCGACAACGCCCGCGACCTTCTCGCCGGCCACGACCTCGTGCTCGACGGGGCCGACAACTTCCCCACCCGCTACGCCGTCGCGGATGCCTGTGCGGAGCTCGGCCTGCCGGTGGTGTGGGCCGCGGTGCTGCGCTTCGACGCGCAGGTGTCGTCGTTCGTCCCGGGCCGAGCGGAGGCGGTCACCCTGCGCGACCTCTACCCGGTCCCGCCGCGCCCCGAGGACGTCCCGTCGTGCGCCGAGGCCGGCGTCCTGGGCGCGCTCGTCGGGCAGGTGGGATCCATCATGGCCGCCGAGGCCGTCAAGCTGATCTGCGGGTTCGGGGAGCCGCTCGTGGGCCGGATCCTGCTCATCGACGCCCTGACCCAGCGCACGCGCGAGGTGCCGCTCCGCCCGGCACCGTCCCTGCCCCGCCACCGCCCCGCGAAGGAGCCGACCGTGACCTATCCCGTGCTGAGTGTCGAAGACGTCGCCGCGATCCTCGACGACCCCGCCCGCCCGACCCTCCTCGACGTCCGCGAGCCCGCGGAACACGCGCTGGGCACGCTGCCGGGGTCCCTCGCCGTTCCCCTCGGGGACGTGCTCGCGTGGGCCGACCTCGAGGCGCTTCCCGCCGGGCCGGTCATCGTCTACTGCAAGGTGGCCCCGCGCGCGCGCCGGGCCGCGGAGCACCTGCTCACGCTCGGCCACCCGGACGTGCGGCTCATGGACGGCGGCATGCTCGCCTGGGCCGAACGTATCGACCCCGCCTACCCGCGGTACTGACCGACGGCATCCGCCACCCGATCTGCGAGACTGGACCCATGGCGACGGTGAGGTACTTCGCCGCGGCCGCCGAGGCCGCCGGCACTGATGAGGAACAGGTGAGCGCCCAGACGCTGGGCGTCCTGCTCGACGACCTGCGCACCCGGCACGGGAACCCGCTGACGCGGGTGCTCGACGTCAGCTCGGTCCTCCACGACGGCCGCTACGTCGACGACCCCGCGACACCGCTGCCGGCCGACGCCGTCCTCGACGTCCTGCCGCCCTTCGCCGGCGGCTGATCCGGGATCTGACGATGGCCGTGCTGATCGACCCGCCCCGCTGGCCGGCGCACGGCACCCTGTTCGGGCACCTCGTCTCCGACGCGTCGCTCGACGAGCTGCACGACTTCGCGGCCACGGCCGGCATCCCGCCGCGCGCCTTCGACCACGACCACTACGACGTCCCCGCCTCGCGGCACGCGGAGCTCGTCGCGCTGGGCGCGGTCGCCGTCGGGGAGCGGGAGCTGGTCCGGAGGCTCGCCGCCTCGGGGCTCCGGGTCCGCCCGCGCGACAAGACCCCCACCCGGCCTGCCGCCCGGGCCCTGGCGGTCCAGGCGTGGGACCGGCTCGGGCTCCCCTCAGCCCTGCGCGACGACCTCCTCACCCGCTGGTCCGAGCCGCACCGGCATTACCACGACGTGCGCCACCTGGCGCAGTGCCTGGCGGCCCTGGGCGAGCTCGGCGGGTCGGACCCCGTCGTGGAGCTCGCCGCCTGGTTCCACGACGCGGTGTACGACGGCCTCCCCGGCCGCGACGAGGAGGCCTCCGCCGCGCTGGCCGAACGGGAGCTGAGCCCGCTGCTGCCCGCCGACGACGTCGCCACCGTCGCGGCGCTGGTGCGGATGACCGCCACCCATTCCCCGAGCGACGCCCAGGGGTCGCTGCTGTCCGACGCCGACCTGTCGATCCTCGGGCAGATCCCCGGCCGCTACCACGTCTACGTGCGCGACGTCCGCCTGGACTATGCCCATGTCGACGACGACGCCTGGCGGGCCGGGCGCTCGCAGGTGCTGCGAGGGCTGCTGGCGACGGACCCCCTGTTCCGCACCGCCGAGGGGCGCCGACGGTGGGAGTCGCGGGCGCGCTCCAACCTTTCGGCCGAGCTGGCGCGGCTGGCGCCCTGACGGCGTCCGATCCCGCCTCGCCGACCCACGCGCTCGGCTAGTGTGGAGAGCACGACCGGAGGGAGCACTGATGAAGAAGATCACCGACAACGGGCCCGAACCCAACGTCTTCGACCTGGAGACCGCCACCAAGGAGAACCCCAACTACCGCACCGTCGCGTGGACCGGGAAGTACCTGCAGGTCACGCTGATGTCGATTCCGGTGGCGCAATCGATCGGCCTTGAGGTCCACGAGGACACGGACCAGTTCGTCCGCCTCGACGCGGGCAAGGGCCGCGTGCTGATGGGCCCGAGCAAGGACGAGTTGAACGTCAAGGTGGACGTCGAGGACGGCTGGTCCGTCCAGGTGCCGGCAGGCACGTGGCATGACATCGTCAACACCGGCGACGAGCCCATGCAGCTCTACGTCGTCTACGCGCCGTCGCACCACGCCAAGGGGGCCGTGCACAAGACGGCGGAGGACTCGAAGAAGGCCGAGGAGTCGGGCAAGGACGAGCCGCCGTCGTGGACGAAACAGCCCTAGTCCCCCGCTGACCTGACCCCCCGGACGGACAGCGCCTCGACCCTGCCGTCGCGCTTGAAGACGGAGGCGCTGAGGTCTGCGTGCCCGTCCTCGGCCACACTCCGGTGTGGCGATCCGTCGCGCCGGCTCGACACCGGCATTTGATGAGTGAGTGTTCACTCACTAGACTCACCCGGTGACCCGAGCCGCCCCCATGCCCCCCGAGCAGCGCCGCGCGGCCATCGTCGAGGCCAGCATCCCGCTCCTGGAGAAACACGGCGAGGCCCTCACCACGCGCATGGTCGCCGAGGCGGCCGGTGTCGCCGAGGGCACGATCTTCCGCGTCTTCGACTCGCTCGACGACCTCATCTCCGTCACCATCAGCGAGGCCCTCTCCGCCGACAGGCTCGCCAAGCGGCTGGCCGACACCCCGCTCACCGGCGGGATCGAGGCTCAGACCCGCACCGCCATCGAGCTCATCGAGCAGTACCTCCACTCGGTGCACACCATGTTCATCGCCGCCCACGGGGCCGCGAAACACACCGCGCCCCACGCCGCGCAGTGCGCCCGCACCGAACTCGAGGCCCGGACCGCGGAGCTCGACGCCTGGATGACGGACCACTTCGCCCCCTACCGCGACATCATCACGATCCCGCTCGACGCCTTCGCCACACTCCTGCGCACGTTCGCCGTCGGCCACGCCTCCCGCTTCGTCGCCTCGTCGTTGACCCTCGACGACCTCGCCCGCCTCGCGCTCCACGGGGCGCTCCGAAAGGACTCCGCATGCTCCAGCGACTAGCGCGGCTCATCAACCGCTACATCCGGCCCTACTGGGGGCTGCTCAGCATCGTCATCGTGCTGCAGACCATTGCGACGATCATGTCGCTCTACCTCCCCACCCTCAACGCCCGCATCATCGACGAGGGCGTGGTCACGGGCGACACCGACTTCATCTGGGGCACCGGCGGCGTCATGCTGCTGCTGTCGGCCGTCCAGGGCGCGGCACAGATCGGGGCCGTGTGGGCCGGCGCCAACACGGCCATGCAGTTCGGCCGCGACGTCCGGGCCGCCATCTTCGAGCGCGCGCTGTCCTTCTCGGCCCGCGAGCTCAACCGCTTCGGGGCGCCGTCGCTCATCACCCGCACGACCAACGACGTGCAGCAGGTCCAGATGCTGGTGCTGATGACCGCGATCATGCTGGTCGGCGCGCCCATCACGATGGTGGGCGGCGTCATCATGGCGCTACGCGAGGACGCCGGGCTGTCGTGGATCATCTTCGCGGCCGTCGTCATCCTGGGCGCGGGCATCGTCGTGCTCATCGTCAACATGGGCCCGCTGTTCGAGCTCATGCAGAAACGGATCGACACCCTCAACCGGGTGCTGCGCGAGCAGATCACCGGCATCCGGGTGGTGCGGGCGTTCGTGCGGGAGCCGCACGAGGCGCGCCGGTTCGACACCGCCAACGCCGAGCTGGTCGACACGGCCACCAAGGTCGGGCGCCTCATGGCCTTCCTGTTCCCGTTCGTGGGCCTGATCATGAACGTGTCCACGGTCGGGGTCATGTGGTTCGGCGCGCAGCGCATCGAGTCCGGCGACATCCAGATCGGGCAGCTGACGGCCTTCATCTCCTACCTCATGCAGATCCTCATCTCCGTGATGATGACGACGATGCTGCTGGTCATGGCGCCCCGCGCGGCCGTCTGCGCCGACCGGATCATGGAGGTCCTGGAGACGGACTCCTCCGTGGCGCCGCCCGCGAGCCCCGTCGCGCCCTCCGGCGAGCGCGGCCACGTCCTGTTCGACCGCGTCAGCTTCGCGTACCCGGGCGCCGAGGAGCCGGTCATCCGGGACATCTCCTTCGAGCTCACCCCCGGCACCACGACCGCGATCATCGGCTCCACCGGCTCCGGGAAGACCACGCTGATCAGCCTCATCCCGCGGCTGTTCGACGCGACGGCAGGGCGCGTGCTGGTCGACGGCGTCGACGTGCGCGACCTCGACCCCGACACCCTGTGGGCCAGGATCGGTCTCGTCCCGCAGAAGCCGTACCTGTTCTCCGGCACCATCGCCAGCAACCTGCGCTACGGCAAGCCGGACGCGACCGACGAGGAGCTGTGGGACGCGCTGCGCGTCGCGCAGGCCGAGCCGTTCGTGCTCGACAAGGAGGGCCGGCTCGAGTCCGAGATCGCGCAGGGTGGCACCAACGTCTCGGGTGGTCAGCGGCAGCGGCTCGCGATCGCCCGGGCGCTGGTGAAGAAGCCCAGCGTCTACATCTTCGACGACTCGTTCTCGGCCCTCGACGTCGCGACCGACGCCCGCCTCCGCGCGGCGCTGCGGCCCGAGACCGCGAGCGCCGCGGTCCTGGTGGTCGCCCAGCGCGTCTCGACCATCACCGGCGCCGACCTCATCCTCGTCCTCGACGACGGCGAGATCGTCGGGCGCGGCACGCACGAGGAACTGCTCACCACCAACGCGACGTACCGCGAGATCGTCGAATCCCAGCTGAGTGCCGAGGAGGCCGCCGCATGAGCGAGAACAAGGCTGTCCCCGTCAAGGCCAACGAGCGCCCCAAGCACGCCCCCACGCACCGTGGCCCCGGTCACGGCCCCATGGCCGGTAGCGGCGAGAAGGCGGCGAACTTCAAGGTGTCGGTGCGCCGGCTCCTCGGTCACCTCCGGCCGCAGCGCGCCGGGATCCTCCTGGCCGTGACGCTCGGCGTGCTGTCCGTGGCGCTGTCGGTTGTCGGACCGAAGATCCTGGGCCGCGCCACCGACATCATGCTGTCGGGCATCATCGGTGGCCAGATGCCCGCGGGCGTCACGAAGCAGCAGGTGATCGACCGTGCGGTCGCCGAAGGCAACACCGACTTCGCCGACCTCCTGCGCAACCTCGACTTCGTCCCGGGCGAAGGCATTGACTTCGGCGCCATCGGCTCGGTGCTGCTGCTCGTGCTCGTTCTCTACGTCGTGTCGTTCGTCTTCTCCTACATCCAGGGCTGGGTCCTCAACGGCGCGGTGCAGAAGTCGATCTACCAGATGCGCCGCGAAGTGTCGGAGAAGCTCGACCGGCTGCCGCTGGTGTACTTCGACCGGCAGCCGCGCGGCGAGGTACTGAGCCGGGTCACCAACGACATCGACAACGTGTCGCAGACGCTGCAGCAGACGCTGTCGCAGCTGCTGAACTCGCTGCTCATGGTCATCGGCGTCCTCATCATGATGTTCTGGATCTCGCCGATCCTCGCCCTCGTCGCGCTCATCTCAGTGCCCATCGCGATGGTGGTGGTCTCCGTCATCGGCAAGCGGTCGCAGAAGCTGTTCGCCCAGAACTGGAAGTCCACCGGCGAGCTCAACGCCCACATCGAGGAGGCCTACTCCGGCCACTCGCTGGTGAAGGTGTTCGGCCGGCAGAAGGAGGTCCAGGCCGAGTTCCGGCGCCGCAACGAGGAGCTATACAAGGCGGGCTTCGGCGCCCAGTTCATCTCCGGGATCATCATGCCGGTGATGTTCCTGGTGGGGAACCTCAACTACGTCGTCATCGCCGTCGTCGGCGGGCTGTGGGTGGCGTCGGGGCGGATGAACATCGGCGACGTCCAGGCGTTCATCCAGTATTCGCGGCAGTTCACCCAGCCGCTCACGCAGGTGGCGTCGATGGCGAACCTGCTGCAGTCCGGCGTCGCGTCGGCGGAGCGGGTGTTCGAGCTGCTCGACGCCGACGAGATGACCGAGGAGCCGGCGGGTGAGCTGAAGGTGTCGCGGGGTGATGTGGTCTTCGACCATGTCAGCTTCTCCTACAAGGCCGACCAGCCGCTCATCCAGGACCTGTCGCTGACGGCGCAGCCCGGGCAGACCGTCGCGATCGTCGGGCCGACGGGGGCGGGCAAGACCACGCTCGTCAACCTCATCATGCGCTTCTATGACCTCGACGGCGGCCGCATCCTCATCGACGGCGTCGACATCGCGTCGGTCGCCCGCGGCGAGGTGCGCGGCAACATCGGCATGGTGCTGCAGGACACGTGGCTGTTCGGTGGCACGATCCGCGACAACATCGCCTACGGCCGTCCGGACGCGACGGAGGAGGACATCCTCGCCGCCGCACGGGCCACGTTCGTCGACCGCTTCGTGCACTCGCTGCCCGACGGGTACGACACGGTCATCGATGAGGAGGGCTCGAACGTGTCGGCTGGTGAGAAGCAGCTCATCACCATCGCGCGGGCGTTCCTCGCGGATCCGGCGCTGCTGATCCTCGACGAGGCGACGTCGTCGGTGGACACGCGCACGGAGCTGCTGGTGCAGCACGCGATGGCGGCGCTGCGGACCGGGCGGACGTCGTTCGTCATCGCGCACCGGTTGTCGACCATCCGTGACGCCGACCTGATCCTGGTCATGGAGGAGGGTCGCATCGTCGAGCAGGGGACGCACCACGAGCTGCTGGAGTCGCGGGGGGCGTACTACGAGCTCTACCAGAGCCAGTTCAACGCGGCGATCGAGGAGGAGACCGCCGCCTGACGGGTCGGTACCCCGTTCGCTGAGGTCGCGCCCCGACGGCGAAGCCGTCGCTGTCCCGCTCGCTGAGGTCGCGCCCCGACGGCGAAGCCGTCGCGGGCGAGTCTCGAAGCCGACGCCGCAGGCGTCGATCACCGCTGGCCGCCCCCTGACCTGACGTGACAGTCACGCCCCTTCGAGACGCCATGCGCCTACGGCGCCGGGCTCCTCAGGGACCGGGGCGGGCGGCCCTTGCGGGATCACCAGCCGTTGGACTCGACCAGGCGGCCCGCGACCTCGCGGTAGCGCTCCCCGATCTCCGGCCGCGACTCCGCCTCGTAGGTCTCGGTCGACGACGACTCCCACGCCGGCCGCGACCCCGTCAGCGCCCACGCCGCCTGCCGCGCCGCGCCGAGGGCGACGTACTCGGCCGGAGCCGGCACGTCGACGGGCACGCCGAGCACCTCGGGCGCCAGCCGCCGAACGGCATCGGACTTCGAGCCGCCGCCGATCAGGCTGACCCGCTCGATGGTGACGCCGAGGCGACGGATCGCCTCCAGCCCCTCGCCCATCAGGCACAGCAGGCCCTCGACGGCGGCCCGCGCCACGTTCTCGGGGGTGAAGTTCTTGAGCGTCATGCCCACCAGCGACGCCGTCGCATCTGGCAGGTTCGGCGTCCGCTCCCCCTCGAACCACGGCACCATGACCAACCCCTCGGCCCCGGAGGGAGCCGACAGCGCCAGCCGCGACAGCTCGTCGAAGTCCACACCCAGCACCCGACGCGCCGCGTCGAGGATGCGGGCGGCGTTGAGGGTGGCGGTCAGCGGCAGCCAGGAGCCCGACGCGTCGGCAAACCCGTTGACCAGCCCCGACTCGTCGTAGGCCGGCGTCGCCGACACCGCGGCGACCACGCCCGACGTCCCCAGCGACACGCTCGTCTGCCCAGGGCGCAGGTCCAGGCCGAGGGCCGCTCCGGCGTTGTCGCCGCAGCCCGGACCGAGCACCCAGCGCCCGCCGTCGACGCCCTCGGAGGGCCCGAGCACGCGCGGCAGGATCACCGACGACGCGTCGCGGCGCAGCGCCAGCGACAGCAGGTCCCGCCGGTACTCGTTGGTAACCGAGTCGAAGTAGCCGGTGCCCGAGGCGTCGGACCGGTCGGTCACGAGATCCGTCAGAACCCCGGATCCCTGGATCTTCCAGGTCAGCCAGTCGTGCGGCAGCGCCACCGCCGCCACGCGGGCCGCGTTGTCGGGTTCGGCGTCCGCCATCCAGCGGAGCTTGGTGTTGGTGAACGACGCCAACGGCAGGTACCCCACCGCCGGGACCCACCCGTCGAACTCCTCGCGGAGCTCGCGGGCGGCGCCGGCGGAGCGGGTGTCGTTCCAGAGCAGGGCCGGGCGGATGACCTCACCGGAGGCATCCAGCGCGACCATGCCGTGCTGCTGGCCGCCGACGCTGATCGCGGCGACGTCGTCGAGGCCACCCGCCGCGGCGGACGCGGACTGGAAGGCGGTCCACCAGTGGTCCGGGTGCACCTCCGTCCCGTCGGGATGGGAGGCTGCGCCCTGGCGGACGATCTCACCGCTCTCGGCGTCGACCACCAGGACCTTGCACGACTGCGTCGACGTGTCGACGCCGGCGACCAGCGTCACGGCTCCTCCCTCAGGCCTTGAGGAGGTGACGGACGGCGGCCTGCTGCAGCTCGACGAAGTGGTACTCGCGGGCACCCTTCTCGTCGGCGTCGGGCATCTCGGCGGCGCGGAGGTCGGCGACCGTCTCGCCCTCGGCGAGCGTGGGCTCGGCGAGCTCGAAGATCGACGCCTTGCGCATGAGCTCCTGCACGGCGGGATCCTGCCGGAACGAGCGGGCGCGCTCGGCGAGCAGCGTGAAGGTCTCCATATTGGCGCGCGCCGAGTCCCAGATGCCCTCGACACCCTCGGTGCGGCTGGGCTTGTAGTCGAAGTGGATCGGGCCCTCGTAGCGGGGAGCGTCAGGGCTGGCCGGGAAGCCGTTGACCAGGAGGTCGACGGTGAAGAACGAGCTCATGAGGTCGCCGTGGCCGAACGCGAGGTCCTGGTCGTACTTGAGGCCGCGCTGGCCGTTGAGGTCGATGTGGAACAGCTTGCCGGTGTACAGCGCCAGCGCCAGGCCGGTGGTGTAGTTGAGGTTCGCCATCTGCTCGTGGCCGACCTCGGGGTTGAGGCCGACGATGTCGCCGTTCTCCAGCGTGGCGATGAGGCCGAGCGCGTGGCCGATGGTCGGCAGCAGGATGTCGCCGCGGGGCTCGTTGGGCTTGGGCTCGAGACCGATCTTCAGGTCGTAGCCCTGCTCCTTGATGTAGCCGGCGATGGTGTCGAGGCCCTCGGCGTAGCGCGCGTGGGCGGCGAAGTAGTCCTTGCTGGTGTCGTACTCGGCGCCCTCACGGCCGCCCCACATCACGAAGGTGGAGGCGCCGACCTCGGCTGCGATGTCGACGGCGTTGAGGATCTTCTTCAGGCCGAAGCGGCGGACGGAGCGGTCGTTGGAGGTGAGCCCGCCGTCCTTGAAGATGGGGTGGCTGAAGGTGTTGGTGGTGACCATCTCGATGGTCAGGCCGGACTTGTCGGCGGCGTCCTTGAGCTGCTTGATGCGGCCCTTGGCGGTGGCCTCGTCGGCGTCGAAGGGGTAGATGTCGTTGTCGTGGAAGGTGATGCCCCACGCGCCGAGCTCGGCGAGCTTGTCGGCGTAGTGCCACGGGTCGAACTCCGGACGGGTGTCGGAACCGAACGGATCGGTGCCCCGCCAGCCGACGGTCCAGAGGCCGAACGAGAACTTGTACTGCTGGTCTGCCATGGTGGTCTCCTCGTTGAGAGATCGAAGTTTTGTTTTCGTTCTGAACTTATATCGGATCTGGGCTAGAGTCAAGTGCATGCGCACGCATTTCGACCCCACCGCCGGCGTCGCCAGGCAAGGCAGCCTCCGCGCCAGCAATCTGTCGCTGGTCGCGCGACACGTCTTCGCCAGCGATATCGCGCCGGCTAGGGCCGACGTCGCCAAGGCCACCGGCATGACCCGCTCGACGGCATCCCGAATGGTCGACGAGCTCGTCGCCGCGGGCATCCTGTCCGAATCGAGCCCGCTCCCGAGCACGCGCCGCGGCCGCCCGGCCACGCCGCTGCATCCGCGCGGCGGGACGCTGATGGCATTGGGACTCGAGATCAATGTCGGCCACAGCGCGGCCAGACTGGTCGACCTCGCCGGCACGGTCGTCGCCGCCGCGGACGCCACCGGAGACAACGTGGGCCGCTCCCCCGCCGAGGCCCTCGCGCACGTGGCGGGACTCGCCCGCGAGTGCCTGGCCCACCTGCCCGTCGACGCCACGCTCGTCGGGGTCCAGCTCGCGGTGCCCGGCCTGGTCGACGCGGCGTCGCACATGGTGCTGCGGGCGCCCAACCTCGGCTGGCACGACGTCGACCCGAGGCCGCTGCTGCGCGACGGCGGGCTGCCCGAGGTGGACGAGGTCGACTACGGGGTCGCGAACGAGGCCGACTGCGCGGCGATCTTCGTCGGCCATGAGCGTCCGGGCCGGCCGGGCGGGCTCGACGCCTTCCTCTACCTGTCTGGCGAGGTCGGCATCGGGTCGGCGCTCGTCATCAACGGATCGGTCTCGCTCGGCACCCGCGGGTGGGCGGGCGAGATCGGGCACACGTGCATCGACCCCGACGGCCCGCAGTGCGGCTGCGGCGCCACCGGCTGCCTGGAGCGCTACGCGGGCACGCGGGCGCTCACGGAGATGGTGGGGGTCGCGACGATCGAGGAGGTCCGCCAGGCCTACCTCGACGGCGTCCCCGCCGCCGTCGACGCCGTGCGCGCCGCCGGGCGCGCGCTTGGCCTGGCACTGGCGAACGCGGGCAACCTGCTCGACATCACGACGGTGGTCCTGGGCGGCGACCTCGCCGTGCTCATCGAGGAGTACCGCCCGCTGGTGCAGCAGGAGCTCGACATCCGGCTGCTGGCGCGCCCCTTCACGGAACCGAAGCTCCTCGCCGCCACGCCCGACCACGCGGCGCCGGCGTTCGGTGCGGCCTACGTCGCCCTCGAGCGGGTACTCGAGGACCCGGCGCACTGGGCGGCGCCGGCCAATGAGCGGGCATCCCTTGCTTAGTTGAAGCTTCAACCTTAGACTGGAGGCATGAGCCTTCACGCCGACACCCACATGGGTCGCCTCGAGCTGCGCGTCCGCGACATGCCGGGCATGCTCGCCTACTACACCGAGGGCGTCGGCCTGGACCCCCTCTCCGACGAGCCCGGGGCCGTGACGCTGGGCCACGGCGGGACGCCGATCGTGAGGCTGACGGAATCGCGCGAGCTCCGGCCGTCGCGGCGCTCGGACGCCGGCCTGTTCCACACCGCGGTCCTGTACGCGGAGCTGCCGGCCCTCGCCGCCACGCTGGTGCGGATGTACGAGCGGTACCCGCACACCTACGCGGGCACCGGCGACCACCTCGTGTCCCAGGCGTTCTACTTCACGGACCCGGAGGGCAACGGGGTGGAGCTGTACCACGACCGCCCCCGCGACCAGTGGCAGTGGCACGGGAACCAGGTCCAGATGGCCACGCTCTACATCGACCCGGCCGAGTTCGTGTCGACGCACCTCGCGGGTGTGGATCCGACGGCGCTGCCGCCGACGCAGGCGGAGCTCGGGCACGTGCACCTGCAGGTCGGCGACATCGCGTCGGCGAAGGCGTTCTACGTCGATGCGCTGGGGTTCGACCAGACCGCGGCGCTCGGCGGCTCCGCGCTGTTCGTCGCAGCCGGTGGGTACCACCACCACATGGCCATGAACGTGTGGAACTCCGCGGGCGCGGGACCACGCCAGAACACGCTGGGCATGGGCGTCGTCGACATCCTGGTGCCCACCGTCGAGGAGCTGGCCAAGGCCGACGAGCGGCTCCGCTTCGCCGGGCACCGGCCGACGCTCGACGGCCGCACACTCACCGTGCTCGACCCCTGGCGCAACGAGATTAGGCTCGCCGTCGGCTGATCGCGCCTGCCCTCCCGCACGACGCCTGCCTTCCTGCTCCGACGCCTGTCTTCCCGCACGACGCCTGCCTTCCTGCTCCGACGCCTGCCTTCCCTCGCGAAGCCTGCCCTACAGCGCAGGCGATGCGCACTCAGACAGGCGCCGGAAACCCCAGCGCAGGCGATGCACACCAAGACAGGCGCCGGAAACCCCAGCGCAGGCGATGCACACCAAGACAGGCGCCGGAAACCCCAGCGCAGGCGGTCCGCACCAAGGCAGGCGCCAGGGGCGGGAGCGCAGGGGCCCGGCCCGCTAAGCTCGTGCCCACCGGCTGAAGGGTCCACGATGCGCAGAGCCCGCCCATGACCTACGAGGAGCTCAACCTCGTCGTGCTGGCGGTGTCCGGGATCTTCCTCGCCGGCGTCATCGCCGTGCGCGTGGCGTCCCGCAGCGGCATGCCGGGCATGCTCCTCTACCTGGGCATCGGGCTCATCATCGGGGAGGCGGGCCTCGGGATCCGGTTCGACGACGCGGAGCTCGCGTTCAACCTCGCCACCATCGCCGTCGCGGTCCTCCTCACCGACGGGGGCTTCACCACCCGGTGGGCCGACCTCCGCCCCGTCGCGCTGCGCGCCGGTCTCCTGGCCACCGGCGGCGTGCTGGTGAGCGTCACGGTCGCCGCGACCCTCGCCGTCGTCATCCTCGGCCTGGATCTGCGCACCGCGATCCTGCTGTCGGCCATGGTCTCCTCGACCGACGCCGCCGCGGTGTTCGCGATCCTGCGCCGGCTGCCCGTCAAGCGGCGCGTGCGGGCCACGCTCGAGGGCGAATCCGGGTTCAACGACCCTCCGACGATCGTCCTGGTCAGCGTCGTCGCCTCCGACGCCTGGGCCGAGGGATCGATCGCCGCGATGATCGGCACGGCCGTCTTCCAGCTGGTCGCGGGCGCCATCATCGGGCTGATCGTCGCCCGGCTCGGGCAGCTGCTTCTCGGCCGCATCTCCCTGCCGTCGGCCGGCCTCTACCCGCTGGCCACCCTGACGATCGCGATGGTCGCCTTCGCCGGGGCGGGTGTGGCAGGTGGCTCGGGGCTGTTGGCCGCCTACGTCGCCGGCATCTGGCTCGGCAACCAGGCACTCCCCCACCACTCGACGACGGAGGGCTTCACGGAGTCGCTCGGCTGGCTGGCGCAGATCGCCCTGTTCATCATGCTGGGCCTCCTGGCCTCCCCCGATCAACTCCCCCACGCCGTCGTCGACGCCCTGGTCATCGGGTCCGTGCTGACGTTCGTCGCGCGCCCGATCTCGGTGTGGCTGTGCCTCACGCCGTTCAAGGTCCCCTGGCGCGAGAAGGCCTTCACCTCGTGGGCCGGGCTGCGCGGCGCCGTGCCCATCATGCTGGCCATGGTCCCGCTCACCAACGGCCTGCCCGGCGCCAGCTACATGTTCCACGTCACGTTCCTGCTCGTCGTGACCTTCACGCTGCTCCAGGGCCCGACCCTGCCGCGATTCGCCCGCCGCATGGATGTCACGGAAGCGATCTCGCCGCATGCGGTGGCGTTCGATTCCTCCCCGCTTGAGGGCATCGACGCCTCACTGGTGCAGGTGACGGTGCCCGAGGGCAGTCGCCTCGGCGGCATGTACGCCGACGACCTCCGCCTGCCGCGCGGCGCCGTGCTGTCGATGATCATCCGGGGCGACGAGGTCCTCGTCCCCGACCGCACCACCCGCCTGCACGAACACGACCAGCTGCTGATGGCCGTGCGGACGGACCTCGTCGAGCGCACCCAGCGCCGCCTGGAGCTGCTGCACGAGGGCGGCGCGCTGGCCCGCTGGGTGTCGTCGGGCCGCAATCGACGGCGCCTCACCGGCGGCGAATGACCCCGGGCCGGCCGATTCTCGGGCAACAATGGGAGATCCCTGACGGAAGGACCGCCATGACCGACCTGTGGACCGAGGACCCGCGCAGCGCCCTGCGCGTGGGCCCCGACTTCGACCTCGCCACCTTCGACCGTGCCGGCACCCCCGCATGGGCGGGAGACAAAGCGCAGGCGAAGGAGGTGATGAAGGCCCGCGGCGATCTCTTGTCGGAGCTCCAGGAACGGTTCTTCGCCCATGGCCGGTCCGGCGGCACGCGCAAGCTGCTCATCATCGTCCAAGGGCTGGACACCGCGGGGAAGGGTGGCATCGCCCGCCACGTCATGGGGATGGTCGACCCGCAGGGCGTCGCGCTGCGCAGCTTCGGGGTCCCGACCCCGGAGGAGCGCCGCCATCACTACCTGTGGCGGATCAAGCGCGCCCTCCCCCGCCCGGGCCTGATCGGCCTGTTCGACCGCTCGCACTACGAGGACGTCCTCGTGGTCCGCGTCGAGGAGCTGGTGGAGGAGGAGGTGTGGCGCAAGCGCTACGACGAGATCAATCGGTTCGAGCGGGCCCTCGTCGACGACGACACCGTCGTGCTCAAGTTCGCCCTCATGGTCTCCCACGACGAGCAGGGCAAGCGCCTGATGGAGCGCATCGAACGCCCTGACAAGCGGTGGAAGTACAACCCGGGCGACATCGACACCCGTCTGAAGTGGGACGACTTCCAAGCCGCCTACGACGACGTGTTCCGTCTCACCTCGACCGCCCATGCGCCCTGGTACGTGCTGCCGGCGGACCGGAAGTGGTACTCGCGGCTGGCCGCCACCGAGATCATCACACGGACGCTCGCGGAGATGGATCTCGAGTGGCCGCGCCCGCGCTGGCGGGCCGAGGTCCAGCGCCGCCGGCTGGCCGCCACGATGTCCCCCGAAGCGTTCGCCGAGTCCCAGGCCGAGGCGAAGGCGGCCGCGGAGGAGGCTGCTGCCGAGAGCGGCGAGATCCATGCTGCCGCCGACGCCCTCGCCCACGGCTCGTCCCGGACGAAGCGGCGGAAGAAGGGCGCCGCCAAGAAGCGTGCGGGCAAGAAGGACAAGGCCGGCACCCGCACGTCGGGGAAGTGAGCGACGGCGGCGCCGCTCAGGCGGGAACGGCCGGCTGAGCGAGCGCCGCGCGCTCGTCCTCGCTGAGGGTCGCGGCGAGCCGGCGCAGCGCGTCGACGCGGACCTCGGGGGAGATGGGGGCGAGCATGCGCTCGACGTCGCGCGCCACGACCTCGGCCTGCGACGCCGTCGGCTGGTACTGCCAGGCGCGCTCCACTAACTCCCGCGACACCAGCCCCTTCTTCGCCAGCCGGTCCAGCACCGTCATCACGGTGGTGTAGGCCAGCTCCCGCTCGTGGCTGAGCAGAGCGTGGACGTCGGACACTGATCGGGGCACGTCGGAGGCCCACAGCAGCTCCATGACCCGCTGCTCAAGTTCTCCACGCGACGGCATGCGCCAAGCATAGGGGCAGGCCCTGGCCGCCGCGCCCGATCCGTTGGCGAAATACGACCGGGGGTAGTAGGGTCCGATCATGGATGCTGTGACCCTGGCGAGGTGGCAATTCGGGATCACCACCGTCTACCACTTCCTCTTCGTGCCCATCACCATCGCGATGTCGATGCTGGTGGCCGTCCTCCAGACGATGTGGGTCCGCACAGGCAAGGACGCCTATCTGCGGCTCACCAAGTTCTTCGGCAAGCTGTTCCTCATCAACTTCGCCCTCGGCGTGGTCACGGGCATCGTGCAGGAGTTCCAGTTCGGGATGAACTGGTCCGAGTACTCGCGCTTCGTGGGCGACGTGTTCGGCGCCCCGCTCGCGCTGGAGGCGCTGTTGGCGTTCTTCCTGGAGTCCACGTTCATCGGGCTGTGGATCTTCGAGTGGGACAAGCTGCCCAAGAAGCTCCACCTGCTGGCGATCTACATGGCCGCCATCGGCACGATGGTGTCGGCGATCTTCATCCTCGCGGCCAACTCGTGGATGCAGAACCCCGTCGGCACCGTCTTCAACAACGGGCGCGCGGAACTCGACGGCGTCGCGGGCTTCCTCGAGGTCCTCACCAACCCGGTGCTCCTCGTCACGTTCCCGCACGTCATCGCGTCGTCGTACATGGTGGCGGGCGGGCTGATGGCCGGCATCGCCGGCTGGCACCTCGCCAAGATCCGTCGCGACGGTGAGCAGCGGCCCGGCGACACCGGCGGCTACCGCTCGGCCGTGCGCCTCGGCGCGTGGGTCATGCTGGCCGCCTCCGTCGTGACCGTGATCACGGGCGACCTGCAGTCGAAGGCCATGACGCAGGTGCAGCCCATGAAGATGGCTGCCGCCGAGGCGCTGTTCGACACCGAGCGCAACGCCCCCTTCTCGATCCTCACCATCGGCAACCTCGACGGCACCGAGGAGGTGTTCGCGATCAAGGTCCCCGGCCTGCTGTCGATCCTGTCGGGTCTCGAGGAGGTCAAGGGCATCAACGATCTCCGCGAGGAGTACAAGACCCAGGGCTTCCGCCAGTTCGACGGCTCGCAGACGTCCATCCAGGCCCAGTACGCCGAGGAACTCGCGGCGAACTACCCGGGCCTCGACCCGATGCCCATCGTTCCGGTGTCGTACTGGACGTTCCGGCTCATGATCGGGCTGGGCATGATCGGCGCCGCGATCGCGCTGTTCACGCTGTGGATGACCCGCAAGGACCAGCTGCCGGCGCCGTCGAGGCTGTGGACATGGGCCATGTTCGCGATGCCGCTGCTGCCGCTGTTCGCCATCTCGTTCGGGTGGATCTTCACCGAGATGGGACGCCAGCCGTGGATCGTCGCCGGCGTGATGCCGACGGCGGCGGGGGTGTCCCCCACGGCGAGCCCGGCCGAGGTGCTGTTCTCCATGATCGTGTACACCCTCATCTACGGCGGGCTCGCCGTGATCGAGGTGTGGCTGTTCCTCAAGTACGCGAAGGCGGGCCTGCCTGACGTCGCGCCCGTCGAGTTGCAGACCGATCCCGACGCCCCCATGACCTTCGCGTACTGAGAGGCTGCTAGATGAACATTCTGCTGGAGACCGTCTCCGTGCCGACGCTGCCCATGGTCTGGTTCCTGCTGGTGGCCGTGCTGTGGCTCGGCTTCTTCTTCCTCGAGGGCTTCGACTTCGGTGTCGCGATGCTCATCCCCGTCCTGGGCAAGAACGACCGCGACCGTCGCGTCGTCGTCAACACGATCGGCCCCGTCTGGGACGGCAACGAGGTGTGGCTGCTGACTGCAGGCGGCGCCATGTTCGCGGCCTTCCCCGGCTGGTACGCGTCGCTGTTCTCGGGCCTCTATCTGCCGCTGCTGCTGGTGCTGGTGGGCCTGATCCTGCGCGGCGTCGCGTTCGAGTACCGCTCGAAGCACCCGGGCACCCGGTTCCGCGCGATGCTGGACTGGTTCGCGATCGTCGGCTCGTTCCTGCCGTCGCTGGTGTTCGGCGTCGGGTTCGCCAACTTCGTCATCGGCCTCGCGAACGACGGCCTGCTCTGGAACGGCTCGTTCTGGGGCCTGTTCGGGCCGTTCGCGCTGCTGGGCGGCGTGATGCTGGTCGTGCTGTTCCTCGTGCACGGGTCGGCGTTCATCGCGCTGAAGACCAAGGGGCACATCCACGAGCGGGCCGAGGCGTTCGGCGGCCGCGTGGGCTTCGGCGCCGCGGTCCTGGTGGCGCTGTACGTCATCAGCCAGAACGTGTTCTACCCGGCCACCTCGGAGTTCGGCGACTTCTCGCTGGCCGCCTGGGCCGCGGGCATCGTCGCCATCCTGGCGATCGTCGGCGCGACGGTGATGATCCGCAAGGGCCGCGACGGGTGGGGCTTCATCCTCACGGGGACCACCGTGCTGACGCTGTTCATCGGCATGTTCCTGCGGATGTACGGCAACCTCGGCTTCGCGCAGGACGAGAGCCGGCCGGTGGAGGAGCGCCTGAACATCATCACAGCGGCGTCGTCCGACACCACCCTGACGATCATGACGTGGGCGGCCGTGATCTTCGTGCCGATCGTGTTGGCGTACCAGTCGTGGTCGTACTGGGTGTTCAGCCGGCGCATCTCGACGAAGAACATCCCCGAAGAGGTGTCGGCGGTCGCCTGATCCGCGTCACACGTCACGGGCCCCGGCTGATTGCCGGGCCCGTCGTCGTGGTGGGGTCGGTGGGTCAGCCGCGGCGCTTCGCGGATGGCGCGCAGTCGACGCAGACGTCGGCCGGGATGAGGCCGACGCGGATGAGGCCCGCGAACATCACGCAGCCGACGCAGAAGCCCAGGGCCGCCTCCAGTGCGGGGAGGACGATCATGGCGACGGCCAGCGCCGTCGCGGCCACCAGCGGGGCCTCGGCCCCGGTGGCGAGGTGGGCGGCCCACAGCCCGGTGATGACGGCGGTCATCGCGGCCCCGATGCCGGCGGCGAACCGCTTGGGCGCGAACGCCGTCGACCGGGGTGCGGCGGGGACGAGCGGCCGGATCGCGGTGGCGATCCGCGCGACCGGGCTCCAGCGCGGACCGAGTGCCGAGCGGAGGGCGAAGTCGATGAACAGGAGCGCGTAGAGCCACCACTGCTGGGTGAGGAGCGCTGTCGCGCCGACGGCGACCACCACGCCAGCGACCAGGCGGACGGTGACATCGTCGACCACGGCGGGGACGCGGCTGAGCCGGATGGGCGCGGCGGCGGCAGCGGAGGGGTGAATCTCGAGAGTGGAGCTCATCTGGGGTCTTCCGGTCGGTGTCGCGGGGTGCGGGCGGCGGCCCGCGTCGCCTGCACAACGACGGCGGGCATCTGTTCATTCCCCGGCCCGGTGTGGGCTGGGGGGTTTGAGCAGATGGCACCACTCGTGACGTCCGGCACGCTCAGGCTGAGCGCATGGGCCCCGTCGACCCGTGCCATCTGCTCAAACCCCACCCACCCAGCCGGGGCCGGCGGCCCCGAAACGCTGTGGAAGACTGACGGGGTGGCCGGACCCATCCATCCCAGACTCCTCGAGCGCGCCCGCGCCACGCGGTGGTTCCTCGGGGCGACGGTGCTGGTGGGGGTCGCCACCGCGGCGCTGCTCATCGTGCAGGCCCGCGTCCTGGCCGACTGGGTGACCACCGCGTTCACCACCCGCGCACTCCCCTCCGGCTGGCCGGCGGCGCTCGCCGTCCTGGCCGCCGTATTCGCCGGCCGCGCAATCCTGTCCTGGCTCAGCGCCACCCTCGCTCACCGCTCCGCCGCGGCCGTCAAGTCCGACCTCCGCCGCGACCTCCTCGCCGCCCGCCTCAACTCCCCCGCCGGGGTCACGACGTCGACGTCGCTGATCCGCATCGTCACGCAGGGCCTCGACGCGCTGGACGGGTACTTCGCCAAGTACCTCCCGCAGCTCGGCCTCGCCGCGACCGTCCCGCTCCTCGTGGGCGGGGCCATTCTCCTTGCCGACTGGCGATCGGCGATCATCATCGCCTTCACCCTGCCGCTCATCCCCGTCTTCATGGCGCTCATCGGCTGGACCACTGAGAAGGCCACCCGCCGCAGCTTCGCGGTCGCGGACCGGCTGGCCAACCACTTCGCGGACCTCGTCGCGGGCCTGCCCACCCTGCAGGCGTTCGCGCGCGCCCGGGCGCAGCGCCGCGGCGTGGAGATCAGCGAGGAGCAGTACCGCGACGCCACCATGAGGACGCTCTACGTCTCCTTCCTCAGCTCCTTCGCGCTGGAGCTCCTGGCGACGCTGTCGGTGGCGGTCGTCGCGGTCACCGTCGGCTTCCGGCTCGTGTACGGCGAGATCGACTTCCCCACGGCGCTGTTCGTCCTCATCCTCGCCCCCGAGGCGTTCCTGCCCGTCCGGCAGGTCGGGGTGCACTTCCACGATTCCGCCGACGGGGTCGCCGCCGCCGACGCCGCATTCCGGATCATCGACGAGGCGGGCCCGCGGCGGGGCGGCCGCCCGGCTCCCGTCGTCGGGCCGCTGCGCCTCGACGATGTGTCGTTCACCTATCCCGGGGCCGCGCAGCCGGCGGTCGAGGGGCTGACGCTGGAGGTCGCGCCGGGCGAGGTCGTCGCGGTGAGCGGCGCGTCCGGGGGCGGGAAGTCGACGGCGTTGGCAATGGCGATGGGGTTCCTCGCTCCGACGTCGGGCCGGGTGAGCGTCGACGGCGTGGACCTCGCGGAGCTGGACCTGGCCACTTGGCGGTCCCAGGTGGCGTGGGTCGGGCAGGAACCCGGGATCGTGGCCGGCACCGTGGGCGACAACGTGGCGCTCGGCGCGGCTGGCGCCACCGTCGACGATGTCCGCCGCGCCCTCGCCGACGCGGGCGCGGACTTCCCGCCCGACAAGCCGGTGGGCGACGACGGCGAGGGCCTGTCGGCCGGGGAGCGCCGGCGGGTGGCGCTCGCGAGGGCGCTGGTCCGGATCAGGGTCGGGGGCGCGCGGTTCCTGGTGCTCGACGAGCCCACCGCCGGGCTGGACGCCGACACGGAGGCGGCCGCCGTCGACGCCGTCCGCGCGACGGGGGCGGCGGCGCTGATCGTGAGCCACCGGCCCGCGGTGCTGGCCGCGGCGGACCGGGTGGTGGCGGCCGCGACCCGCGCGGTTGAGACTTCTGCCTCTCCCCTCCCGGCGCCCATGACCGCCCAGGCCGCGGAGAGCCGGGCTGCACGGGTCGACGACGCCGCGCCGGACGAGTCGCTCCCGCCCAGGCCCGGCCGGTCCCTGCTGCTCGACCTGCTCGCGACCGTGCCGAAGGCGCGCACCCGGTTCGCGTTGGCGGTGCTGCTGGCCGCGCTCGCGTCGGCGTCGTCGGTGGCGCTCATGGGGGTTTCGGCCTGGCTCATCTCGTTCGCGGCGCTGGCGCCGCCGGTGCTCTACCTGCAGCCCGCCGCCGTCGGCGTCCGGGCGTTCGGGATCTCCCGCGGCGTGTTCCGCTACGTCGAGCGGCTCGTGGGGCACGACGTGGCGCTGCGGCTGCAGGGCGCGCTGCGCGTCCGCGTGTACGCGACGCTGAGCCGCACCACGCTCATCGGGCGCCGCCGCGGTGACCTGCTCACCCGCATCGTCGCCGACGTCACGGCCGTGCAGGACGTGGTCGTGCGGGTGTGGATCCCGGCGCTGTCCGCGGCGGTCGTCGTCGTGGGCGCGAGCGTGGCGATGGCGCTCATCGACGTGCCGAGCGGGCTGGTGCTGCTCGGGTCGGCGGTGCTGGCCGGCGCGCTCCTGCCGTGGTGGACGCAGCGCGCGTCCCTGGCCGCGGACCTCGCCGCGGTGCCCACCCGCGGGCGGTTGGCGGACCGGGTCCGCGAGCTGGCGCTCACCGCGGTCGACCTGGTCGCGTACGGGCAGCAGCGTGCCGCGCTGAGCCGCGCGGACGCCGTCGACGAGGAGCTGCGGCGGGCGGAGTCGCGGGGTGCGTGGGTGCGCGGCGTCGCGGGGGGCGGCCAGGTGGTGGCGGCCGGGGTCGCGGTGCTGGCGGCGCTGTGGTTCGGCACCGGCGCGGTCGCGCGCGGAGATCTCGACCCGCGGCTGCTGGCGGTCCTCGTCCTCACGCCGCTGGCGCTGCACGAGGTGCTGGCGACGTTCGCGCAGGCCGCGCAGACCCACACGCGGGCGCGCTCGGCGCTGTCGCGGGTCGAGGAACTCCTGTCCGAACCGCCGGTGGGCAGCGGCGACGCCGTGCCCGGTGACGCGGGCGGGGCCGGTCTCGTGTTGCGCGACGTCACCGTCGGGTGGCCCGGCGGCGGGCCGGTGGTCAGCGGGTTGTCGCTGTCGGTGGCGCCCGGCGAGCGGGTCGCGCTGGTGGGGCCGTCGGGGGCGGGCAAGACGACGGTCGCGGCCACCGTGATGGGGCTCATCCCGCCCCTCTCGGGGGAGGTCGTGCGGGGTGGCCGCGTGGGCTACCTCGCCCAGGATGCGCACATCTTCGCGACGACGGTGGCGGAGAACGTGCGCATCGGTCGTCGCGACGCCACCGACGACGACATCCGCCTCGCGCTGGCCCGCGCCGGGCTGGGGCTGGACCCGGCGCGTCGCGTCGGGGAGGCGGGGTCGACGCTGAGCGGGGGCGAGCGTCGTCGACTGGCGATGGCGCGGCTGCTGGTCGGTCCGCGCGACGTCGTCATCCTCGACGAGCCCACCGAGCACCTCGACCGCGCGACCGCCGACGCCCTCATCGACGACGCCCTCCGCGAGTTCGCCGACGTCCCGATCCTGATCATCACGCACGACCCCGACGTGATCGCCCGCTGCACCCGCGTCGTCGCCGTGGGGGTTGAGCCTGACACGCGGCTTGCTGGCGCGGGTTGAGCCCTACGACCCCACATTCAGGCTCAACGCCCGACCCGCCTCCACCGCGACACCGCCCGCATCCGACAGCGCCCGCTCCCCCGCCAGCTCCCACAGCGACACCGCCCCGGCCAGCCCCGCCACGTCCGCGTCGATCCGCCCCGCGACGACGGCGACGCGCGCGTCACCCGCCACCGCCCGCACCACCGAGACCACCTTCCCCCCGGCGGACTGGCTGTCGAACCGCCCCTCGCCGGTGACGACGAGGTCCGCGCCCGCGACGGCATCCGCCAGTCCGACCGCCTCCGCGACAGCGGACGCCCCCGACGCCGTCGTCGCCCCCCACCACTGCAGCGCGAACCCGACTCCTCCCGCGGCGCCCGCGCCGGGCACCTCCGGATCCCCGCCCAGGAGCCCGGCGAACCGCGCGACGTTATCCTCCAGCTCGTCGACCATCCCCACGCCGCCTTTCTGCGGCCCGAATACCGCCGCCGCGCCAAGGGGGCCGAGCAGCGGGTTGGTCACGTCGGACAGCACGACCGCACCACCCGGCGGCGGCCGCAGCATCCCACTGACATCCACGCCGACGACGCGCCCCAGCGCCGCGTTGCCCGGCGACACCACCTCGATGCCCGCCGCGTCGACCAGCCGGGCACCGAGCGCGACGAGCATCCCGGCGCCGCAGTCGGTGGACGCGCTCCCGCCGATCGCCAGCAGCAGCCGCGACACCCCCGCCTCCAGGGCCGCCCGGATCGCCAGACCGAACCCCGTGGAGTGCGCCTCCCGCGGCGCCAGCGGGTTCAGGCCGACGATGCCGCATGCGTCCGCGAGCTCGACGACGCCCGTCCCGTCGGGCAGGCGCAGCCACGACGACGACCGCGGCCGGCCGACGGCGTCCACCACCTCGACCGGCACACGTTCGGCCCCCGGCACGGACGCGAAGGCGTCGAGCGTGCCCTCCCCGCCGTCGGCCATGGGGCGCAGGATCAGCTCGTCGCCGTCGCGCACGGAGCGCCATCCGGCGGCGATCGCCTCGGCGGCCTCGAGCGCGGTGAGGGTTCCCTTGAAGGAATCAGGAGCGACGACGACCTTCATGGCCACGAGCCTAGAGGTGCCGGCCGGGCGCGGGGGAGCCGATAGAGTGGCCGGGTGACCTCTCCCGCAGCGCCAGCGCCAGCAGCTGCCGAGCCGCCCCCGCGCCGCCTCAGGGTGGCGCAGTTCACGGACAACTACGGCCCGGGCAGCAACGGCCTCATGTTCGCCGTGCAGCAGCTGGAGGGTAACCTGCTCGACGCCGGGCACGAGGTCATCGTCGTGGCGCCGGAGGCCAAGGGCCCGAACCCGCACCACGGCCGCCCCGGCCGCACAGAGATCCGCCTCCCGTCGGTGCGGGTGCCGAAGATGCCCACCCGGGTGGCCAGCGGCCGCAAGTTCGACCGCACCATCGACCGCATCGGCGAACTCGCGCCGGACGTCATCCACGTGCACGGGTTCGGCACGGTCGGCGTCCTCGGGACGTGGGCGGCCCGCCGCCTGGGCATCCCGCTGATGATCACCTGGCACACCGACTTCGACGCCTACGCCGACCACTACTCCGCCGTCCTCCCCATGCTGACGGGCGTGCTGCGGGCGTTCGCGCGGTTCACGAAGGGCGAGTTCGTCAGCGCCGAGGACATCCGACTCGCCGAGATCCGCTACGAGGATCGGGGCCGCTCGACGGCGTCGCTGCTCAGCGTCTGCGAGAAGATGCTGGAGTCGGCCGCCCTCATCACGACGCCGTCGCCCAAGACCGCCAACCGGCTGCGGCTCATCACACTCAACGCCAACATCCGGGTGGTGCCCAACGGCGTCGATCCGCTGCCGCCCGGCCCGCCGCCGATCCCCCACCCCGACGGCCCGATGGTGCTGTACGCGGGCCGGATCGCGCCGGAGAAGGGGATCCCGCTGCTGGCCGAGGCGTTCGAACTGGTGCACGCGCAGCGCCCCGATGCGCGGCTGTGCATCGTCGGCGACTGGGAGCGGTACACGCGCATCAAGAAGGTGCTGGCCGAGGGTCGCGCGGCGGGCCGGATCATCCTGCCCGGCGAGCAGAAGCGCGACGCCCTGGGCGCGTTCTACGGCATGGCGGACGTGTTCGCGTTCCCCAGCCTCACCGACACTCAGGCGCTGGTCCTCCACGAGGCCGCGCTGGCGGGGCTGCCGATCGTCAGCGTCGACCACGAGCTGACGCTGGTCGTCGAGCCTGGCGTCAACGGTGAGATCACGCGCCCCACGCCGGCGTCGCTCGCCGCAGGGATCATGCGCGTCATCGACCGGCTGCCCGACGAGGAGTGGCGCGCCCACGCGTCGGCGCGCTCCGTCGAGTTGGCGTCGCAGTGGAGCATCGAGTCGCAGGCGGCGGAGATGCTCCGGCTGTACGCGGAACAGGCGGGGTCGCGCTGAGGGCATCGTTCCTCCGACCCCTACCCCCGCCCCCGCACCCCCGCCGTCGGCCGCGCGGAACCGACGGCCGGCTTGACCGGCACGACACGCCGATGAACTGGGACCTCGGCCGCCTCCACACGGCCGAGGGTCGTGCGAGCCTGCTATTCGTGTTGGGCGCAGGGCTGGGGCGGGACCGGCGGTCGACAGCACGAATGACAGCCGAACTCGCCCCTCACCGTCGTAGGGGGCGCCGACGACGGAGTTCGACGGCGTGTCGTGCCAGGTGAGCGGGCGGCCGGGAGGCGGGCGGGGGTCAGCACCCGACGGGCCCGCGACCCGCAGCCGCGACCGCGACTACCGACCCGTCATGTCCCGCGGGATGACCCAGCGGTCGAAGTCCTCACCGCTCACGCCGTTGGCCAGCGCCGACTCCCGCAGGGACGTGCCCTCCTTGTGCGCCTGCTTCGCGATCTTGGCGGCCTTGTCGTAGCCGATGTGCCGGTTCAGCGCGGTGACGAGCATGAGGTTCGTCGACAGGTTCTGCTCGATGCGCGGCAGATTCGGCTCGATGCCGACCGCGCAATGCTCCGTGAACGACAGCGCCCCGTCCGCGAGCAGCCGGATCGACTCCAGCACCGCGTGCGCCATCACCGGCTTGAACACGTTGAGCTGGAAGTTGCCCTGGCTCCCGGCGAAGCCGACGGTGGCGTCGTTGCCGAACACGCGCGCGACCACCATCGTCAGCGCCTCGGACTGCGTCGGGTTGACCTTCCCCGGCATGATCGAGCTCCCCGGCTCGTTCTCCGGGATGTTGAGCTCACCGATGCCGTTGCGCGGCCCGCTGGCGTACCACCGCACGTCGTTGGCGATCTTCATGAGCGCGTCGGCCAGCACACGCAGCTGGCCGCTGACCTCGACGAGCGAGTCGTGGGCGCTCAACGCCGCGAACAGGTTGTCGGCCTGCCGGAACTCCAGCCCGGTCTCCTCCGAGATCTTGGACGCCGCCAGCCGCCCGAAGTCGGGGTGCGCGTTCAGCCCGGTGCCGACGGCGGTGCCGCCGATGGCGAGGTCGCGGGCGCGCGAGTCGGCGTGTCGGATGCCCTCGACGGCGAAGTCCAGCTGCGCGACCCATCCGCCGATCACCTGGCCGAGGCGCACGGGGGTGGCGTCCTGCAGGTGGGTGCGGCCCACCATGACGACGTCGTCGTACTGCTCGGCCTTCTCGGCCAGCACGTCGCGCAGCCGGGCGACCGCCGGGTAGAGCCGGGAGTTCAGCTCCGACACCACGGCGATGTGCATGGCGGTGGGGAACGTGTCGTTGGACGATTGGCCGCGGTTGACGTCGTCGTTGGGGTGTATGGGGGTCTTGGAGCCCAGCTCCCCGCCGGCGAGCTCGATGGCCCGGTTGGCGATCACCTCGTTGGCGTTCATATTCGACTGCGTGCCGGAGCCGGTCTGGAACACGACCAGTGGGAACTCGGCATCCAGCCGGCCCTCGATCACCTCGTCGGCGGCGCGGGCGATGAGGGCGCCACGGTCCTCAGGGAGCTCGCCCAGCTCGACGTTCGCGAGGGCCGCGGCCTTCTTGAGGACGCCGAGCGCGCGGATCATGGCACGTCCCCAGACGAAGGTGTCGCGGCCGATGTCGAAGTTATGGAGGCTGCGTTCGGTCTGGGCGCCCCAGTAGCGGTCGGCGTCGACCTGGACGGGCCCCATGGAGTCAGTTTCGATGCGGGTAGCCATGGCCCCCAACCTACCCCGATCTCGCGCGCCCTCAGCGGGGAAAGTGGGCGAAAAAAAGCCCGGCCGCTGCCCTTGGGGGGGCGGCAGCGGCCGGGCGGTCTGGCGGGACACCAGCAACGGCGTCGAGAGAAACACTAGCTGAACTCGGCCCGTCTGCGTTAATCCTTCACCCGGATTCACGAATTTCTTGACCTACTCTTCACCTTCGTCGGGTCAGCGCTCCGCGATGCTGCGGAAGCCCCGCAGCCGGAGGCTGTTGAGCACCACGAACACACTCGAGAACGCCATGGCGGCGCCCGCGATGATGGGCGTCAGCATGCCCAGCGCCGCGAGCGGGACGGCGGCCGTGTTGTAGCCGAAGGCCCACACCAGGTTCGACTTGATGGTGCGCAACGTGGCGCGCGACAGGCGCACAGCGTCGACGGCCGCGACGAGATCGTGGCGCATCAGCGTGATGTCGCCGGCCGCGATGGCCGCGTCGGTCCCGGTGCCCATGGCGATTCCGAGGTCCGCCTGCGCGATGGCCGCGGCGTCGTTGACACCGTCGCCGACCATCGCGACCTGCCGGCCGTCGGCCTGCAGTTCCTTGATGACGTCGACCTTGCCCTCGGGGGTCACGCCGGCCCGCACCTCGTCGATGCCGACCTCGGCCGCGACGGCCCTGGCCGTGCGCTCGTTGTCGCCGGACAGCAGCACCGGGTGCAGGCCCAGGTCCTTGAGCTGCGCGATGGCCCGCGCCGCCGACGGCTTGATGGTGTCCGCCACGACGATGCGCCCCAGCACCCGCGACTCGTCCGCGACCTCGACGATGCTGCCGATCGGCGCGTCCGGCCACTCGACGGCCGGGTGCCCGAGCGCCGCGATGTAGGCCGGCGATCCGGCGTAGACCAGTCGGCCGTCGACGCGTCCCTCCACGCCGCGACCGGGCGTGTTGCGGAAGTCCTCCACGGGGCGGTTCTGGTCGACCGACGCGACGATCGCCTGGGCGATCGGGTGCTCGGACCCGGACTCGACGGCGGCGGCCAGCTCGAGGAGCTCGTCGCGCCCCACCGACTCGGCGGTGTCGACGCGCGCCACGGACATCTGCCCGGTGGTGATGGTGCCGGTCTTGTCGAACGCGATGGTCTGCACCCGGCGCGCGCGCTCCAGGACCTGCGGTCCGCGGATCACGATGCCCAGCTGGGCGCCGCGACCGGTGCCCACCATGAGCGCCGACGGTGTCGCGAGCCCCAGCGCGCACGGGCAGGCGATGATCAGCACGGCGATGGCCGCCGACAGCGACATCGTCACGCCGTGCCCCACCAGCAGGTGTCCGGCGAGCGTCAGTGCCGAGATGGCGATGACGACCGGCACGAAGATCCCGGAGACCTTGTCCGCGAGGCGCTGGACGTCCGCCTTGCCCGTCTGCGCCTCCTCGACCATCCGAGCGATGCGCGCGAGCTGCGACTGCTCCCCGACGGCGGTGGCCCGCACGACGAGCCGGCCCGTCGTGTTGACGGAGCCACCCACGACCTCGGTGCCGGGCTCCACCTCGACCGGCAGCGACTCGCCGGTCATGATGGAGGCGTCGACGGCGGAGCGGCCCTCGACGACGACGCCGTCGGCCGCGACCTTCTCACCGGGGCGCACGACGATGAGGTCGCCCGCCCGCAGCGTCTTGACGTCGACGCGGCGTTCCTCGCCGTCGACCAGCAGCGACGCCTGCTTGGCGCCCACCTCGAGCAGGGCCCGCATCGCGGCCCCCGACTCGCTCTTCGCGCGGGCCTCGATGTAGCGGCCGAGCAGCAGGAAGGAGATGATCGTGACGGCGGCCTCGAAGTAGATGAACCCGAGGGCGTCCTGTTGCGCGAGGTCGAAGGAGAACTCGTGCTTCATCCCGATCATGCCGGCGTGCCCGAAGACCATCGCGTAGACGGACCAGGCGAAGGCGGTGAGGGTGCCCATGGACACGAGCGTGTCCATGGTGGTGGTGCCGTGCCGCGCGTTGACGTACGCGGCGCGATGGAAGTTGCGGCCCAGCCACAGGACGACGACGGCGCTGAGTACCAGCGCGACCCACTGCCAGCCCGGGAACTGCAGGACCGGCAGCATCGACACCGCCACGACGGGGATGCTCAGCGCGAAGGCCCACAGGACCCTCGGCTTCAGCTCAGCCGCCTCGTCGGCTTTGACGGCCTCGGGCACCGGCATGGTGGCGCCGTAGCCGGCCTGCGTGACGACCTCGATGAGACGGTCCGTCGAGATACCGGGGGGAGCCTCGACGGTAGCCTTCTCGGTCGAGTAGTTGACGGTGGCGATGACACCGTCGACCTTGTTGAGTTTCTTCTCGATCCGGGCCGCGCACGAGGCGCAGGTCATCCCCTGGATGTCGAGCTGGACCGTGGTGGTGCCGCTCACGCCTCGACGACGGTGTAGTTGCCGGCCTCGCGGACGGCCTCGATGATCGCGTCGAAGGGGACGTGCTCATCGGACTCGACCAGCATCTGGCCGCCATCGAGGGTCACGGAGACGTTCGACACGCCGTCGACCTCCGAGACCTCCTCGGTGACGCTCTTGACGCAGTGGCCGCAGGTCATGCCGGAGACGGTGTACTTGGTGATCATGGTGAAGCCCCTGTTCGGTAGGTGGGTCAGCGGACCAGGCGTTTGATGGCCTGCATCGCCTCGTCGATCTTGGCGTCGGCCTCGGGCCCACCCTGACGGGCGGCGTCCGCGACGCAGTGCGAGAGGTGATCGTTGAGAAGACCCAGCGAGACCGCCTTGAGCGCGCTCGTGACGGCTGCGACCTGGGTGAGGATGTCGATGCAGTACTGGTCCTCCTCCACCATGCGCGCGATGCCCCTGGCCTGGCCCTCGATGAGGCGCAGCCGCCGTAGGTAGGCCGCCTTCTCGGGCGTGTAGCCGTGGTTCGCGTGATGACACGTGGCTTCGGTGATCTCAGTCATGCAAGTCCCCCTTCTCGTACGCCACCATACCCCTTGGGGGTATCGGCTTCAAGTAGCTTCATCATCGCATGCGAGGAGTCGCCATTCCCCACCGGGGTCTGGTACCCGCAGCTATTTGTCCACAGTTCCCGACCCGACCCTGTGGACAGTGGGCCACCACACAGTCCACCGCCCTGCCGAACCGGGCCGCACTAGCACCAACGGAGCGACGGCGTCCAGCCCCCGAAGGTAAGAATCAGCAACGCGCCTAGTCAGCTCGCTTTTTCCGCAAGAGCGCACGTCAGGCGCAGTTGCGTCGTCGAACAGGCGTCGAACGCGGGGCCCGCGGGCGATATGTGGACAAATCCCCCGGGCACCGTCCTGTGCGGCAAAGATAACGATTTGATAACGGTCCAGTGGCCGCTCACGCACATATCTGTCCACAGGCCGCGGGCCGGGACCTGGCAGCCGTCCACAGCCTGTCCACACCCCGTGCACAGGCTTGCCCACAGGGCTCCGCCGGATCCTGTCGGAGGCGTGCCCTAGCCTGTCCTGTGGCCGGAATCCGTCGGGCTTCAAGGAGGGACCATGTCGCAGACAGCCGTCTTCGACGACCGCGAACTGGATCGCACTCCCCCGCAGGACCTGGCGGCCGAGCAGAGCGTCCTGGGCGCGATGATGATGTCGAAGGACGCCATCTCCGAGGTGGTCGAGGTGCTGCGCGGCGCGGACTTCTACCGGCCCAACCACGAGATCATCTTCGACGCCATCATCACGCTCTACGGCCGCGGCGAGCCCGCGGACCCGATCACCGTCGCGGGCGAGCTGGGCAAACAGGGGCAGCTGGCCAAGGTCGGCGGGCCGGTCTACCTGCACGACCTGCTGGCGTCGGTCTCGATCGCGGCCAACGCCATCTACTACGCGGAGCTGGTGCGCGACAAGGCGGTCCTCCGCCGGCTCGTCAACGCGTCGATCCGCATCGCCCAACTCGGCTATCAGGGCCAGGGGGATGTCGACAAGATCGTCGACGAGGCCCAGCAGACCCTGTTCGAGGTCACGGAGAAGAAAGCGTCGGAGGACTACAAGTCGCTGCGCGAGCTGCTCGAGCCCACCTTCGACGAGATGGAGGCCATCGCGTCCTCCGGGGACGCGCTCTCGGGAGTGCCGACGGGCTTCATCGAACTCGACCGGATCACCAACGGCCTGCACCCCGGTCAGATGATCATCGTCGCCGCGCGCCCGGGCGTCGGCAAGTCCACCTTCGCGCTCGACGTGTGCCGCTCGGCGGCTATCCACCACAACCTCACCGCGGCGTTCTTTTCTCTCGAGATGAGTCGCACCGAGATCGTCATGAAGGTGCTCTCCGCCGAGGCGTCGGTCCCCCTGGGTAAGATCCGCGGCGGCAAGATGGACGAGAACGACTGGCAGCGCGTCACCGACAAGTCCGCCATCTTGGGCGAGAAGAACTTCTTCATCGACGACTCGCCGAACCTCACCATGATGGAGATCCGCGCGAAGGCCCGCCGGCTCAAGCAGAAGCACGACCTGCAGCTGCTCGCGATCGACTACATCCAGCTGATGAGCTCGGGCAAGAAGGTGGAGTCGCGCCAGCTGGAGGTCTCCGAGTTCTCCCGTCAGATCAAGCTGCTCGCCAAGGAGCTGGAGATCCCCGTCATCGCCTTGTCGCAGCTGTCTCGAAACACCGAGCAGCGCAAGGACGGCATCCCGCAGCTGTCAGACCTGCGTGAGTCAGGCTCGCTTGAGCAGGACGCGGACATCGTGATCATGCTGCACCGCCCCGAGATGTACTCGCAGAACCCCACCGACGAGGAGCGCGGGCTAGCCGCGTTCCACATCCCCAAGCACCGCAACGGCGAGACGGGAAAGATCGATGCCCTGTTCCAGGGTCACTACAGCCGGTTCACCAACGCCCCGCTGTGACGCTCCCGGTCATGAGGGTGAGGAAGTCCTCGATCCGTACTTCAGACTCGAGGCGGTGCCGGAAGTTCCTGTGGTCCGCCAGGCGGTACTGGTTGCGCCGGCCCAGTTTCACCTTCTCGACGTACCCCTCCTCGACCAGATCGGCCACGATCTGCTGCACGGCGCGTTCGGTGATGCCCACCTGTTCCGCGACGTCGCGCATGCGGGCGTCCGGATCTCGCGCCAGGGCCACCAGCACGTGTCCGTAGTTGGAGAGGAATGTCCACTCAGAGGGCATGTGCTGAATAATACCCACGTAACAATTCACGAAACGGAAGGCATCCATCGTGCCCGAAACCGCTGACGCCACCCTGGCCGCCCCCCGTCCCGATGCCACCCCCGACGCGCTGCTCACGGCGGACATCGCCCTGCTGACGTCGTTGCACCGGCAGGTGCTGACGGAGTCGGGCCGCGGCGAGCTGGCGGGCCTCATGGACCGCCTGGAAGAGGCGGCGGCCGGCGCGGCCGACGGAGGGGACCCGGCCGAGCCGACCCGGATCATCGAGGCGCTGACGGCCCAGCAGGCGGCCAGCCTCGCACAGGCGCTGACGGTGCACTTCCACCTGATCAACCTCGCCGAGCAGCGCCACCGGTCCCGGCTGCTGCGGGGTGCCGACCCCCGGTCCGGCGACGCCACGCCTGACATGTGGCCCGCCGTCGCCGCCCTCGGCGAGCTCGCGTCCCGAGTCCGAGACCTGCGCGTCCACCCCGTCCTGACGGCCCACCCGACGGAGGCGCGGCGCCGGGCGGTGTCGTCGGCGCTGGACCGGATCGGCGCCCAGCTCGACCGCTTCGACGACGTCGCCGCGGGCACGCAGGAGCGGGCGGCGGCCCGCCGCCGGATGCTCGAGGAGGTCGACATCCTGTCGCGCACCTCGCCGCTGCGCACCACCCCGCCGCAGCCGGCCGACGAAGTGCGCGCCGTGATGCAGGTGTTCGACCAGACGCTTTTCCACGCCGTGCCGCGGCTGTACCGCTCCGTCGAGATGGTGATCTCCGACGGCGACGCCGGCCGCCGCGACCCCGCGGTCCCGGCGTTCCTGCGCTTCGGGTCCTGGGTGGGCGGCGACCGCGACGGGAACCCGTTCGTCACGGCGGAGGTCACGCGGCAGACCGCCGCTATCCAGGCCGACCACGCGCTGCGGGCGCTCGCGACGGGGGCGGAGCGCATCGCGCGCACCCTGACCATGAGCGAGGACGCCACCCCGCCGTCGCCGGAGTTGGCCAACGAGCTCGCCCGCGACGCCGTCGCGGCCCCGGAGGTGTTCGCGGGCATCCGCACGTCGTCGCCCAACGAGCCGCACCGGCAGAAGCTGCTCTTCGCCGCGGAGCGGCTCAACGCCACCCGGCGCGGCCGCATCGAGCTCGCCTACCGCAGCCCCGACGACCTGCTGGCGGACCTGCGGCTGATCCAGGATTCGCTGCGCCAGGCCGGCGACGACCGGGCCGCGTTCGGCGAGCTGCAGCACCTCATCTGGCTGACCGAGACGTTCGGGTTCCACCTCGCCGAGCTCGAGGTGCGCCAGCACAGCGCCGTGCACGAGGCGGCGCTGGACGAGCTGCTCGGGCAGCTGGACGACGAGCCAGCCGACGACGAGGCCCGGCTCGCGCTGCTGGACCGGCTGGCGGTGGAGGGCTGGCCGGAGCATGTGCAGCCGGTGACCGACAAGACGCGCGAGGTGCTCGACACCCTGCGCGTCATGTCGTGGCTGCAGGAGCGGTGGGGGCCGCGGTCGTGCGGTCGCTACGTCGTGAGTTTCACGCAGAAGGCGGAGCATCTCGTGGGCGTCCGCGCGCTCGGCCGGTTGGCGGTCGGCGAGGGCCGGCTGCGGCTCGACGTCGTGCCGCTGTTCGAGACGGGCGCGGACCTGAGCGGCGCCGTCGGCACCCTCGAACGCTGGCTGCCGACGGAGAGCACCAAGGCATGGCTCGGGCAGACGGGCGGACACGTCGAGGTCATGGTGGGGTACTCGGACTCGGCGAAGGACGTCGGGCCGGCGAGCGCCACCCTGACGCTGTACTCCGCGCAGAGCGAGCTGGTCGAGTGGGCCGACGGCCATGGCCTGCACCTGACGATCTTCCACGGCCGCGGCGGTTCGCTCGGCCGCGGCGGAGGCCCGCTGCACCGCGCGATCCTCGCGCAGCCGCCGGGCTCCGTCGCGGGCCGGTTCAAGGTGACCGAGCAGGGCGAGGTGATTTTCGCGCGCTACGCCGATGAGACGTTGGCCCAGGCGCACCTGGAGCGGCTGACGTCTGCCGTGCTGCTTGCCGACACCGACGACGCCACCGCCCGCAACCGGGACGCGGCGGACCGGTTCTCCGACGTGTCGGCCACCGTGGAGCGCGCCTCCCGCGAGGCGTGGTGGGACCTGGTGCGGACCCCCGGCTTCGCCGACGTCGTGGCCGAGTCCAGCCCCATGGACGAGTTGAGTGAGCTGCGGCTGGGCTCTCGCCCCGCGCGCCGCAGCGGCGCCACCGAGGGCCGCGACCTCAGCGATCTGCGGGCCATCCCCTGGGTGTTCGCCTGGTCGCAGATCCGCGCCAACATCCCCGGCTGGTACGGCCTGGGGACGGGCCTGGCCGCCGTGGGCGACACGGAGCGGCTGCGCGCCGCGTACCGCGAGTGGCCGCTGTTCGCGAGCCTCATCGACGTCGCGGAGATGAGCCTGGCGAAGGCCAACCCGCGGCTGGCCGAGTCCTTCCTGGCGCTCGGCGGGCAGCCCGATGTCACACGGCGGGTCCTCGAGGAACTCGACCTCACCAGGCGGCTGGTGCTGGAGACCATGGGCCAGCGCGAGCTGCTGGAGGCCAAGCCGCTCCTGCACGGGCGGGTGGGGCTGCGCGCGCCGTCGATCGACGCGTTGAGCCACCTGCAGCTGCGGGCGCTGCGGCTCATCCGGGATCCGGAGGCTCCGATCGACGACGCCGAGCGTCAGGTGTGGACGCGGGTGCTGCTGTTGACGGTCAACGGCGCCGCGGCCGGCCTGCAGAACACGGGCTAGCCTCGGCCGGGGGCCCGCCGTCTCAGGCCCGGACGGCCGCTGTCGAGCGGCGGATGTCCGCGACACCACGCGCCACGATCCACGCCACCACCGCGCCGCCGGCCGCCCAGGCGGCGGGGTGGTCGGCGATCATCAGCAGCATCATCGCCAGCAGCGTCGGCGCCAGGTACTGCATCGAGCGGATCACGTACACGCCGAACGACGGCATGTTGACCCCCCGCGACTCCGCCACTGATTTCACCATGAAGTTCGGGCCGTTGCCGATGTAGGTCAGGGCGCCGCAGAAGACCGCGCCCAGCGAGACCGATACAAGATAGGTTTCGGGGACGGGCGGGGTCGTGCCGATCATGGCGACCCCGGCGGGTGCCGGCAGCTGCGACGCCATCTCGTAGAAGGTGGCGTACGTCGGCGCGTTGTCGAGCACTGACGACAGTCCGCCCGTGAAGAGGAACAGGGTGATCTCGTCGAGGGGCAGCGACCTGGCGTGCTGGCCCAGGTACTCCAGCGCAGGGATCATGGTGAGGAAGATGCCGACGAACAGGGCCGCCACCTCTGCGATCGGCCCCCAGCTGAACTCGTTGTCGCCGTAGCGGACGCTGCGCTGGGTGGTGAGCAGCGACGCGGCGGCGGCGCCCCACATGATGAGTTCGCGCACCGGGATCCAGTCCCCCGCAACGGCGTGGCCGGTCTCGATGGCGTGCAGGTCCATCGACGGCGCGAACGCGACGGCCGCGATGATGACGGCGAACCAGAGGAAGTTGAGCTTGCCGCGGATCCCTAGCGGCTGGACGTTGCTGCGGTCGAATGCGACGTACTCGGGTGCTTCGGTGGCGTAGATGCGGCGGTCGAGTGCGTAGTAGCTGAACAGCATGAGGGCCAGGACGAACAGCCACTGGGGCCACAGCGTGAACGTCCACGTGAACGGCACGCCGCGCAGCAGGCCCAGGAACAGCGGCGGGTCGCCCAGCGGGGTGAGGAGGCCGCCGCAGTTGGCCACGATGAAGATCGCGAACAGGGCGGTGTGCACTCGGTGCTTGCGTTCCTGGTTGGTGTTGAGCAGGGGGCGGATGAGGAGCATGGCGGCGCCGGTGGTGCCGACGAACGACGCGACGATGCCGCCGATGGCGAGGAAGATCGTGTTGTTGCGGGGGGTGGCCTCGATGTCGCCCTTGAGGAAGAGCCCGCCTGAGACCACGAACAACGCCAGCAGCAGCGAGATGAACTGCACGTACTCGTAGAGGGCGTGGCCGACGCGCCACGGGTCGTCGAACGTCCACACCGCGATGGCCACCGGGATCCCGAGCGCGAGCGCCAGCCCGAGCTGTACGGCCCGCTTCTCCCAGTGGTGGGCGGTGTGCGGAAGCAGGGGGAGGATCGCGATGGCGGCCAGCATGGTCGCGAAGGGGAGCATGCTCCACCACGGATAGGTCATCGTCGGGCTCCTTCACCGGCGCCGCCCGGGGCCCGGCTCGAAATATCAGGGTAGACCCGCGCCCTCCGCGCCCCAGGCCCGCCTCCCATTCCTGGATGGCCCGCGGCGGAGGCGGGTACCGTGGCTGTGTCGTGGCGGATACGCCGCCGCACACGGAAGGTGGGGACTGTGAAGGACGGGAGTCTGCCGGACCCGACGGGCCGGCGATGGGGCGTGACGGATGTCGTCGCCCGGCTCGACGACGTCGCGGCGCGGCTGCGCGACGATTCGCGGCCGATGCCGGTCGCGGTCGTCGAGGCGGCGATCGACCTCATCCCGGGCGCCCGCTGGGGGACCATCACGGTGCAGGAGGGGCCGGGGTTCAAGTCGCTCGTGGTGAGCGACGAGCTGGCGCAGCGCCTCGACGACCTGCAGTACGACCTGAACATCGGTCCCTGTCTCGACGCCATCCGCGACAAGCGGCCGTACCACATCCCAGACCTTCGGACCGACGACCGGTGGCCCGCCTACTCGGCGGGTGCCGAAGCCCTCGGCGTGCGCAGCATCTTCGCGCAGCCGCTGCACCTGATCGACGCGGCGCACACGATCGCGAGTCTCAACCTGTACGCGGACCGGGAGGGCGCCTTCACCGAGTCGTGGGACTCCGATCAGGCCGTGGTCCTGGCCACTTTCGCGTCGATGGGCACCTCGGTGGCCGTCAGCCGGGAGCGGGCCGAGCAGCTGGAGGCCGCTCTGCGCACCAATCGGGAGATCGCGATGGCGATCGGCGTCCTCATGGGCCGGCACATGATCACCCGGGAGACGGCCTTCAACCTGCTGCGGCTGGCCAGCCAGCACCTGAACCTCAAGATGTCGGTGATCGCGGACCGCGTCGTCACCACCGGCGAGCTGCCGTTCCAGCCGTCGGCTTGACCGCCCGCGGTCACGCCGCGTGACGCTGCAGCCACAGCTCGAGGACCGTCAGCGCCCACAGCGCTGAGCCCGCGGTACCGCCGCGCCATTGCGGCACCGCCAGCCAGCGCTCCAGCTGGAACGGCTGCACCAGTGCCCGTTCCTGTGCCGTCCGCGAGCGGAGGGTGTCGCGGGCCAGGTCCAGCAGCGGCCCGTCGAGGCATGCCGCGGCCGGGAGTGCCGGGCGGTGGCGGGGTCGGGCTGCGATCCTGGGCGGGAGCACCTCCCGCGCCAATGTGGAGATGAGCCTGGGGGTCTCGCCGCGCGCCGCCGCGGCAGGGTCCGCGGCCACCAGCTCGACGACGGCGCGGTCCAGGAACGGAGCCTCCGCCTGCACCGACCACCCCCGCGTCATGCTGTCGATCCGCACCAGAGTGCCCTCGGCCTGATCGCGCAGTCGCCCCGGCGAGCCCGGAGCCATCTGCGGCCCGTGCCCGAACCACACCGGTCGCGTCGGGTCCGGGAGGTGTCGCGACGCGAGGTGCAGGGCGACGGCCTCGGGGTCCCCGATTGGCTCGATCATGTCGTCGACGGCGCCGTGGACCGTCGCGGCGAGCTCCCCCACCGGCACCTGCAGCGCCTGGTGCCTGGTCCCGTAGCGGCGTGCGACGACACCGGCATGCTGCAGCTCGTCCCCGTCCCGGTGGCCGACTCCGTCGAACCCGAGGCTGAGGGTGTGCACCGGCCCGAGGTGGCAGTCGGTGAGCAGCGCGACCAACAGGCTCGAGTACAGGCCGCCCGAGAGCGGCACGTGAACGGGGCCAGTGTCCGGGAGACGACGGCGGATCGCCGCCCGCAGCGCCTCGTGGAGGGCGTCGACTCGCTCCCGGGGCGGGGTCGTGTCCGCGACCTCGGTCCGGACGGGCGGCTGCCAGTAGACGCGGTCGCGCGTCTCGCCGTCGGCGTCGATGATCCTGAGGGTGGCCGGCGGCAGCTTCTGGACCCCGGCGAGCACAGTGCCCGGCGACGCGACCCGGCCCGCATGTGCGATGAACTCGCGCACGGCGTCGCGGTCGACCGTGGAGTCCACCACCCGGGAGGCGACGAGGGCGGGCATCGTCGACGCGAACCACACGACGCCCTCCGCCTCGGACAGATAGAGGGGCTTGACCCCCAGGCGGTCGCGCGCGAGGAGGGTGGTGCGGCGGGCGCGGTCGGCCACGACCAGCGCGAAGTCCCCCTCAAGGCGCTCGACGAACCACTTGCCCCACCGGGCGTAGGCGGCGATGACGAGCCTGGCGTCGTCGACGGCGCCGCCCCGGATCGTGTCGCCGAGGCCGCGGATGAGTTCCGCCCGGTTGATCAAGTGTCCGTCGATGATCGCCGCGACTCCGGTCGCGCCATCGATGACCGGCTGCAGGCCGTCCGGGGTGTCGGGGAGGTCGCCGTGTCGATGGGCGAGGATGACTCGACTGTCGCCGCACATGCGCCGCGGTCCCCAGTGGTGCCCCTGGAGGGCTTGAACCATGCGGCTGACCGCCTCGACGTCGGGCCGCGCCCGGCTGTTCAGCGCGATCGCGCCGGCAATGCCACTCATCGGACTCACCTCTCGGATGCGGGAGGGGCCGACGGTGGCTCCCCGGGCGACGACGGGAGAGCCCACACGACAAGCGGGTCCTCCACGGAGGGTAAGCCGCTTCTCGACTCGGGTGGCACCATACCTCCGGGAGACCCCCCGGGGGAATAGCTGGGGCGGATTCGTCCCGTGCGGGGGCTCGCCATATGGTGGTGCTCTGGCCCGAGGGAGGGGCAGGGCAGGGAGTCATGATGCAGGAGTCCACGGCGGCATTGGCGCAGGTCCGCACCGCGCTCTGGCACCTCCGGGCTGGCGGGGTGGGCCAGCTGCGGGAGTTCCTGCGGCGGCGTCGTCGCCCCGGCGCCGGGCGCCCCGACCGCCTGTTCAAGAGGACGGACGGCCGACTGTCGTTCCAGCCTTGGCGCTATCCGGAGGCGGAGCCGCGCCGCCGCCTCCGGGTGGGGATCATCGCCGACGCGTTCACGCTGGGCTCCTTCCGGTACGAGTGGCACCAGGTACGGCTCTCCCCCGACGCGTGGCGCGAGCAGCTCGACGCCGAGGACCTGGACCTGCTGTTCGTCGAGTCGGCGTGGGCGGGCAACGAGGAGGCGTGGCAGGGTCACCTAACGGGGACGTCGGCGCCGCGGCCCGCGGTGGTGGAGTTGGCGGCCGAGGCGCGGCGTCGCGGGATCCCCAGCGTCTTCTGGAATAAGGAGGACCCGACGCACTTCGAGGACTTCCTCGACACCGCAGCCCTGTTCGACTGGGTGTTCACCACCGACGCCGAGTGCGTGCCCGCCTACCGGGAGCGTCTGGGCCACGACCGGGTGGGCGTCATCCCGTTCGCCGTCGCGGATCGGGTGTGCAACCCGGTGCGGATGTCGCGGGAACACCAGCCGCGGGGTATCGCGTTCGCCGGCACGTGGTTCGCCCACAAGTACCCCGAGCGGCGCGAGCAGATGCGACTGCTCTTCGACGCGGCCCTCAACGCCGAGACCGAGGACGTCAAGTTCGACATCTTCTCCCGCTTCCTCGACCACGACGAGAAGTACCAGTTCCCGGAGCCGTACGCCTCGCACGTCGTCGGCAGCCTGGACTACGACCAGATGCTGAGCGCCTACCGGTCCTACAAGGTGTTCCTCAACGTCAACACGGTCACGACGTCGCCGACGATGTTCGCCCGCCGGGTCCTGGAGATCACCGCGTGTGGAACGCCCGTGGTGTCGACGCCGGCTCCGTCGCTGGCCGCGTTCCTGGGCGACGGCGTGGCGCAGGTCTCGATCCCCGCCGAGGCGGAGTCCGCGATCGGCTCGCTGGTCACCGACGAGATGGCGCGCGCCCGGATGGTGCACGTCGGTCAGCGGGAGCTGTGGAAGGCCCACACGTACGGCCATCGCGTGGACACGATCCTGGAGTCCGTGGGGATCCCCAACGAGCCGGTCCGCCTCCCGACGGTGTCGGCGCTCGTGGCCACGAACCGCCCTCATCAGATCGACCACGTGCTGGCCAGCGTTGCCGCGCAGCGCGACGTGAACCTGCAGTTGCTCGTGGCCACGCACAACTTCGAGGATCGCGACGTCGCGGCGAAGGCCCGGGCGCTGGGGATCGAGAACGTGACCGTGCTGCAGATGGGCACCGACGACACCCTGGGCGACTGCCTCAACGCGCTCCTCGACCGCGCCGACGGCGAGGTGGTCTCGAAGATGGACGACGACGACTGGTACGGCCCGGACTACCTGGCCGATCTGCTGCGAGCCATGCGCTACTCCGACGCCGAGGTGGTGGGCAAGCACTGCCGGTTCGTGCACCTGGCGGCCCGCGACGTCACCGTCCTGACGCAGGAGGTGAACGAGCACCGGTACACGCACTTCGTGGCGGGCCCGACGCTCACCGCCGCCCGTGACCTGGCTCGGACGCTGCGCTTCGCTCCCCGCACCCGCGGCGAGGATTCGGATTTCCTGAAGCGAGCGCTCGCGGAGGGTGGCCGGATCTACGCGGCGGACCGGTTCAACTTCGTGCAGTGGCGCAGCGGCCGCCCGGAGGATCACACGTGGACGGCCGACGACGAGTCGTTCCTGAAGGCCGAGGTGCATCTGCCCGGTCTCCCCCTCGCCACCATCGAGCTGTGACGAGATTCGATAATGAATCGCTGCCCCCTTATGCTCAACCGAAAGGTCCATGCGCCGGGGGGTGCGGCAAGCGGGAGGTTTGATGTCTAAGCGGGTCATGGTCATCTACGGCACGCGTCCCGAAGCCGTGAAGATGGCTCCGCTGATCAAGGCCCTCGAGGCCTCGCCCGTGCTGGAGCCGTTCGTGGTCAGCACCGGCCAGCATCAGGAGATGATGGACCAGGTCAACCGCTGGTTCGGTATCACTCCCGATCTCGATCTCAAGGTTTTCAAGCACGGCAGCACGCTGAACGAACTGACGTCCAGGATCGCGTCGCAGCTGGATCCGGTGCTCGAGCAGATCAAACCCGACGCAGTCGTCGTGCAGGGGGACACCACCACCGTGGCGATCGCCGCCATCGCGTGCTTCTACCGCCTGATTCCGGTGGTGCACCTCGAGGCGGGCCTCCGCTCCGGCGACATCCACTCCCCGTTCCCGGAGGAGGCGAATCGCAGGATCGCCGGCCAGGTCACGTCGCTCCACCTCGCGCCGACGACGACCTCGCGGGACAACCTGCTGCGCGAGAACGTGGACCCGGCCAAGATCGTGGTCACCGGTAATACCGTCATCGACGCCCTCCGCTGGACCGCGGCCCGCGACGTCCAGTTCAGCGACCGCCGGCTGCGGAAGGAACACGAATCGGGCCGCCCGATGATCCTTCTGACCACGCATCGGCGCGAGAACTGGGGCGAACCCCTACGACGGATCGGGGAGGCCGTGGCCGAGATCGCCCGCCGCTACCCCGAGTACCTGATCCTCTATCCGGCACACCAGAATCCCGCCGTCCGTGAGCAGGTCGAGCCCGCGCTGCAGGGCCTGGACAACGTCATGGTGACGGAGGCGATGGACTACCAGGAGTTCGTGCACGCACAAAAATGGGCACGGATCATCCTGACCGACTCCGGAGGCGTCCAAGAAGAGGCGCCGAGTCTAGGCAAGCCTGTTCTCGTGCTGCGCGACAACACAGAACGCCCTGAGGCTGTCCATGCAGGCACAGTTCAGTTGATCGGCACGGAGTCAGACTCGATAGTGTCGGCAGTACAAGAGCTTATCCACGACCCCGCGGCGTGGGCACGAATGGCTCATTCAGTGAACCCATACGGGGATGGACGAGCCGCTGAGCGCAGCGCCGCCGCCATTGCAGAGCTTCTCGCGGTCGGAAAGCGCACACCTGAATTTTCGTCACATCCCATCGGTTAATCGCAGATTGCCAAAAAAAGGCCCAGCAACCGGACGGGCGACGTTCCACTCACCTGAGACAGTTGGTCAGTGCGGGGAATGCATCACACGCGGCCCCAATGCGAGTGCAAGCAACACAACCGCACCCAAGAGGACAGCTCGCAGTCATGCCGAACTCATGCTGGCCTGGCTCTCTTCCAGGGCCTCCTCTTCAAAACCGCTACCGCCGTACATTACACCGGTCCAACAGAGGAAATGCGTTGCGGCAGCTCACAGTTTCAAGGATGTCCGCCACCCCCGCCATCTCCAACGTCAATTCAGGACTAGACCGTTGCGGGTCAGATAATCAATCGATTGGCGACCCAATTCCTCGGCGACACCAACGTCTGTCTGGATATACGCCGAGTGTGGGTCGCGCCGAACTTGCCAGGGTAGACGCCTGCGTGCCACTGCCAATGAAATCGCTGCGAAAGCCGGGTCTGATCTAACGGATCCCTCCACTTGCAGCGGCGTTATCAGAGCGCCACCCCGGGCCAACTCATATTGCACGGACGCGGTTGCAACCTCACGGGGCTGAACACCCAACCTGTGGCTGAGCGCGGCTAGGACCCCCGCCGCCTCCCCGATGGCACACACTGTGGGATGAACCCGAATAGCACCCGCGGCGAGTCTTGAGACGGAAATATTCTTCTCAGCAGCGATGAATCCGTCCACATATTCAGGGATGAGGCAACCGAGCGGAATCGGAAAGGGCCCGAACGTCTCGGACTTTGGCTTATCGTCCACGCTTTCATTCAGATCCGCTTCAAAGTCCTCTGGGCGCCTCCCGCCATGCAGATCGGTGTGATAGTAGCCGACAGCGACGGAGTCAACGTCCCACGGGGCCTCGCGGTAGGGGCCCGGCCTGCGGATGGCGCGGCCGATGAGAGTGCGCTTCCCAAGTATTCTGCGGCATTCCCGAATGTAAGGAATCAAGGGCAGGTGTGGAACGAGGTGTCGAAACACCGTGGGAATATACGGATTCTCCGGGCGATTGGCGCCGTCGAAGCCTTCATCGGTGGCCAGCGACCAGGGCAAGCCCAATTCGGTCTGAAGATAGTACAAGACGGAGAGGGTACGACCGATTGCCTTTGCCTCGTACCGCATCCGGGCATCATCACTGAGGAAATAATCGCCTCGAATGGGCAGATCGTTGTGTAGGTTCAGATTCGTCCGGGTCACCTTCTCCCATTCGAGACCTTGATGGATCTCGGACCGTGCAAGGTCGGGCGCAGCACGGTACCCGGCGAAGGCCAGGGGACCCTGTCGCGTCGCGGTTCGTGGGTCTCGTTGCCCTGCAGGCGGATACATCTTCCGAAGGCCCGGGACATAGCGATCGTAACCTTCGGGCGCTTCCGGCACCCTGAGATGCTCGGGGACACCACCGGGATACTCGCGAATTGTCGCAGTGTACGTGATGTCCTGCACAAGTGCATGCTCGACGCCGGCAGGCCAGTATGTCTTGCCAGTGCCCTTCCTGTTTGCCAGACGGTGCGGGACACCAGCCAGCGCTAGAAATGACCCGTCTTCCGTCGCATCGATGACGACGTCAGCTGTTGCGGAACCGCCGTCCCAGATCGCTCCCGAGACGAGGGGACCGTTCCGCGTTGCCTGGAGGATCTTCACTCGCCTGATTGTCTCGACGCCTTCATCCTTGACGAACTCAGTCAGTATTCGTTCGACCACGACTGCATTGGGCGTCAACGACGAATTTCGATAGTGCCCAACATTCGCCGGCCGATGAAGTTCATCGGCGTACACCCGAAGAGTACGTGCGACGATTTCACCCCAGATGCCGTGATCGTTGATCTCGTGATCATAGGGAAACGGGATGTCGAACGCCGAGACACCAGCTGCCGTTGCTTGCCCGCCGAGCATATGCGTCGGCTCGATCAGCAGCACGGTCAGTCCTCGGCGGCGGGCCGCAACAGCGCCCGCGACCCCTGACAGGCCGCCGCCGACCACCAAGAGGTCGTAGTGCCTGCTCGCGGGTCTCCGATCCTCCGTCCAAGCGGCTCGCTGCTCAGCGGTGATCGGGTCCACCACAGTGGCCATGTGCCCGGCTGGATAGACGGGGAACCGCTCAGGGGTGTACGCGGCTGGTCTAAGCACGCTTCACGGCTCCTAGCACATCCCATGGGAAAGCTTCGAGGAGCGCCTCGGCGTCGAACTGAAGCCGTGCGGATTCCTCGTCGATGACGCGGGTCATCGATCCATCGATGATCGGGAACGGCGCCAGATCCAGCGGATCCTGCGGCGATTGCCCTGTCGACAGGAAGTAGTCAGCGAACTTCGTGCCGTCTCCACTGATCCGCTTCGAAGAGTTCGAGAAAGTCACCCACCGGGCGGGGATGCCGTACGCCTGAGCCAGGATCACGCCGTGCAGAGATGAGGAGAGCACCGTCCGGCAGCTCGTGAGAGCGTCGATGAAGGACTCGATGTCGGCATAGCTGGCGGCACGGAGGTCCAGATCGACGGCGCCGTCCCCAACCTGGCCAATTCCGCGATGGGTGAGATGGCGGATCAGACCGACCTCGTGAGTGACGCGGCGGGCCTTCGGCTCGTAGAGGCGGGGTAACAAGAGGGCCGGATCGCCGTAGACCTCAGGCACATCCGCTCCTGCTTCGAGGAGTGCCTTGCGGGTCAGTGGCCCGCGAACGGCGCGATACCTCGCATTGGGGTTGAAGTCATCCTGCATGCGGGGCGTACCCGTGCCCCACACGTACTGCCCGTCGCCAGCGAATTTGATGACGCTACCGATCGCCAGCATGGCAGCGCCCCTGGGCCCGAAGGCGGGAGGCACGCCCGTGATCTTTTCGACGATGTAGGGATTGAGGATATCGCCTAGGTTGCCGGGGAATGGCTGCTTCATCCACCACAAGAGCGGCCTGTCACCCTTCTTGAGGCCAGCGGCCTCGGCGCGCTCCTCGAGTGAGATATCAGCCTGGAGGGATCTTGCCTCAGACTGACGGTTTCCGCCACGAGTGATGACGGATTCGACTCGCTCGTGAGCGGCCGGCCAGCGCCGTTCTCGGAAGGCTAGGCGCGCAGCGGCCAATTGCCCCTGATCGTCATCGGGATGATCATTGACGAAACGCCTGATCTCGCGATCAGCGTCTCGGCGCCGTCCTTGCTTGGCGAGGGTCAGGGTGTACGAGCGACTCCATTCAAAGTCGTCCCAGTCGTAGTCTTTGGCTGCAAGCAGCATCGCCTCAGCGGCTCTGAGCTCGTTTCGCGCAAGATAATCACGTGCGATGGCCGTGAGTATCCGTCCACGATTCAGAATCGTGTGGTGCTGCACCACCTTCGAAATGTACTCACCTACGTTGCCGGAGTCGCCATGGATCGTCCATGTCTTGTCGGTCAGATCCTCAACGCGCCGCACGACGCTGGAGGTCGGCAGGACCAAGACGCTGAGTTCCTCGCCGAAAGTCGCCCACGACTCCTGCAGGAGGTAGTCGTCAGTGACGTTGGCCGGCGCGGCAGCGTCGACCTTCGCCATGTGATCCAGGAACTGGAGAGCCAGAGGGGTGTACCCGAAGACCAAGAAGGACGGGCGCCACATCCTGGCCGTCGAGTAGGCGTCAAACTGCCCGATGCGGGTGCGGTTCGGGATCGCGGCGAAGTCTCCACTGAACCCCCGCAACGCGGCGGGGACGCCCACGAATTGCGTATCGGCATCCACCCACAGGACTGGACGCTGGTGCTCTCGGAGCTTCCGAGCGTAAAACTGCGTCTTATATCGGCAGATCTGACTCCAGTCGAAGTCCGAGGGCAGATCGAGATGCTCAATGTCGTGCTCAAGCCCGAGCGCCTCGCAGCTGCGCGCCAGCCGGTCTGCCTCGATGTGGTATTCGGGAGCACCGGCCGCGAATGAGATTACGACGGGAAGGCCTTCGCCGCGACGCTCAGTATCCGCCACGATGTTTGGATCCACGTGCATTGGTCAGATGCCCTTTCCGTGCGAGCGCAGATTCCAGTATCGGATCTGCACTCTCCCCAGGGCCGACTGTCGAAGGTTCTCCAGGCGGCTCGTCGTCCATGCCAGAAGCTCCCGCGTCCTTTCCAGCTCAGCCTCCAGCTGCTGTACGCGCCGCGACGCCACCTCTTCGTCCTTCAGCCAGGCCTCAAGGTGCCCAGTCTCCTGGAGATCTGTCATTTCTGCCTCTCTGAGAATGTCGTCTTCAGCTGAGTAGTTTGATGAAGCTTACGGAGTACGCGCGAAAGGCGCGAAGCCTGGGATCCTTGTGGCGGTCTCCCATCGCGAAGCTTGGAGGGCGGGACCGAAAAGCCATGGCTGGGATGCTCGACCCGATAGCTTTCCAAGGTTAGGGCGCGGACAGTGATCCGACCTGCCCAGCCCCATCGCCACGCCTCGCAATCCCTCAAGGCCCTAGTACCAATATCAAGAGCGCGCTCGTCTTCCGACGGGGGAAGGAGGAGCCATGTGTGCACGTCGCGTGACCACTCGGCAACATCAACGGCTGCGAGGTCGACGCCATCCACCCGAATGAAGTGTGCCATGCGACCAGCCAATGCGGGGTCCTCGCTGTAGTGCGCGGTGGTGCTGATGCCGACCCGCCAGCCTGAGTCGGAGCTGGGAACTGCGAGTCGGAAGTAGGCTTCATCCCCTCCGCTCGGGGCGGAGCTCTCAAGATAAATCGAGCGGGCGCCGTCCGCCTGGTCGCAAGCGGTGTGAAAAGCGGGAGAGGTCTTGGACGAGGAAGCACTACCGGGCACAAGCGTCGACAGAACGTCTGGCGCCAAGTGACTGATCGGACTTGTCGACTCCCCCCTGCTCTCGCCCTCCCCCGGAGGCAGGGTGGCGAGCCACTCACGCAGCTGCAGGGTGTCTTGCGCGGCAAGCGAACGAGCCCTCGCAACCGACTCCCTTACACAGTCGAGCGTCTGCCCCTGAGCAGCGACCCTGGCGGCCTCGGCGAGGTCAGCGACGCCGGAGTCGAGGGGCAGCGCCAAGTGCGAGACGCCCATCATCGCGAAGTGGGAGCTGACCTTTGGGTCGTATGCGAGACCGACCACCGGCACGCCCAACCGGTGCGCGATGAGAGCTGGGTGCAGTCGCATGCTCACCACCATCCGCGCAGATCCGAGGGCCTGAGTCACGCTGTCCGGGTGGGACCCAGACAGCGAGAAGTCCACCTTGTCCGACAGAGACCGCCGCAGATCATCGAGAACTTCGCCGTCGGACTCCTGAGCCGGTACTCCCACGACCCGGAGCCCAGCCCCCTTGGCGAACTGCACGAGGAACTCAGCGAGTTGATCGTGCGCATGCCCCGAGGGCCACTCCCTCAAGTTCACGGCCAGGACCGGCTCCCGACGGAGCGGCGTTGGAAGTTCGAGAGCAAACGTGGCGTCGACCCCGGCGTGAAGCTGCTCTTCACGGAAGCCCGCCTGCCTTAGCAGCTCGACCGAATGGGGGTCTCTGACGTGGACGGAATCCACAACGTGTGACGCCAGCCGCATCAAAGCCCAAGCATCCCGGGTCCGAAGTGGACCGACGCCAAGCCCGAAGCCGATGACCGGGATCCCCCTAGCAGACGCCTCTACAGGCAACTGCATGGCATGCCCCAGGCTGCGCTTGGCGTCGGAGGTCAGCCCCCGCAGGCCACCAGCCTCGGCCAGACCGTAATCGTTCCACAGTCCACCCGGCCCAAGGATGACGCCGGACGCCCGCCTCAGCTCGTGGTCCCTCGAGGCGGGGTCCCGCCGGCTGAAGGCCGGCACCCCGAAGACGCGCTCCACTTCACTCGCGTCGTGTGCGGCCACTACCGGCTGGATCGCAGGGTGCTGGCTAAGGGTACCAAGCACAGACCGCAGCAGCAGGTCGTCCCCGTAGTTTCCGGCTCCAAAGTATCCCGAGATGATGACGCGACTCGCGACGCCTGGAGAAGGGGATACCGACACGGGACGATAGTTTAGCCTGCGACACGCTGGACACTCAGCCGCCTCCACCGCGGCGCAGACGGTCGTGCACCGCGCCGCGGCCCCTGGGAGTCGTCAGGGACGCTCGGACGTTACTTCTGCGCCCACGGGACTAGCATGAGGGTCCACGTCTCTGACAGGAAACAACACGGCTCGCACGAGGAGGCCCTTCCGATGCGCGTATGCAGGGTCTTCATACACGGCAGTTGCGTCTCGCGCGACACGGTGGCCTTCGCACAGAGGCGGTTTACGGTAGTTCATTACCAGGCCAGGCAATCAGTAATCTCCGTAGGATCCGCGGCTGATCTGACTGGATTGCCTGAATTTCGATCCCCGTTCCAGCAGCGGATGTTCGACGACGATCTCAAGGGCAACGCGCTACAGTCGATCCGTGCCATGGCACCCAGCATTGACATCGTGCTCCTGGACCTGTGCGACGAACGATTGGGCGTCCAACTTCTGCCGGACGGTTCGGTGATGACGAGGTCCGTCGAAGGCATCGCGGCGGGGATCGTCTACCCAGGGGCCCATATTCCGTTCGGGTCTGACGCTCACTTTAATCTATGGATCAGCGCGTTCGAGCGCTATTGGGCAGAACTGAAGACTTTGGACTTGGCAGACAGGGTCATGGTGCTGGCGGTGCCATGGGCCGGCGCAACCACCGAAGGTCAGGCGACGCCCTCCAGCTTCGGCGTGACGGCAGAAGCTGCCAACGAAGCTTACGAGCGCTATTACACCGCCCTTATGGATCTCGGTGTTGATGTGCAGCGCTTCGGCGATGCTCTAGCCGACCCGCATCACAAGTGGGGGGCGGCCCCCTTCCACTATGAATCAGCTGTGTACTCGTCCGTCGCCGAGCGAATCCTCAGCAGATTCGCCATCCTAGACGCCGAGGCCGAGGCAGCTAACCCGGGATGAGAGGGTTTCCCGACTTGGCGAGAGAAAAGGCTTCCTCGGCCGCCTGAAGGTCCTCCTTCGCAACGCAGTGAGCCCACCATCGGTAGGCCCGCGCGATATCCGTCGCAGGTCCATCGATGACGAGTTCCCCCATGTGCAGCCAGATGGCTCTGCTGCACATTTCCTCGATCGTCTGCGCAGCGTGTGATACCAGGAAGATGGTGCCGGCCCCGGCACGGAGTTCATCAATCTTCGCCTTACTTCGGTCAGCGAACGCAGCATCCCCCGTTCCCAGCGCTTCATCGATGAGTAGGATGCTCGGCTGAGCTGCAGCCGCGATAGCGAACCGCAGTCTCGCACCCATCCCCGAGGAGTACGTCTTCATCGGTCGATGTATCGCATCACCGATGCCGGCGAGCTTGATCACTCCGGGCATGATCTCGAGGATCTCATCGGGGTGGAACCCCAGTGCCAGCAATCCAAGGCGAACGTTCCTCTCGCCCGTCAGCGCCGGCATCATCGCGGCGCTGACGCCGAGGAGCACTGGAGTGGCTTCAGCCAACACCTGCCCGGAGCGAGGTGGCTCCACCCCCGCGATCACGCGAAGCAGCGTCGACTTGCCCGACCCGTTTGCGCCCACAAGTCCAATATGCTCGCCCTCGCGTGCGACGAAGTTAATGTCCTTCAGCGCGTCAACGCCGGTGTAAGTCGTGAGTCCGATCGCCTGACCCGCACGGGCGAGGAGGCGCCTCGCGGGTGGCAAGCCCCCCAAGTTGGAGGTCTCCGTCCTATATCGGACGGAGACGTTATCCACCACGACCGAGATTCGTCCTGGCGCCTCATTCACGCCCATAGGACACCTCCGCCCGCCAGAAGTACAGGGTGCCGAAAAGCAGGGCACCCCCCGCCCAGAGAGTGGCTGTTGCCCACTCTCCTGCGGAGGGTGCGGTCGCGTCCAGCAGTACCGACCGGTACATCGTCAGGAACTGGTACATGGGATTCAGCCGAACGGCTTGCCCGATCGCGGGGACACTGTCGAAGCGGTCGACGGCGAACATGACCGCAGAGCCATAGAACCACAGCCTGAGAAGATAGGGAATAAGTTGACGGGCATCAGGGAATGCTGTGGCCACCCGCGCGAGCATGAATCCCACCCCCTGATTGAAAATGGCGTGCAGTGCAAACACGAGTGGCAAAAGAAGCCAGGTGAGGTTGGGTAGCGCATGAGGCGGGACGACCATGAGCAACACGAAAAGGCTCGTGAGCACCGGCATCATTGCGAAGGTCTCACGTAGGGTCGCAGCGACGGGCAGGACGGCTCGAGGGAAGGTGAAAGCCCTGATCAGGCCCCGATTGTTGGATATCGAGGTCGCGGAAGAGTTGACGGTCCGCGCTGTATAGGTAAACAGGAACACGCCGATGACCAAGTAGCCAAAGAAGTTGTCGATTCCGCGATCTGCTCTCAAGATGAGTCCGAAGATCATGAAGTAGATAAGTCCATCCAACGCAGGCGCAAGGACCAACCAGATGTTGCCCAAGAGCATTCCCCGATGCTGAGTCGTGCTCTGCGACCACGCCTGCATTGTGATGAAGTGGCGCCGCTCCACCAACTGCGAGAGGTACTCCCGGAACGGTGGACGCCCACTGACCGGTGAGAGGTGGTCGGTCGAGTCAGGGTGGGCACGGCGAGGCACGGCGGGTTCGGCGCCCCGGTGCTTGAGCCGCCTGCCGCCCTGACCGTCCGCGTCAGCCACGCGACACCCCGAGCTGCCGGTAGATCTCTGCGTACGTCACCGCGCCATGCTGCCACGTCCTCCGCGCAGCCGACGAACGGCCCGCCTCCCCCTTCGCGGTGCGGGCGGCGGTATCCTGCGCGAGCGCACCGAGCGCGTCGGCCCACGCGGCCACGTCGTCGGCCGGTACCGAGGTGCCGGCGTCGCGACCCACGAGCTCATGCAGCGCCGGGAGGTCGCTCGCCACCACCGGCCTGCCCAGAGCCATGGCCTCGACCGGCTTCATCGGGGTGACCATCCGGCAAACAGGGGTGTCGCGGCGCGGCACCACGAACATGTCCAGCGCCTCGTGCCAGCGGATGGCCTCCGCGGCCGGGACCCTGCCCGGGAAGAGCACCTTGTCCTCGATACCGAGCTCTCGTGCCAGCGCGATGAGGCCCGGACGAGAGACCCCGTCGCCGACGATGGCGCCACGCAGGTCTATCCCGCGCCGCCGCGCCTCGGCGAGCGCCCGCAGGAACGTGTCGAGGCCCTCGTAGTCGACCAGGGAGGAAACAGTGCCCGCCCACACGCCGTCCGTCGGCAGCCCGAGGTCGGCCCGGGCCTGCGCGGGCGTGCTGGTCCGCGCCAGGAGTGTCGGATCGATGCTGTTGGGGACCACCGAGATCCGGTCCCGAGCCACGCCCCGCGACACCAGGTCCTCGGCCTGCACCTCGGACAGGACGACGACGGCGTCGGCCGCGGCGGCGAGCTCGGCCTCCTTGGCGCGCAGCAGGCGCACGCGCTCGCTGCGTTCGCCGCCGGCACGCCAGGGCTCGGGAAGTGCCGCGATCCACGTCAGCTCCAGCTGCCCTCGCATCTCGTACACCCACGGCAGGTGGTGCCGACGGGCCACGGCCTCGGCCACCAGGGCATTCGTGAAGTCAGTCGTGGTGTGGATGACGCCGGGGCCGAACGCCTCGACCAGCGGATCGAGCGCCGCCACCTGCAGTTCGAGCCGGCGCCGGGCGTCGACGGGGAGGCCAGGGGCCAACAGCCGGTGGTAGGCGATGCCGTCGATCCAGTCGACGGGGGCAGCGTTGAGCGTGCCGATCGTCACCGGGTACCCGATGCGCGTCGCCGCCGCCACCGTGAGTCCCTCGGCGCGCTGCGCCCGCAGCACGGCATGGCTCCGGGCCGTGTAGCCGGACTGGGTGTGCGGCTTCGAGTTGGTGAGGATGTGGAGGACGCGCGTGGTCTCCACAGCGGCGCCCTGCGGCCGGATGTCCACCTGCAGACGGAAGCCCGGCTGAAGCAGTGCCAACTCCGAGCGGCGACGCCTGGCCACCACGCTGTCCGCGTCGCCGAGCGCCGCGACCGCCTGCGTCAACTCCCCGCGGGTCCACGCCTGGTCCGAGCGCACGCGGGCGTCGTCGCGCAGCCGCGGCGGGATCGCCTCGGCGTCCCCGACGGCCACAGCCAGCCGGGCAGCGAGGCGGTCCAGCGGCGTCGCGCGACTCGGGCGCCGCGACCGCAGAGCGCGAGCCGCCACCTCGGGGCGGTCCGCCAGGTAGGCGCCGAGCGCCCCCACGAGCCCCGTCTCGGTCCGCGACAGCACCCCCCGCTTCCGCGACCCGAACCGGCGCCCCACGAGAAGGGCGAAGCCCAGCGGATCGTCGACGAGGTTGCGGCCCACCGTCGAGGCCACGAGTCTGGCTTGGTCAACGCGCCCCCCGGGCATCGGCCACCTCCTCCAACACGTCGGCGAACGTCGTCGCCAGTTTGTCCACGCTCAACTCCCGCTCCACCCAGGCGCGCCCCGTCGCCGGGACGGCGAGCCGGGACCGGTCCGTCGCCAGGGCGGCCCAGAGATCGGCCAGGGCCTCGACGTCCTCGGGTGCGGCCACGTCGCCCGCTTCAAGCTCGGTGATGAGCTCCGCGGTCTCCCCCGCCACCGAGGCGGTGATGTGGCGCCCGGACAGCATGATCTCGTACAGCTTCGACGGCACCGTCTCCGCCAGCAGCTCCCAATCGCGCAGGCTCACCAGCACGGTGTCCGCCCACTCGTAGTGCGGCAGCACCTGGTGGGTCGGCACGCGCTCGTAGAACTCGACGGGGGCGTCGGTGTCGCGGGCGATGTCGTGCGCCGCCTCCCACTGCGGCCCGGACCCGACGAACCGCAGCCGCACCGGCACCCCACGCTGCTTCGCCAATGCGGCGGCGCGGATGGCCGTGGCCAGCAGCTGGGCGCGGCCCACGTTGCCCAGGTACAGCACGTTGAGAGTCTCGCTCTCGAGCGCCGGCGCCGGCAGCGGGTAGGCCCACGGCTTGGACGACGTGTTGCGCACCACATGCACCCGCGACAACCCAGCGTCCCGCAGCCGCCGCGCGAGGCCCTCGGTGGTGACGATCACCGCATCAGCATCGGCACGCAGCGCGCGCAGCACCGGGCCCACGATCAGCGTCGACGCCCCCACCATCAGGCGCTTGGCCGGGTGCCCGCGGAGGCCGCGGCCGTCGTCGTCCCACTCCCGCCAGTTGTCCATCAGCTCGGGCCAGGCGTCGCGGAGGTCCAGCACGAACGGACGCCGCTTGAGGGCCGCGACGGCCCATCCGATCGGGATCGTGACCGCGGTGGGTGCGGACGCGACGACGACGTCGGTGCGGCGCACGCGCATCGCGCGGCGGAAGGACTGGATGCCCATCACGACGTCGATCACGGCGCGCGCGGCCACGCCGGAGCTGTGTCGTTGCAGGGGCGGCAGGACGGGATGGATGGTGACGCGGTCCGGCGGCGGATCCGCGAGCATCGCGTAACGGAGGTTGCCGAGCTGGCGGGCGGCGGACATGAGGGCCACGACGTCGACGTCGTGCCCGGCCTCCGCCAGCTTCGTCGTCAGCCACGACCACCGTGAGGAGAACGTGGAGCGCCTCGGCGGGAAGTACTGGGCGACGACGAGAATGCGCAAGACTCCCGTGCCCCCTAGGTGGTTGGTCGATAACCGATGCCGCGCTCCGGCCAACCGCCAGCCTAACCGAGGATGGGCGCTGGGCTAATCTTTGCGCTGGTGCGTCCAACAACAAATCGGGGGTTTCTCATGTCCACAGACCGCGTGGTCGCCGTCATCGGCCTCGGCTACATCGGTCTGCCCACGGCCGCAATCCTCGCCGCGAACGGGTATGACGTAGTCGGCGTCGATGTCAACCCGAAGCACGTCGACGCGGTCAACCGCGGCGAGGTGCCGTTCGTGGAGCCCGCGCTGGGCGGCTTCGTCGCCGACGCCGTCGCCGCCGGACGCCTGCGCGCCCAGGCCGAGACGCCCGCCGCTGACGTCTACATCGTCGCCGTCCCCACCCCCTTCGCCGAGGGCTACCGGGTCGACACGCGCTACATCGACGCAGCCACCGACTCGCTGCTGCCGCACCTGACCGGCCGCGAGCTTGTCATCCTCGAGTCCACCTCCCCGCCCGGCACCACCGAGCACATGGCGGCCCGGATCGCCGCTGCCCGGCCGGAGCTCACCGGGGTGGAGTACGCGCACGCCCCCGAGCGCGTCCTGCCCGGCCGCGTCATGGAGGAGCTCGTCACCAACGACCGGATCATCGGCGGCCTCACCCCCGCCGCCGCGGAACGCGCCCGCGAGCTGTACGCCTCGTTCTGCAAGGCCGAGCTGCACCTCACCGACGCCCGCACCGCCGAGATGGCCAAGCTGACCGAGAACTCGTTCCGCGACGTCAACATCGCGTTCGCCAACGAGCTCTCGCTGATCTGCGACCAGCTCGGCATCGACGTCTGGGAGCTGATCGAGCTCGCCAACAAGCACCCCCGCGTCAACATCCTGCAGCCCGGCCCCGGCGTCGGTGGGCACTGCATCGCCGTCGACCCGTGGTTCATCGTCTCTTCCGCGCCCGAGACGTCGAAGCTCATCCACACCGCGCGCCTCGTCAACGACGGCAAGCCGGAGTGGGTCCTCGACAAGGTGCGCGCCGCCGCCGAGGGGCTCGAGCAGCCCGTGATCGCGGCGCTGGGACTGGCGTTCAAGCCGGACATCGACGACCTGCGCGAGTCGCCGGCCCTCGACATCGCCGCCGCACTGCCGGGGGCCGTCACGGGGGCGACTGTGCTGGCCGTCGAACCCAACGTGACCGAGCCGCCCGCCAAGCTCGCCGGCGGCCCGGTGCAGTTGGTGGGTCTCGACGAGGCGCTGGAGCGCGCCGACGTCGTCGTCCTGCTGGTCGACCACCGGGAGTTCAAGGAGCTCGACCGGGAGCGGCTGTCCGGCAAGCGGGTCATCGACACGCGGGGGACCTGGCGCTGACCTCCACGCCGCCCGCGCCACGCACCGATCCGTCCGGCGACCTGGCCCCGCGGCTGGCGGGGTGGTTCTCGACGGCGGCACGCGACCTGCCCTGGCGCGCCCCCGGCACCACCGCCTGGGGCGTGCTGGTCAGCGAGGTGATGTGTCAGCAGACGCCCGCGGCCCGCGTGGCGCCGCTGTGGGAGGCGTGGATGTCGCGGTGGGGCACACCGGCCGCGCTGGCGGAGGCGCCGACCTCCGACGTGCTGCGCGCCTGGGGCCGGCTCGGCTACCCGCGGCGCGCGCTGCGGCTGCAGGAGACGGCGCGCGCCGTCGTCGACCAGCACGCCGGCGAGGTACCGGAGGACGAGGCGGCGCTCCTGGCGCTGCCCGGGGTCGGGCTGTACACGGCGGCGGCGGTGCTGGCGTTCGCGTTCGGACGGCGCTCGCTCGTGCTCGACACGAACATCCGGCGGGTCCTGGCGCGGCTCGACGGGGGCGTCGAGTTCCCGGCGGCGCACGAGACCGCCGCCGAGCGACGGCGTGCGTGGGAGTTCGTGCCGCCCGCGGACGCGGACGCCGCCCTGTGGTCGGTGTCGGTGATGGAGCTGGGCGCGCTGGTGTGCACGGCGCGGTCGCCGCGGTGCGGGGAGTGCCCGGTCGCGGGGTCGTGCGCGTGGCTGGCCGCCGGCCGCCCCGCCTGGGACGGGCCCGAGCGGCGGGCGCAGTCGTGGGAGGGCACGGACCGGCAGTGTCGCGGCAGGATCATGGCCGCGTTGCGCGGCCATGGGCAGGTCCGGCTGTCGGATGTCGCGTGGCCCGACCGCGACCAGTTGGCGGCGTGTGCGGCGTCGCTGGTCGCGGACGGGCTGGCGGTCGGGGTCGCGGAGGGGCTGACCCTGCCGTAGCCGATCCGCACCCGCTGGCTGAGGTGCCGCGAAGCAGCCTCCCCGCTGGCTGAGGTGCCGCGAAGCAGCCTCCCCGCTGGCTGAGGTGCCGCGAAGCGGCCTCGAAGCCTCAGAACCGCGAGAAAGTCGCGTTACGACCCTTCGAGACTGGCCACGCCGCTCCGCGGGCGGCCATCCTCAGGGAACGGGGAATGACTGGCCACGCCGCTGCCTCCCCGCTGGCTGAGGTGCCGCGAAGCGGCCTCGAAGCCTCAGAACCGCCGGAAAGTCGCGTTACGACCCTTCGAGACTGGCCACGCCGCTCCGCGGGCGGCCATCCTCAGGGAACGGGTGGCCACGCCGCACCCCTATTGCGGGAGAGCACCAGCAACTTTCTCGCTGTGGAGCCGACTGCGTGCATATGCACGCAAGAAGCCGCACAGCGAGAAAGTTGCAGATCGTCACCGCGCGCAGCCGACACATTCCGGGCGCCGAGGCAGCTGCGCGGTGATTCAACGGGCCGGATCAGCGGACGGTGAGGGTCCAAGCCTTGACCGGGGCCGAGCCGTCGAGCAGCCGAGCCGACACCTCCCCGTCGCCATCCGCCGCGACCTCGAACCGCGACACCGACCCGTCCGGCCGCGGGATCTCCACCACCCGCGACATCCCGGGCTCGAACCCGTACGCGGTCAGCTCGACGCCCTCGGCCCAGTCGTAGTCCGGCCGGTCCGCGACCGCACCCCACGGGATGACCGCCCCGGGGCGGGCCAGCAGCGGGAGCGAGTCGAACCCGTGCGCCTCCGTCCGCCACCCCGGCCCCTCGACGACGGCGCCGTCGAGGACGTTCGTCCACCGCCCGGCTGGCACGTAGTAGGTGACGCGGCCGTCGTCGGAGAAGATCGGCGACACCAGCAGTTGGTCGCCCAGCATGTACTGCAGGTCCACCATCGCAGCCCCCGGGTCCTCCGGGAACTCCAGGAACAGAGGCCGCATCACCGGCAGCCCCTCCGTATGCGCGACCTCCCCCAGCTGCCCGAGGTACGGCATCAGCCGCATCTTCAGCCGGATGAACTGGCGCGCCAGGTCGACCGCCTCGTCGTCGAACGCCCACGGCACGCGATACGAGCTGGACCCGTGGAGCCGGCTGTGCGAGCTGAGCAGCCCGAACGCCAGCCACCGCTTGAACACGCCCGGGTCGGGGGTGCCCTCGAAGCCGCCGATGTCGTGGCTCCAGAAGCCGAAGCCCGACGCCGCGAGGCTCAGCCCGCCGCGCAGCGACTCCGACATCGCCGAGAACGTCGACTCGCAGTCCCCGCCCCAGTGCACGGGGAACTGCTGCCCGCCCGCGGTGGCGGACCGGGCGAACACGACGGCGTCGCCCTCGCCCCGCTCCTCCACCAACAGGTCGAACACGGCCTTGTTGTACAGGTGCGCGTAGTAGTTGTGCATCCGCTGCGGGTCCGAGCCGTCGTGCCAGACGACGTCGGTGGGGATCCGCTCCGCGAAGTCGGTCTTGAGCGCGTCGACGCCCTGGCGCAGCAGGCCGCGCAGCTTCTCGACGAACCAGGCCGTCGCGTCGGGGTTGGTGAAGTCGACCAGCGCCATCCCGGCCTGCCACATGTCCCACTGCCACACTGACCCGTCGGGCCGCTTGACCAGGTAGCCGAGGTCCTTGCCCTCCGCGTACAGCACCGAACGCCGCGCGATGTAGGGGTTGATCCACGCCGACACCTTCAGCCCACGCTCGTGCAGCCGCGCCAGCATCCCCTCGGGGTCCGGGAACGTCGCAGGGTCCCAGATGAGGTCGGTCCAGTGGAAGGCGCGCATCCAGAAGCAGTCGAAGTGGAACACCGACATCGGCAGGTCGCGCACGGCCATGCCGTCGATGAACGAGTTGACGGTGTCCTCGTCGTAGTCGGTGGTGAAGCTCGTCGACAGCCAGAGGCCGTAGCTCCACGCGGGCACCCGGGCCGGACGGCCGGTGAGGGCCGTGTAGCGGCGCAGCACGTCGGCCGGGGTTGGGCCGTCGATGACGAGGTAACGCAGGCGATGCCCGGGCACGGAGAACTGCGCCCTCGACGCGAACTCGGACGCCAGCTCGTAGGAGACGTGGTCCGGGGTGTCTACGAAGACGCCGTAGCCGCGATCGCTGAGGTAGAACGGCACGTTCTTGTACGCCTGTTCGCTGGAGGTGCCGCCGTCGGCGTTCCAGATCTCGACGCTCTGCCCGTTCTTGACCAGCGGCCCGAAGCGCTCTCCCAGCCCGAACAGGTGCTCGCCGGGCGAGATGGCGAGCTGCTCGCGGACGAAGGACCCGTCGGGGGTGGTGAGGGCCGACGGCGCCCGGCCGGTCGACGACGTCAGGTGGCCGCTGGCGCCGTCGAAACTGAGGTCCCACGGCACGTCGCGGCCGAGCGTCGCGGTGAGGGTCCCGCTGGTCAGCGACACCGACCCCTCCGCCTCCGTGACCGTGACCTCCGGGGCAGCTCCGGCGAGGGCGAACCTGGGGCCGACCTCGGGCTGGTCCCAATGCTCGATCGTGACCCCGATGACGCCGTCGGCGGGGGAATCGATGCTGATGGTCAGCTGGGGGCAGTTGAGGGTGTCGCCGCGGTGCTCGATCACGCGCGTCGGGGTGTGGGCGACCAGGCGGCGCCCCTCCTCCACCACGATCTCGGCGATGCTGCGCGGGCTCAGCGCCGTGACGCCGGGCCGCAGCTGCCAGTAGCCGTCGGTGAACTTCATCGTGGGTCCTTCCGGGTTGGTCGAAACGCTTGCGCGGCCGTACTCTGAAGCCGTCCGATGCTGGACGGCGCCGGCCCGCGGGGCTGCATGGGAGGTCCCCCGCCGCTCCGGGACGAGGGGTGAAGATGGCCGGCATTCAAGAGGTGGCCCGCAAGGCGGGGGTCTCGCAGTCGACGGTGTCCTACGTGCTGAGCGGCCGGCGGCCGATCTCCGGCGCGACGCGCGAGAAGGTCCTCAAGGCCATCGAGGAGCTGAACTACCGGCCGCACGCCGGCGCACGCGCGCTCGCGTCGTCGAAGACCCACGTGCTGGGCCTGGTGTCGCCGCTGCGCCCGGGCGTCAACGTCGACGTGATCATGCAGTTCGTCGCCGGCATCGCGACGCGGGCCCGCCACTACGAACACGACGTCCTCCTCGTCACGGAGCAGGACGCCAGCGGCATCGAGAGCGTGTCGCTGCGGTCGATGGTGGACGGGTTCATCGTTATGGACGTCGAGTCCCGCGACTCCCGCATCCCCACGCTCATGACGCTGCGGCAGCCGTCGGTGCTCATCGGGCTCCCCGAGGACCCCGGCACGCTCAGCTGCATCGACTTCGACTTCGAGGCGGCCGGCTCGCTGGCCATCCGCAGGCTGGCGAAGCACGGCCGGGTGGCGCTGCTGGGCTCGTCGCCCGAGGTCGTCAGCCGCGGCACGTCGTACGCGGTGCGGCTGGCGCGCGGGGCCGAGCGCGAGGCCGAGGCCCGCGGCATCGAGCTGCGCCGCCTGGCCGCCGACGACGACCCGGTGGCAGCCGCCCGCCTCATCGACGAGGTGATCGAGGCCGGGTACACCGGGCTGGTCGTGCACAACGAGTCCGCGCTGCCGGGCGTCATCCAGGCGCTGCTCCGCCGCGGGCCTGAGGTGACTGAGTCGGTGGAGATCGTCGCGATCGGCCCGAAGACGCTGCTGCTCGCCCCGCTGCTGCACATGACCGTCATCGACATCCCCGGCACCACGATCGGCTCGACCGCGGTCGACATGCTCATGGGGCTGGTCACCGGGGACGCGCTGCCGGAACGTCGACTGGTGGCGCCGCGCGTCGAGTGACCGCGCGCCGGGCCTACGGTAGATCCAGCCATAGAGGGGGAAGTAGGAGAACAGGAAGACCAGCACCAGGAAGGGCAGCATGCTGAGGAACATGACGAACCCCGCGCGACGTCGCCCGGCGACGGGGCGGGCGGGGGCCTCGTCAGCCCGGCGGATCCGCCGCTTGGCCGAGGAGGCGGCCTCGGGCTTCGGCGGCTGGACCGGCGCCGCGACCGTCACCGGCGGGACCTTACTGAGCGGGGAGCCGCGGCGGCCTCGACGGCGGGCCGGGGGCCCCGTGCGGGTGCTGGGTCGTTCATCACTCTCTCTGCCTCCGTTGGCGAAGCGTTTCGATGACTGATGATAACCCGGGACGGGTCTCGTCGCAATAGGGCTTGTCGCTGACAGCAACCGCCTCGAAACGCAGCGACGGCGCCCGCTGAGCGGACGCCGTCGAAGGGGGAAGGATCCGGGTCAGCCCGGGAGCACCTGGTAGTCGACCGTGATCACGCCGGACGAGATGCCGCCGAGTTCGCTCATGGCACCGCGCGACAGGTCGAGGCAGCGGTCCGAGACGAAGGGGCCCCGGTCGTTGATGCGCACGGTCACGCTACGGCCGTTGGCGCGGTTGACCACGCGCACCATCGTGTTGAACGGGAGCGTGCGGTGCGCCGCCGTGAGACCGTCAGGGTTGTAGCGCTCGCCGTTGGCGGTCACCGACCCGTAGGAGTAGTAGGACGCCTTGCACGTCTGCACCGGGATCGACGACACATCCGGCTCGGACGGGAAACCCGCGATGTTCGGGGTGCGCGGCGGGATGGCGGTGACCGGAGCGATGCCCGACGCCGTGAACTGCACGATGTTGTTGAAGACCTCGACGTCGTTGCGCTGGACGAAGCGCCCGTCCTGGTAGCTCATGACGTCCGCCGTCGCGTAGGAGCGGCAGCCGTTGCGCCCGGTGACTTCGGTGTCGCACTCGGTGCGCCAACGGCGACCGTCGGTGCCGGTCCACGAGCCGGTGCGGGCGAGCGGGTTGGTCCCCCACTGGGCGCGATCCGAGGGCAGGTAGGTCAGGTTGTTGAACACCCAGCCGTTGCGGGTCGTGAGTCGCCCGTACTCGCTGACGACCTTCGTGGCCCAGATCTCAGTGCGGCAGCGCACGACCGTCTCGGAGTACATGTCGCACTCCGTCTGCCAGTAGCGGCCGTTGACGTAGTGCTGGCCCGGCTGCGTGTACGGGTTGGTGCTGGCGTGGGCGACGGTGGGCGCGACGGTGCCGAGCGTCACGGCGCCCAGGATGACCGCGAGGGTCACCATGAGGAAGCGCTTGAGCATGGGGGTCGGGGTCCTTTCCGCGGAGCCGGGGAGCAGCGACCGTAACACCGAATTCCTGAGAATCCAAAGAGATTCTCAGCCAAATCTCTCAGGATCGGGCGGAACCTGCGTTGACTGGGCGCGATGCGCGATGAGCACGGAGTGAAACTAAGAAGTGACGGTTGAGGGTTTGGCCGCGTTCCCGCTACACGCGACCGGGCGGCGGCGCTAGCCTGAATCGTCGGCCGCACCGTCGCGGCCCCACTGATCGGCGAAGGAGCCCAGATGCGCATCGGCGTGCCGCGCGAAGTGAAGAACAGCGAGTTCCGGGTGGCCATCACCCCCGTCGGAGTCCATGAGCTGACGCAGCGCGGGCACCAGGTGCTCGTCGAGCGCGGCGCGGGGACCGGCTCGTCGTTCAGCGACGACGACTACCGCGCCGTCGGAGCCACCATCGTCGCCGACGCCGACACCGCATGGGGCGACGCCGAGCTGGTCCTCAAGGTGAAAGAGCCGATCGCCGAGGAGTACCACCGCCTGCGCGACGACCTCGTGCTGTTCACCTACCTGCACCTGGCCGCCGATGAGCCGCTCGTCGACGCGCTGCTGGCCACCGGGACCACGGCCATCGCCTACGAGACGGTCCAGCTGTCGTCGGGGCTGCTTCCCCTGCTGTATCCGATGAGCGAGGTCGCGGGCTGCCTCGCGCCGCAGGTCGGGGCCCACGCGCTCATGAAGAACCAGGGCGGCCGCGGGGTGCTCCTCGGCGGCATCGGCGGCGTGGCGAACGCGAAGGTCGTGGTGCTGGGGGCCGGCGTCGCGGGGCAGAACGCCGCGAATATCGCGCTCGGCATGGGCGCCGACGTCACCCTCCTCGACACCGACCTGCAGAAGCTGCGGATGAGCTTCTGGCGCTGGGATAACCGGGTGCACCAGATCGCGTCGTCGACGTTGGCGGTACGCGAACAGGTGCTGGGGGCCGACCTCGTCATCGGCACCGTGCTGGTGCCGGGGGCGCGGGCGCCGAAGCTGGTCACCGAAGACATGGTGGCATCGATGAAGCCCGGCTCGGTGCTGGTGGACGTGTCGATCGACCAGGGGGGATGCTTCGAGTCGTCGCGGCCGACCACGCACGACAACCCCACGTTCGACGTGCAGGGCTCCACCTTCTACTGCGTCTCGAACATCCCCGGCGTGGTGCCGAACACGTCGACGTGGGCGCTGACGAACGCGACCCTGGCCTACGTCGAGGCGATCGCCGACCGCGGCTGGCGGGACGCGATGCGGGCGGACGAGTCCCTGGCCCGCGGCCTGTCCACGCACGGGGGCGCGCTGGTGTCGCGGCCGGTCGCCGAGGCGTTCGGGCGGGAGTGGGTCGACGCGGCGGAGGTGCTCGAGAGTCCCGCCGGCTGACGGGTGGCCTGCACTCTTCTCGCTGTGGGGCTTCTCCTGTGCATATGCACGCAGGAAGCCCCACAGCGAGAAAAGTGCGGGTGACGCAGCGCTACGACAGGAAGGGCGCGACCGCAGCGGGCGGCCGTCCGATGATGGCCCGTTCCCGCACCCCGTCGCGTCTGATCAGGACCGGGCGCTGCGCGAGGGTCGGGTGAGCCGCCAACACCCGCGCGACCTGGTCCGCGCTCGCGACGTCGTCGTCGCTCAGGCCCAGTTCGTCGAACGTCTTGTCGCGGCGCACCAGCTCGCTGGGGTCAGCGTCGAGCACGTCGATCACCGCCAGCCAGCCGGCCTCGTCTAGCGGCTCCTTGAGGTAGTTGCGCACCTCGAGGTTGAGGCCCGAGGCCTCGGCGGCCGCGAGGGCCGCCCGCGACGTCGAGCAGCGCGGGTTGTGCAGAACGGTCAGATCGGCCATGGATCTCCTCCTTGAGTAGGCGTCAGTCGGGGACGTTCTGGTTCAGCTCGGCCAGCCACGCCGTCGCCGAGGCGTCCGACGGCATCCGCCAGTCCCCCCGCGGCGACAGCGACCCGCCCGACAGCACCTTCGGACCGTTCGGCATCGCTGAGCGCTTGAACTGGTGGGCGAAGAAGCGCCGCAGGAACACGCCCATCCAGCGCTTGATGGTGGGCAGGTCGTAGGCCGTGCGGTCGGCCTCGGGGTAGCCGGCGGGCCAGAGCCCTGCCTCGACGTCACGCCACGCGTGATGCGCCATGAACGCGATCTTGCTGGGCCGGTACCCGCGACGCAGGATCCCGAACAGCGTGAAGTCATGCAGGGCGTAGGGGCCGATGGAGTCCTCCGTCGACTGGGGCTTCTCCCCCTCCCCCACCGGGATGAGCTCGGGCGAGATCTCCGTATTGAGGATCGACGCCAGCGTCTCGTTGACCCCGGCCTCCTCGAACTGTCCGCTGGAGATCACCCACCTGATGAGGTGCTGCATGAGGGTCTTCGGCACGCCGGCGTTGACGCCGTAGTGGCTCATCTGGTCCCCGACGCCGTACGTGCACCACCCGAGCGCCAGCTCGGACAGGTCGCCCGTGCCGAGCACGATGCCGCCGCGCTGGTTCGCGACCCGGAACAGGAAGTCGGTCCGGATCCCGGCCTGCACGTTCTCGAACGTCACGTCGTAGACCGGCTCCCCGCGTCCGGCCGGGTGCCCCAGATCCTTGAGCAGCTGGGTGGCCATGGCGGTGATGTCGACCGTCTCGAACGTCACCCCCAGCGCCTCGGCGAGGAGGGTCGCGTTGTTCTTCGTGTGCGCCGACGTGGCGAAACCCGGCAGCGTGAACGCCAGGATGTGGGTGCGCGGGAGCGCGAGCCTGTCGCAAGCCTTCGCCGCGACGATCAGCGCGTGCGTCGAGTCCAGCCCACCGCTGACGCCGATGACGATCTTGGGCGCCTTCGACGCGTCGCCCCCGCCGATGGCCTTCATGCGGCGCTCGAGCCCGGAGACCTGGATGTTGTACGCCTCGTAGCAGTCCTGGTGCAGCCGGGCGGGGTCGTCGGGGACGAACGGGAATCGGTCGTGCGGCCGGCGGAGCCCCAGGTCGCCCGACGGCGGGTCGACGGTGAACTCGACGATCCGCAAGTCCGGGCCGAGGCCCTGGGCTCGCCGGTTGTCGTCGAAGGACCCCTGGCGGATGCGCTCCTGGCGCAGCCGGTCGAGGTCGACGTCGACCACGGTGCGCTGTGCGCTGTGCGGGAACCGCTCGGTCTGGCCGAGCAGGTCGCCCATCTCGTAGACCATGGTCATGCCGTCCCAGGACAGGTCCGTCGTCGATTCGCCGAAGCTCGCGGCCGCGTAGGCGTAGACCGAGTTGTGGCGGGCGCTCGCCGAGCGGGCCATGAGGTGGCGGTCCTCCGCGCGGCCGACCGTGATGGGCGACGCCGACAGGTTCAGCTGCACCGTCGCCCCCGCGAGGGCGGCCTGGGCCGACGGCGGGATCGGCACCCACATGTCCTCGCAGACCTCGATGTGGACGGTCAGGCCGGGGACGTCGGTGGCGTCGAGGAGGAGGTCGGTGCCGAAGGGGACCTCCCCGAACTCGGTGGGCCAGCCGGGCCGCACGATCGTGGCGGGGAGACTGTCGTCGGCGCCGTCGGCGAACCAGCGCTTCTCGTAGAACTCGCGGTAGTTCGGCAGGTACGTCTTCGGGACGACGGCGAGGACCTGCCCGCGGTGGAGGGCGACCGCGCAGTTGTAGAGCCGGTTGCCGACACGCAGCGGGGCGCCGACGACGACCAGCGGCAGGAGGTCTGCGGTGAGCTCGGCGAGGAGGGCGACGGCCTCGTCGACGGCGTCGAGGAGGACGTCCTGCAGGAGAAGGTCGTCGATGGCGTACCCGGACAGGGACAGCTCGGGGAAGACCGCGACCGCCACGCCGTCGTCATGGCAGGCCCTGACCTCGACGGCGATGGCCCGCGCGTTCGCGGCGGGGTCCGCGATGGTCACCGGGAGCGTGCAGGCCGCGATCCGCGCGAACCCGTGGCGGTACAGCGAGGAGAAGTCCATGCGGGTCAGTCTTGCATGCGGCCGTGGGCCCGCGCCCTGGTTCCGGCCGTGGTTGCCGTGTCACTCTGGGGGGATGAAGGTCAAGGCATTCCTCCTCGTGGTCGCCATGCTCGCCGCGACACTCGTGCTCTCCTGGCAGCAGGCGCCCCGGGCCGCCGCGTGCAGCTGCGTTGCGATGACCCCCGCCGAGCAGGCGGAGATGGCCGACGTCGTCGCACGCGGCACCGTCGTCGCCGTCGACCGGCCCGCGCGGCCGTCTTCGAGCACCGACGACGCCACCTACACCGTCCAGCTGACCGAGGCCTGGAAGGGGGACCCGCCGGGCACCGTCGACGTGCTCACCGCGGTCGACGGCGCCAGCTGCGGCTGGGAGGGCATCGAGCAGGGGATGGAGATCATCCTGTTCGCGCAGGCCGACGGCGCCGCGTGGCGCTCCACCCTCTGCGACGGCTCAGGACCCGTCAGCCAGGACCTGGTCGAGGCCCTCACCGCTGCACTGGGCGAGCCGACGGCGGTCGTCCGCTCGCCCGGGGACCCGGTCGCGCCCGGCCCCTCCCAGGTCGGCCTGGCCGCAGACCTTGCGCTGCTCGGGGGCGTGATGGCCGTGCTGGTCGCGGCCGGGATCGCGGTCTGGTTCGTCCGCCGGCGCTAGGCCGACGGCACCCCCGAGGGCCAGCGGGCCTTCAGCCATGCCCAACCGCGCTTCACCCGCGACATCAGCAGCCACGCCAGCCCGATCATGATCACCAGCAGCACCGCAGCGACCACCGCCGCGGTCACCGGGAACAGCACCGCGAGCGTGGAGACGCCCACGACGCCCACGTCCCCCGCCACCGACGCCGCGACATTGGATACCGGCTCGGGCGACGTGTTGACCGCCAGCCGGATGCCCGCCTTGGACAGGTGGCTCAGCAGCGCGGTCACCCCGCCGACCGCCGCGAGCGAGATCGTGAGCAGGTCGCCCTGGGCGCCGGCGATGAGCGCACCGATCACCGCGCCTGCGATGGGCCGGATCACGGTCGAGGGCACGTCCCAGAAGGAGTCGACGACGGGGATCTTGTCGGCGACCAGTTCCAGCAGCGCGAGGATCCCCATGACGACGAGGACGTCGGTGCGCATGAACCCCTCAGGCACGCCGCCGGTGCCGGCGTAGCGGCCGAGCAGCCCGAGGACGAACACCGTCGCGTACGCGTTGATGCCCGAGGCCCAGCCGGAGGCGAACGTCATGGGGAGGAGTTCCATGGCGCTCATTATGTCGGCTCAGTCGTCAGCCGACGGCGGCTCCCAGTCCGGCGGCATCATCACGTGCAGCGCCTTCGGCTCCACCCGGACCGCGACCGACATCACCTCGCCGAAGTGATCGCCGTCGAGTTCGATCTCCTCGGGCTCGCGCAGCCACACCTCGATGCGCTTGCACTGCTGGTAGTTCAGCTCGCGGTCATCGTTCTGCTTCTTCTTCCGCCCGCGGAACAACGCGTTGTCGACCAGCACCTTCCACGCCACGCGCACCCACCCGAAGCGACCCTCCGGCACCACGGCCACGACGTCGAGCACCCCGTCGTCCACCGCGGCCTCCGGCATCAACAGCACGTTGTTGCCGATCGAGCCGCAGTTGCCCACGAGCACCGTGTGGACCCGCGCGCTGCGTGGCGGGTCGTCGTCGAGCCGGTACTGCAGCCACATGCGGTGGTTGCGCTTGAGCGACTCGACGCCGGCCTTGACGTAGGCGAGCATCCCGACCCGTTTCTTCAGTTCCTCGTCGGTTTTGGACATGATCTGGGCGTCCAGCCCCATGCCGGCCATGACGACGAACGCGTGCTCCTCGCGGGTCCCGTCGGCGCGCCGCCACTCCGCCACGGCGAGGTCGACCTCGCGCGCCACCCCGGCGAACGCCGTCGCCACCGACTCGGGCAGGTTGTCCAGCGTCAGGTCCAGGTTCCGGGCTAGGAGGTTGCCGGTGCCCCGCGGGCAGAGCCCCAATGGGACGCCCGTGCCGTGCAGGCCCTCGGCCACCGCCCGGATGGTGCCGTCGCCGCCGACGCCGAGCACGACGTCGCAGCACTCTGACACGGCCTGCTTCGCCATGCCGACGCCGGGATCCTCCGCGGACGTCTCCAGCCACAGCGACGGCTCGTAGCCGGCCTCCCGCTCGGCCGCCTCGACCACCTTCTCGAGGTGCTCGCGGTCGATCTTCGTCGGGTTGAACACGACGGCGGCGCGCCGCCCGTTGCCGGCGGCCTGGCCGTCCACGCCCTGCTCGCTCATGGTCAGTCCTTCCACACCGGGATCTCTCGGGAGCCGTCGGGGATCGGCTGCTCCTGCCACACCACCACGGACCATGCGGCGACGGTGGTGCCGTCCGCCACGATCATGCCCTCACCCTCGGGCCAGTGGTTGCAGGCCGGTTCCGCGAACGTGGAGGTGTCGATGAGCCGGCGCCAGATGTGACCCTCCAGGGGCGGCGGGACCCTGAAGTCGATGTCGACGTCGGCCATGTTGATCATGACCCAGAAGTCATCGCCCGGGGAGTCGATCTGCACGGCGACCGCCCGGTCCCCCTCGCTCGGATAGCCGTCACCCGACGGCGTGTGGAACAGGTAGGACACGTCCTTGTCGTCCGCCACCATGTCGCCCCACCGCCGCTGCTGCAGCGCCTCGTGGCGCTGCCGGAGGTTGGCGAGGAAGGTGGCGAACCGGAACTGGCCGTTGACGTGCTCTGCGGTCTCGTAGACGCCGAGGTTGTCGTGGTAGGGCACGTCGATGCCCTCGGCCACCGGGACCCGCTGCGGCGCGTTGGTCGGGATCATGGCGTAGTTGTTGCGCATCGCCACGGAGTCCAGCGCCCACGGGTTGTTGTTGCCGTTCTGCGTGCGGCCGAACTCGTCGCCGGCCACGATCATCGGCACCCCGCGGGAGAAGAACAGGATGGTCCACAGGTTCCGCAGCCGCTGGCGACGCAGGGCCTGCGAGCCGCCCGAGTCCCACGACAGGTTGTCGTCGGATCCGCCGTCGGACGGGCCGAACGGCGGCTCCTGGTTGTTCTGCTTCTCCTGGTACGACACCAGGTCCGCCATGTTGAAGCCGTCGTGCGCCGTGATGAAGTTGATGGTCTTCTGCGCACCGCCGCTGTCGTGGAAGTGGTGGTAGTCGCCGTTGAACATGTCGGTGAACGCCACCGTGTTCGCGTCGCCCTTGGTGAAGCGGCGCACCGCGTCGCGGTAGCGGCCGTTCCACTCCCCCCAGCCGCGGGGGAAGTTGCCCACCTCATAGCCCCACAGGTCCCAGGCCTCGGCGATGACCTCGATGCGCTCCTGCCGGGCGAACTCGGCGATGTCGACCAGCAGGGGGTGATCGGAGAAGAACCGCTTCTGCCTGGCCCAGTCGTCGGGGTGCGCCTCGTCGGGGAGCCGGCCCAGCACGGTCGCGAGGTCGAAGCGGAAGCCGTCGACCTGCATGTCCTGCGTCCAGTAGCGCAGCGAGTCGAGCACCAGGTTCCGGGCCGCCTCCGAGGAGTAGTTGACCTGGTTCGACGTGCCGGTGGCGCCGTCGATGAGCCGCTTGTCCGACGTCATCTGGTAGTACTCGGCCGTGGCGAAGCCGCCGAGGCTGGTGAAGCCGGTGGTGTTGACGTCGCCGTTCCAGTTGCCGCCCTCGGCGGTGTGGTTGTAGACGACGTCGAGGTAGACCTGGAGCCCGGCGTCGTGGAACGCCGAGACCATCTCCTTGAACTCGCGCGTCGGTCCGCACCAGCTCTTGTCGGCCGCGTACTGCCGGTTGGGCGCGAAGAACGACAGCGTCATGTAGCCCCAGGCGTTGGTCGCGCCCTCGCGGGCCGACTCGGAGGCGTTCTGCTCGTGCACCGGCAGCAGTTCGACGGTGGTGACACCTAGCGCCTTGAGGTACGGCGCCATCATCCCGGCGCCCTTGTAGGTGCCCTGGAACTCCGGCGGGATGTCGACGACGCCCTCGAACCCGGGCTCGCGGCTCAGGAGCTCCGACAGCCGGGCCACGGACGGGTGGCCGGTCAGCTGCTCGACCTGCACCTCGTAGATGACGTTCTTCTCGCTGGGGATGCGCGGCTTGGGTGTCACCGGCGTGTAGTCGGCGATGAGGACGCCCTTGGGCGCGTAGGGCCCGGTGTCGATGTTGCGGCGGGGGACGCCGTCGACGATCTCGCCGCCGGTGCCGAACACGCCGTCGTTGACGCCGAAGTCATGCAGCTGGTCGGTGAAGACGTTGTGCGTGACCTCGCGGGCGTACGGGTCGAACAGGACCTTGTTGGGGTTGAAGCGGTTGCCGTACTCGTCGAGGTCAGAGATGAAGCCGAGGTCGGATCCGGGCTTCCATCCCTTGACGTAGGGCCAGTTGCGGCCCCAGGCGCGGAAGCCGATCAGCGCCCCGAACTGGAGGCCCTGCAGCAGGCCGCGCCAGATGCCGTCGCGGCCCTTGGCGAGGAGGAATGTCTTGGTGGCCCGGGCGCCCAGCGCCTCGGGATAGATCTCGAGTTGGACCCTGGTGGCCGCCGGGGCGTACACCGCGAAGGTCACGCCCTCCGCGTGAGGGTGGGTGCCGAGCGGCCAGGTGGCCTTGGCCCAGGTGCGTCTGTCGAGCGCGATCACGCGTGTCATGGCGATGATTGTGTCACGGTGCACCAACGCGGGCTGCTCTCCGCGGGCGGGCGGGCGCAGTTTTCGGATACCTGCGCCAACACCCCCAGTCAGGAGGATTCTGGTGCCATGACCAACCGCCCGAACCTGGTCCTCGCGGTCGTGGCCGGGCTGGTGGTGGCCCTGGCGGTGATCGCGGGCCTTCTCACTGCGACGCGGGAGCCGCCGGAACTGGACCCCGCCACCCCCGAGGGGACCGTGCAGCTGTTCGTGCTCGCCGTCATCGACGGCGACGACGAGGAGGCCGTCGACTACCTCGACCCCGCCCTCGGCTGCCGCGCGCCGCTGCCCGAGGTCTACCGCCCGAGCCGCATCAGCATGGCGGTCGCGGAGTCAACGGCCACCGGCCAGACCGCGCGCGTCGTGCTCGACGTCACGGAGCAGGCGGGTGGGTTCCTCGACTCGTCGACGCACCGGGAAGTCTTCGATCTGCGCGCCGACGGCGACGGCTGGATCCTCACCGGCCACCCCTGGCCCATCTTCTCGTGTAAGTGAGGCGATCCGACATGTTCCTGGTGTTCAGTTTGGTGTTCACCCTGGCGCTGATCGTGGGGGCGATCGTGCTGGTCGTCGCCGCCGCGCGACGGCGCGGGCCGGGCATCGACGCCCGCAGCGTCAGGCGCTTCTTCCAGTACGTCCTGCTCTTCGCGCTGGTGGTGGTCGTCGCCATCGGGGTCGCGGAGCTGCTCGGGATGCTGCTCGGCGCCGACGTGCCCGAGTGGGTGGATCCCGACGCCGAGCTGGCGCGTGGCCTGGCGTTCGTCTTCGTCGGCGGCCCGCTGCTGGCCGTGCTGGCGTGGGCCACCCGACGCTCCCACCGCCTCGACCCCGCAGAACGCGATTCGGGTCTCTACATCGCCTACGTGACACTGGCCGCGCTGGTCGCGGCGTTCGTCGCGGCGACGGCCCTGCCGCAGGTGGGTTTCGCGGCCCTCGGCGACGGTGACCTCGACGCCGACGGCGTCGCGGTGGTGCTGACCTGGACCGCTGTGTGGGCCGTGCACTGGTGGCTCGCCAGGCGCACGCTCGACGGCGACCGCAACACCCCGCACCTGCTGCTGGGCTCCGTGCTGGGGCTGGTCATGGGGGTCGCCGGGCTGGTCAACACGCTGGGTGGATCGCTGGATCTGCTCCTGGGGCGCGAGCGCTTCGGCCGGCCGCTCGGGGTGCTGGGCGAGTCGCTCGGCGCGGTCCTGGCCGGCGGACTGCTGTGGGTGCGGTACTGGGCGACGGCGGCGATCCGGCTGCCCCGTCGGCCGCTGTGGCTGGCGGTCGTCCTCCCGCTGGGTGTCGGCGGTGGGCTCATCATGGCGCTGGTCGGCGGCAGCCGTCTGCTGTGGAGCGTGCTGGTGTGGTTCGTCGGTGACCGGCAGGGCTCGTCGGCCGCGCAGCACTTCGACAGCGCGCCGGTCGAGGCCGCTGCGGTCGTCGTCGGCCTGGTGGTGTGGTGGTACCACCGCACTGTCCTCGGCACCGCCGAGGGGCGCACCGAGCCCCGCCGCGTGTACGAGTACCTCGTGGCCGGGATCGGCCTGGCCGCGGCCGCCGTCGGCATGGGGACCGTGCTGGTGAGCCTCATCGAGGCGCTGACGCCCGGCGTGGACGTCGGCATGACGGTCATGAACACGCTGTTGGCCGCGGTGACCCTCCTCGTGGTGGGGGTGCCGGTGTGGTGGATCTTCTGGTCGCGGGTCCGGCGCGCGGCGGCCGTGTCGCCGGACTCTGAGCTGGTGTCGCCGACGCGCCGCGTCTACCTGGTGGTGCTGTTCGGGCTGGCCGGGATCGCGGCTGTGGTGGCGCTGATCGCTGTCGCGGTGATCGTGCTGCAGGACGTCGTCGCGGGGTCTGTGAGCGGGGTCACGGTGCGGTCGTCGCGTTACGGGCTGGGGACGCTGGTGGGCGCCGCCGCCGTCTCGGCGTACCACGGGGCGGTGTTCCGGCAGGATCGCGCGGCCGGGGCGACCGTGCGGGTGACCGGCCCCCGGAGCGTCGTGCTCGTGGGCGCCGTCGGGCCGGAGTTGGATCGGGAGCTGACGCGGGCGACGGGCTCGCGCGTCGAGGTGTGGGGCCGGCTGGATGCGGCCGCGGCCCCGTGGGATGTCGCGGGGTTGGCCGCGGCCTTGGGTGGCTACCCGGGAGAGGATGTGGTCGTGGTCGCCGACGGTGGGGGGTATCGGGTGATCCCGGTGGATCCGTCGGGGCGTCGCGCGTTCGTCGCCCCCGCCGTGGCCGAGCCCGCCGTCGATGAGCCTGACACGCGGTCTGGCGAGGTGCGTTGAGCCTGACACGCGGTTTGGCGAGGTGCGTTGAGCCTGACACGCGGTCTGGCCGGATGGTTTGAGCCTGCGGCAAGGCTCAACGCGCGAATTCGGTCTGATAGCGCTGACATCCTCGTCGATCCGTGGATCAGGCTCAACCACGGCCCCCGGACCGCGTGTCAGGCTCAACCACGGCCCCCGGACCGCGTGTCAGGCTCAACCCCCGAGCGCGACGGCCGGCGGGAGCAGCGCCACCAGCACACCGACGGGGATCAGTCGTCGTCGACCTCACCGGCCAACGCCTTGGCCGCCAGGTTCTCCTCCTCCGCGACCTCCCACACCTCCTTCACCGCGCGCAGATTCAACGCGACGATGCCGAGGCCCAGAACGACGTCCGGCCAGCCGTTGCGCACCACGGTCAGGGTGACCACACCCATGACGATGATCCCGATGTTGATGATCACGTCGTTGCGGGCAGCCAGCCACGCGGCGCGCGTCATCGAGCCGCCGTGGTCGCGCTGCCGCAGCAAGAGCACGGCGCAGATGGTGTTGACGACGACGGCGCCTCCGGCGGTGAGGACCAGCGACAGCGGGTCCGGCGCCTCCGGGTTCTGGAACTTCGCGATCGCCTGCCACAGCGCGGCGACGGCGGGCACGAGGATCACCCCGGCCATCACCTTGCCGGCGACCGAGCGGTGCGCGAGCGGCCACCCCAGCGCGAGGAAGATCAGCAGGTTGACGGCCGTGTCCTCGAGGAAGTCGACGGAGTCCGCGAACAGCGACACCGACCCGATGGCCAGCGCCACGGCGTTCTCGACGAAGAAGTAGCCCAGGTTCAGCAGGGCGACGATGAGGACTGTGCGCTTCAGCGCGCGGACGCGGGTGGGGTCGATCTCGTGCACGGCGGATACGCTACCGTCCGGCCTCTTCCCCACCGACGGCGGATCGCGTACGCTGGGATCACCCAAGAAAGGTCAGGACAAATGAGTCTCTCCATCGGGGTCATCGGCGCAGGAATCATGGGCGCCGATCACGCTCAGAATCTCCACCGCTTCATCTCCGGCGCCACCGTCGTCGCCATCGCTGATCCGGACAAAGCGCGCGCCGAAGCGGCCATCGCCGGCATCGCGGGCGCCCGCGTGTACGAGGATCCGCAGCAACTGATCACGGCCGACGACGTGGCCGCCGTGGTCATCGCCTCGCCGGACTTCCTGCACGCCGACCAGGTGAAGGCCTGCCTCGACGCCGGCAAGCACGTACTCGTCGAGAAGCCCCTCGCCTACGACTCCGCCACCTGCGGCGACGTCATCGCGCACCACCGCCGGACGGTGGGCGATGACGTGCCCCGCGTCGCCGTCGGCTTCATGCGCCGCTTCGACCCCGGCTACGTCCAGATGAAGGACGCGCTGCGCTCCCGCCGGCACGGTCGCCCGCTGATGATCCACTCCGTCGGCCGCGGCGTGACGTCGGGCCCGGGCGCGACCAACGAGAGCGTGGTGTTCAACTCCGCCATCCACGACCTCGACCTCATCCCGTGGCTGCTGGACGCCCCCATCACCGAGGTCGCCTGGCACGCCGGACACCCCAGCTCGACGGCCGTCGACCTCGCAGACCCGTTCCTCATCCTGGTGCGCACCGCCGACGGATCGCTCAGCACCGTCGAGGTCTTCCTCAACGCCCGCTACGGCTACGACATCCGGTGCGACGCGGTCTGCGAGACCGGGGTGCTGACCCTGGCTGAGCCCGCGAAACTGCTCGTCAACGCGGACCTGGCCACGTCGACGCCGCTGGCGGCCGACTGGCGGCCCCGGTTCGCCGACGCCTACCGCCTCGAGCTGCAGGAGTGGGTCGACGCCGTGCGCGCCGGACGCCCGTCGACGCTGGCCACCCTCGCGGACGCCGAGCGGGCCACGCTGGTCGGCGAGGCCGTCGTCGAGTCGATGTACTCGGGTGGGCGGTTCGTCGAGGTCGATCGGTGAGGCGGCTCCCCGAGCCACGACCCGCCGGCGAGGTGCCCAGCCTGCGTTGGGGCATCCTCGGCACCGGCTGGATCGCCCACCAGTTCGTCTCCACCCTCCTCGCCAACACTGCCCAACGGGTGGTCGCGGTGGGGTCGCGCACGATGGGGCGGTCGCGGGAGTTCGCCGACCAGTTCGGCATCGATGCGGCCTTCGGCTCCTACGAGGACCTGGTCGCGGCGGACGTCGACGTCGTCTACGTCGCCACCGGTCACCTGGACCACCTGGAGCACGCGCGGCTCGCGCTCGAGGCCGGCAAGGCGGTCCTGGTCGAGAAGCCGATGACCCCGCGGCTCGCGGACACCGCCGCCCTCGTCGAGCTGGCCCGGTCCCGCGGCCTGTTCTGCATGGAGGCACTGTGGACGCTGGCGCTGCCGCGCTACGACGTCGTGCGGCAGGTCCTCGACTCCGGCCTGCTCGGCACCGTCGAGTCCGTGTCCGCGGAGATGGGCGAGTACCTCGTCGACCACCACCGCGCCATGGACCCGGCGCAGGCCGGCGGCGCGATGAACGACCTGGGCACCTACCCGCTCATGTTCGTGGACTGGGTGCTCCCCGGCCTCGACGTCGTCGCGGCCACCGGGCAGCGCCACGCCACGGGCTCCGTCGGCCAGTTCGCCGCCCTCCTCACCGACGACGCCGCGCGGCAGGTGACGGTGCACGCGTCGATGGTTGCCGACACCCCGACCACCGCCGTCATCGCGGGCTCGGACGCGACGCTGGTCCTCGACGGGCCGTTCTACCACCCGGGCCCCGTCGAAGTGCGGTTCCGCGACGGCGAGGTCCTGCGCTGGGAGGAGGAGCGCGTCGCGCACGTGGGCCTGTTCCACGAGGCGGTCGAGGTGGCGCGCTGCATCGGCGCCGGCCTGACCGAGTCTCCCGTCCGGCCGTTGGACGCCACCCTGAGCACCATCGCGTTGATGGAGCGCGCCCGCGATCTCATGGGCGACCCCCTCCCCTGACGCCTAGGCTTGGTTGCCATGTACCGACACGTGTTCTGGGACATGGGGGGCACCCTCGTCGACACCTACCCGCAGCTCGACCGCGCGCTGGCTGATGTCGTCGCCGATCACGGCGGCTCGGTCGACGTCCACGAGGTGTCGCGGCTGACGCGGGTGTCGACGGGGCACGCCGTTGCGCACCTCTCTGCACGCTTCGGCGTACCGGAGGCCGCGTTCGAAGCCGCCGAGGAGGCGCTGAAGGCCCGCTGGCGGGCCACCCCGGCCCCCGCGATGCCCGGCGCCGCGGCCCTGCTGCACGACGTGCGCGCTGCCGGCGGCCTCAACCTCGTCGTGACGCATCGCGACCGCACCAGCGCCGAGTCCCTGCTCACCGGGATCGGCCTGGAGGTCGACGACCTGATCTCCACCGCCGACGGCTATCCGCGCAAGCCGGACCCGGCGATGTACCGCGCGATGCTGGAGCGGCACGGTCTCGATCGCGCCCAGTGCCTGGCGGTCGGTGACCGGCCCATCGACGCCGAGGCGGCCGCCGGCGCGGGGCTCGCCACCGCGACGCTGGAGTCACCCGAGGCCCCCGTCGACGACGAGGCGGACCACTCCGTCGCAACCCTCGACGAGCTCCGTCCGCTGCTCGGGCTCGCACCAGCCCGGTAGTTGAAGCTTGGATTACCCTCGGCAGGGCGCGTAGACTGTCCGCCGTGAACCACCGACTTCTTCTCGTCCACGCCCACCCCGACGACGAGTCCAGCCAGTCCGTCGCCACCATGGCGCGCTACCTGGACGAGGGCGGCCAGGTCACGCTCGTGACCTGCACCCTGGGCGAGCTGGGCGAGATCATGCTCCCCGAGTGGCAGCACTACACGCCTTCCGAGCTCGGCCAGCACCGCATGTCGGAGATCGATCAGGCGCTCCGCGAGGTGGGGGTCACGGACCACGTCTACCTCGGCGGTCCGGGCCGCTACCACGACTCCGGCATGACCACCGGGCCCGACGGCCGCGCGGCCGTCCCCGACACCATGCCGGACAACGCGTTCTGGCGCGCCGACCTCCTCGAGGCCGCGGACCACCTGGTGGAGGTCATCCGGGACCGCCGGCCACAGGTCGCCGTCACCTACGACCCGCACGGCAACTACGGCCACCCCGACCACATCCAGGCGCACCGGGTGCTGATGTACGCCAGCGTGCTCGCGGCGTCGCCGTCGCACCGGCCGGACCTGGGCGCGCCCTGGGAGATCCAGCGCATCGTGTGGAACACGCACAACACGCAGCGCTGGGTGGAGGCGTACGCCATCGCCAAGGAGCGCGGGCTCGAGCTGTGGCCCGAGGAGGAGCGCGGCGCGGACAGCTTCGGCCCGGACCCCGCTCAGATCGTCGCGGTGATCGAGACGGCGCCCTGGCTCGAGGTGTGCCGCCGGGCGCTGGGCGCGCACCGCAGCCAGGTCGACATCGAGCATCCGTTCTGGCAGTTCTACCGGATCATGCAGGAGTTGCCGGGCTCCGGCGAGGCCTACCTGCTGGGGGCAGGGGAGCCGTTCCCCGAGAGCGACGCGCCCGCGACCTGCCTGTTCGCCGGACTGGACGACGAGGCCGCCGCCTGCTGATCGGTCGCCCACCGGCCTCTAGAGTGGACGGCATGGGTTCCCGGGTCAGTGCCGTCGTCCTCGCGATCCTCGCGCTCGCCGTCACGGCGTGCGCCGACGACGGGTCCGCGCCCAGCGCCCCTCCCGTCCCGGCCACATCCTCGGAGGCGCAGCCGTCGGGCGAGGTGTTCACCGGCGAGGTGAACACCGAGGAGATCACGGTGGGCCCGCAGACCGTGCGGGTACCCGTCGGCATCCGCCTGCCCGAGGACTCGCTGGTGACCAGCGCCGACGAGGTGAGCGTCATGGTCGCCGACGAGGATCCGGCCGCGGTGCTGGACGCCGTGCGCGCCAGCGCGGAGGAGTCCGCTTACGAGGTCTTCGCGACGCCGTCGCCGGACACCACGGTGTGGGTCGGCAACGGCAACGCGGTCGTGCTCATGGCCATCCCGTCGGCCCAGATCCTGACCTGGGGGCCCGAATCGATGGCGGAGGCGCTCGCCCAGCCGCAGGGCTGACTCAGCCGGCGAGCAGCTGCTGGAAGTCGACGAACCCCGCGGTCTCCCGTGAGGATCGACGCCCGGCGCCCGCGACGGCGTCGGCGAGTTCCGCCGAACCCCTCGCCACGCGCGTTCGCAAGGCAGCGGACCCCGCCCCGAAGTCGGCGGTCGCGGCGAAGATCGCCGTGCGCACCGGCTCGGCGCCGAGGTAGCTGAACAGCGGCCGCATCGCGAACTCCAGCATCAGCGAGTGCCGCTCGGTGCCGCCGGTCGCGGCCAGCAGCACGGGCGTGCCGGCGAGCGTGTCCGGTTCCAGGATGTCGAAGAAGCTCTTCACCAACCCGCTGATGGAGGCGGAGAAGGTCGGGGAGACGACGACCAGCGCGTCGGCCTCGGCCACGGCGTCGACGACGCGGGCCAACTCCCCGGTCGGGAAGCCGGTGAGCATCGCGTCCATGACGGGGTGCGCGAGCTCGCGCAGCTCGACGACGGTCTCCTCCAGCGCCTCGCCGCGGGCGGCGAGGTCGTCGCGGAGGTGGGCGAGGATGTCGTCGGCGAGGACACGGGTGGACGACGGCGTGCCGAGGCCGCCGGAGATCACGACGATGCGAGACATGGGGTCCTTCCTCAGAGCTTGTTGTCGTCCTCGGCGCGGGTGCCGGTCCAGCGGTCGACCGACGGTTCGGTCCGCTCCGGCGCCGCCACGGCCCCGCGCGCCGCGACCAGCGACGCATGCGTCGGCGCGTCCGGGACGTGGGCCGGCTTCAGCGCCGCGAACTCCTTGCGCAGCACGGGCACGACCTCCTCGCCGAGCATGTCGATCTGCTCGAGGACGGTCTTCTGCGGCAGCCCCGCGTGGTCCATGAGGAACAGCTGGCGCTGGTAGTCGCCCACGTACTCGCGGAAGCCCAGGACCCGCTCGATGACCTGCTGCGGGGAGCCGACGGTCAGCGGCGTCTCGCGCGTGAACTCCTCCAGCGACGGGCCGCCGCCGTAGACGGGGGCGTGGTCGAAGTAGGGGCGGAACTCGCGCACGGCGTCCTGGGAGTTCTTCCGCATGAACACCTGCCCGCCGAGCCCGACGATGGCCTGGTCGGCGCGGCCGTGGCCGTAGTGCTCGAAGCGACGGCGGTACAGGTCCACCATGCGGCGCGTGTGGCTGGACGGCCAGAAGATGTTGTTGTGGAAGAAGCCGTCGCCGTAGTACGCGGCCTGCTCGGCGATCTCGGGCGAGCGGATCGAGCCGTGCCACACGAACGGCGGCACGCCGTCGAGCGGCCGCGGGGTCGCGGTGAAGCCGTGCAGCGGGGTGCGGAACCGTCCCTCCCACCTCACGACGTCCTCGCGCCACAGCTGGTGCAGCAGCGCGTAGTTCTCAACCGCCAAGGCGATGCCGTCGCGGATGTCCTTGCCGAACCACGGGTAGACGGGGCCGGTGTTGCCGCGCCCCATCATGAGGTCGACGCGGCCGCCGGAGAGGTGCTGGACGTAGGCGTAGTCCTCGGCGAGGCGGACCGGATCGTTGGTCGTGATGAGCGTGGTCGCCGTCGAGAGGATCAGCCGCTCGGTGGCCGCCGCGAGGTAGGCCATGAGGATCGGCGGGTTGCCGGGCGCCACGAAGGGCGGGTTGTGGTGCTCGCCCGTGGCGAAGACGTCGAGGCCCGCCTCCTCAGCCTTCTTCGCCAGTTCGACCGTGGCGCGGATGCGCTCGTGCTCCGACGGCGTGCGGCCCGTGGTGGGGTCCGTCGTGACGTCGCCGATGGTGAAGATGCCGAACTGCATGTGGTGCTCCCAACCGTGTTGTGTGCCTGTCTACGGTAACACAACAAGTTGAAAGTAAAACTATTCCTCAGGCGGTGCGGTGCCTGTTCATCTGCCAGACGACCAGTCCGACGACGACCGCCACCACCCCAAGCCCACCGATCGCGAGGACGCCCAGCAGCGCGAACACGACGGCGACGATGTGGCCGACGTCCAGCGGCGGCGCGACGATCAGCCCGTCCTCGACGCACGCCACCGTGTACTCACCCGCAGGCTGGCCGGGTCCGCCGATCTTCGCGATCGACTCGTAGGAGACGCCGTCGACCGGGAACGAGTAGGTGTCGCCGCGCAGCTCGATGTCGGGCACCTGCTCGGTGGGGCCGGTGATGTCGCAGGTCGGCATCATGCGCCGCGGGGCGTACAGGATGAGGGTCTCGCCGTCGTCGATGGCGACGACGGTGTCGCCGGCGACTGACTTGATGTCCGACGGCGCGGGGACCATCTCGCTGAAGCCCCGGCCCACCCACACGCCGAGCGCCACGGCCACGACGAGCAGCCCCGCCCCGACCGCAGCCAGGACCGGGGCCCACGGCCGGCGTCGCGGCGGCGGGGGGATGCTCATGACGTCACGGGCCTGGTCAGCCGACCTTCCGGGTCCAGCCGAACTTGTCCTCGGCCCGCCCGAACTGGATGTCCACCAGGTGCTGGCGGATCTCGCGCGTCTTGGTGCCCGGCGTGCCGTCGGCCACGGTCTGGACGCCGCGGTCCGGCGAGTTGAACCCGGTGATCGGGGTGACGACGGCGGCCGTGCCGCACGCGAACACCTCGGGGATGCGGCCGGACTCCACGCCGTCGAGGACCTCGTCCACCGAGATGGGCCGCTCGACGGCCTCCAAACCGTGCTCCGCGGCGAGGGCCAGGATGGACTCGCGGGTCACGCCGGCGAGGATGGAGCCGAGCGACGGGGTGAGGAGCTGGCCGTCGTCGGTGACGAACATGATGTTCATCGTGCCGCACTCCTCAACCCACTTGTGCTCGGCACCGTCGGTCCACAGGACCTGGCCGCAGCCGTTGGCCGCGGCCTCCTGCGTGGCGACCAGGCTGGCCGCGTAGTTGCCGCCGCACTTCGCTGTGCCGGTTCCGCCGGGAGCCGCGCGCGTGTAGTTCGGGGTGATCCACAGCTTGACCGGCTCCGAGTAGTACGGGCCGGCCGGGGTCGCGATGACGGCGAAGCGGTAGGTGTTCGCCTCACGCACGCCCAGGTACGGCTCGGACGCGATCATGAACGGCCGCAGGTAGAGGCTCTGCTCGTTCTCGCCGACGGGGACCCAGTCGCGCTCCAGCTCGACGAGCTCGTTGACCGACGCCAGGAACAGCCCCTCCGGCAGGACGGCCATGCCCATGCGCTTCGCGGACTGGACGAACCGCGCGGCGTTGCGCTCGGGGCGGAACAGCCAGATCGAGTCGTCGTCGCGGCGGTAGGCCTTGAGGCCCTCGAAGATCTCCTGGCCGTAGTGCAGGACCGCCGCGGCGGGGTGCAGCGCCCACTCGCTCATGGGCACGATGCGGGGCTCCTGCCAGCCGTCGCCGGCCTGGTAGTCGATGATCGCCATGTGGTCCACGTAGTAGCGGCCGAACCCGGGGTCGGCGAGCGCCGCGAGCCGGGCGGCGTCCGAGGTGGGGGTCGTGGTGCGGGTGAGCGAGAACATGGCCATGGTCACTGATGGTAGACCGCGCTGCGCGCGCTATCGCGGGCGGTCCACGTCAGCGCCGCTGGGAGGATCGCCCACCTCGTCGGCGTGCTGGAGCGCGGCGTCGAGCAGGCCCGCGACCGCGCCGATCACCGGCCAGGCGCCCTCCGAGCTGTTGCCGAGCACGCTCACCGTGAGCCCACGGACCGGGGCGTGGCTGGACCGGAAGGAGGCCCCGGCGTCGTAGCCCTCGAGGATGAGGACGTCACGGGTCGGGTGGACCCAGAAGCCCATCGCGTACCGCAGCCCTTCGCCGGGGACGTCGTGTCGCGGCCGCGTCATCGCGGCGACAGTGTCCACGGCGACGATCCGTCCCTCCAGGAACGCCGTCCAGAACTGGTGCAGGTCGTCGGCGGTGGTGAATGCTCCGCCGTCGGCATTGCCGAGGACCGGCAGGTGGAGGGTGTTGGCGAGGTCGCCGTCGTCATGGATGTAGCCGACCGCCGCATCCGCCGGGAGCTCGTTGAGCGGCAGGAAACCCGTCCGGGTGAGCCCGGCCGGTTCGAGGACGAGCCGGGTGACCGCCTCGTGGTAGGTGTCGCCGGTGATCCGCTCCAGGATGACGCCGAGGATCATGTAGCCGCTGTTGCAGTAGGAGAAGCGCTCCCCGGGCCGCGACCGCTGCGCGTGACCGTCGAGGAGGGGGAGGAACGCCTCGGCCGTCGTGAGGGTGTGGACGGGGACCGTGAGGACGTGATCCGAGACCTCCCAGTCACCGTCCTCGTCGAGATAGTCGCCGATCCCCGACGTGTGGGTGAGGAGGTGCTCGACCGTCACGGCTGCGTCGATGAGCGGGAGATCCGCCCCGAGCATCTCCCGAACGGGCTGGTCGAGCCGGAGCCGCCCGTCGTCCACCAGCCGCATGACGGCCAGGGCGGTGAAGGCCTTGGATCCGCTCGCCACCGCGATCCGGGTGTCAACGGTCATGGGCACGCGATGCGCGCGATGACGGTAGCCCGCGCATCGTTCCGCGACGCGACGCCCGTCCGCGTGCACGGCGATGACGCCCGTGAACGAGCGCTGCGCCATGGCCCCGTCCAGGCCGGTGAGGTCAATGTCCATCGTCGTTCCTCTCTCTCCGCGCCACATCGTGGGCCTCTACCAGTGTCCCGTCCGAGCCGAGGACCAGGGTGCGGACCGCGCCCAGCCTCGCGAGGAACTCGTCGTCGTGCGACACAACGAGCAGTCCCCCGCGGTACTCGGCCAGAGCGCCGACGAGGACCTCGACGGTGGCGAGGTCGAGGTTGTTGGTGGGTTCGTCGAGAATCAGAAGCTCCGCCGGCGGCTCGGCCAGCAGGAGGGCGGCGAGCGCGGCCCGGAACCGCTCGCCGCCGGAGAGGGTGCCGAGCGGGCGGAGAACGGAGTCGCCCCGCAGACCGAAGCGCGCCAACCGGTTGCGGATCTTCGCGGGCTCGACGGCGGGGGCCGCGGCGCGGACGCAGTCGAGGACGGCAAGCGCGTCGTCGAGGTGGTCCAGGCGCTGCGGCAGGTAGCCGACGCGGGCGCTGATCGATCTCACCAGCGACTCCACCAGCCTCGTCTTCCCCACGCCGTTGGGGCCGACGAGCGCGACGCGTTCCGGGCCCTGGATGACGTGCACGGTCCCGGCGGCGTCGACGATCTCCGCCAGCCGCCGTCCGGCTCCGACACCAGGGTCGGGCAGGTCGATGCGGACCCGCTCGTCGTCGCGCACCCTGGCCTCGGCGTCCTCGACGGCGGACCTGGCCGCGGCGATCTTGGCGTCGAACTCGCCACGGGCCTTCCCCACCGCCCTCTCGGAGCGGTTGGCGTAGAAGTCGCGAGCGGCTTTGCTGACCCCGCGCTCAGCCGCCGGCTTGCCGGCATTCTCCCGTCTGGCTAGGCGCTTCTCCGCCTCGATCTTCTGCCGACGCTCGGTTCGGAGCTGCTGTTCGGCGGCCCGGAGCGCCCGCTGGGCGGCCTCCTGAGCGATCGCGACCGACTCTCGGTACACATCCCACGTCCCACCGAACACCGCGACCCCGCCGTCGCGGACCTCCACGATCTGGTGGACGCGACGCAGCAGCGCGACGTCGTGACTGACGACGACGACCGTCCCGCGCCAGCGTGACAGGAGCTCGTAGACCCGAGCGCGGGTGTCGCGGTCGAGGTTGTTGGTGGGTTCGTCGAGCAGCACGACGTCGAGGCGCCGCACCGCGAGACCGACGAGCGCCACGAGCATCGCCTCACCACCAGAGAGAGTGCCCACCGGGCGGTCGAGGTCAAGGTCCAGCCCGACGCCCGCCAACTCCGCGACGGCGCGGGCCTCGACGTCCCAGTCATCGCCCACCGCGTCGAAGTGGGCGGGGTCGACGTCTCCGGCCACGATGGCCCGCAGCGCGTCGACGCCGGCCCGGATGCCGAGCAGGTCCGCGACGGTGTCGCCGGTGCGCAGAATGAGGTTCTGCGGCAGGACCCCGACCGCCCCCTCCACGGTGACGCTGCCCGCCGTCGGGGTCAGCTCGCCGGTGATGAGCCGAAGCAGGGTGGACTTCCCCGATCCGTTGTCGCCGACGATGCCCGTCACACCCGGCGAGAAGGCGAGCGTCACGTCGTCGAGGCAGGGGGAGCCGTCCGGCCAGGCGAGGCGGACGCGGTTGAACGTGACAGAAAACACAAGAACTCCGATCGATCAGCGGGTGCGCTGAGACCGGAGCGAGAGCTCGACGGCGTCAGCGCAGGGGTGCGGTGCCGATCAGATCTGTCATCGCGATTCTCTCCTCGGGCGGGGACACGACTCGCCCATGATGCCACGAAAAGCGCAGCGGGGCAGCAGCGCGGGGTGCTCAGTCCTGCTTGATCTCGCCGGCGAGCACCCAGGCCAGGAACTCCTTGAGATCGCCCGTCTCACCGTCGCGGCCGCCGCGGCCGATGACCAGCGGCGCGAGCGTCGGCTCCAGCTTCACACCGCGCACCCGCTCCATCAGCCCGCCGGGAACGGTCATCGTGTAGTAGTTGCCGTCGACGTCGATGGCCACCGAGTGGTTGTTGCGCAGGTACCACCCGACCTTGTCGGTCTTGACGACGTGGCCGCTGAGCAGCGTCGCCTTCAGCAGCCGCGGCTCGATCCCCCGGGCCCGCGCCTCCGCGATGAACTCGTCGATGAGCACCTTCGCCTGGGCGGCCTCGGCCCGGGCGTGCCCCTGGCTCAGTTCGTGCCTGATCCGGGCCGCCCGCTGCCTGTCGCTCAGTTCCTCCGCCACGCCGTCAGCCTAGACGGGTCCACCGCTCGCGCCACCCCGGGCCGATCAGATCGTGAAGCCGCCGTCGACCACGATCTCCTGGCCCGTGATGTACGCCGCCTCGTTCGACGCCAGGAACGCGATCGCGGCGGCAACCTCGGCCGGGGCCCCGAACCGCCGCGCCGGGATGGACTCCTGCACGCGGCGTGCCTCGGCCGCGTCGGAGTGGAGCCGCTTGAGCCGTTCGGTGGCGGTGTAGCCCGGCGCGACGGCGTTGCACGTCACGCCGTCGGCGGCGACCTCCAGCGACAGCGTGCGCAGGTGGTTGGTCACCGCAGCCCGCATCGCGTTGCTGACGGGCAGGTTCAGCGCCGGGCGGCGCACCGTCAGGCTCGTGATGGCGATGATCCGGCCCCAGCCGCGCTCCCGCATGCCGGCCAGGACGCCGTCGACAAGCCGCACCGTCGACATGAACGTCGTCTCGAAGCCGGTGGCCCACGCCTCCTCGTCCACCTGGCTCGGCAGCCCGGGCGGCGGCCCTCCGGCGTTGCTGACCAGAATGTCGACGTCGCCCGCCGCGTCGACCGCCCGCTGCACGTCGACGAGGCGGCTGACATCGGCGGGCACCCAGCGGGCGCCGATGCGTTCGGCCGCGGCGCGCAACTCCTCCGGCCGTCTGGCCGCGATGGTCACCTCGGCGCCGAGCTCACGCAGCTGCCGCGCGGCCTCGAACCCGATCCCCCGGCTCGCGCCGGTCACGAGCGCGCGCTTCCCGTCCAGCCTGAACATCGTCATGGGACAAAACTACTCCCCGCGCGGGCCCGGCGTTACCCCCAAACGACCCCCACCGTCGGTCGCTGCGAACCGGTCTGCGAGACTGGTCGGACCGTTCGCTGAGGGAGGTCCCATGCCCGAGTTCCGCTACGTCGACATGCTGCCGATCGGGCACGACGAGACGCCCTACCGGCTGCTCACCACCGAGGGTGTGGAGACGGTGGAGGGCCCCGAGGGGCGGCAGTTCCTCAAGGTCGCTCCCGAGGCGCTGACGCTGCTGGCCGAGACGGCCATGCACGACATCGCGCACTACCTGCGCCCCGCCCACCTCCAGCAGCTGCGCACCATCCTCGACGACCCCGAGGCCTCCCCCAACGACAAGTTCGTGGCCCTGGACCTCATGAAGAACGCCAACATCGCCGCCGGGGGCGTGCTCCCGATGTGCCAGGACACCGGCACCGCGATCATCATGGGCAAGCGCGGCCAGCAGGTCCTCACCGAGGGCACCGACGAGCGTCCCCTGTCGATGGGCGTGTTCAACGCCTACACCACCCTCAACCTGCGCTACTCGCAGAACGCGCCGCTGACCATGTGGGAAGAGAAGAACACCGGCTCCAACCTGCCCGCGCAGATCGAGCTGTACGCCGACACGGCGGTCGGCCACGAAAACTCCTACAAGTTCCTGTTCATGGCCAAGGGCGGCGGTTCGGCGAACAAGAGCTACCTGTACCAGGAGACGAAGGCGGTCCTGAACCCCGCGTCGATGATGACCTTCCTGGAGGAGAAGCTCCGCTCGCTCGGCACCGCGGCCTGCCCGCCCTACCACCTGGCGATCGTGGTCGGCGGGACGTCGGCCGAGTTCGCGCTGAAGACCGCGAAGTACGCCTCCGCGAAGTACCTCGACACGCTGCCCACGGAGGGCTCGATGGCGGCCCACGGCTTCCGCGACGTGGAGCTGGAGAACGAGGTCCTCGAACTCACCCGCAAGCTCGGCATCGGCGCGCAGTTCGGCGGCAAGTACTTCTGCCACGACGTCCGCGTCATCCGGCTGCCGCGTCACGGCGCGTCGCTGCCGGTCGCGATCGCCGTCAGCTGCTCCGCGGACCGGCAGTGCCTGGGCAAGATCACCCCGGACGGCGTGTTCATCGAGCAGCTCGAGTTCGACCCCGCCCGCTTCATGCCCGAGCACGTCGACGAGGAGCTCGACGCGCAGACCGACGGCATCACCGGCACCGGTCAGGGCGCGGCGGTCCGCATCGACCTCAACCGGCCCATGCCCGAGATCCTCGACGAACTGCGCAAGCACCCCGTCAAGACACGCGTGATGCTCAACGGGCCGCTCATCGTCGCGCGCGACATCGCGCACGCGAAGATCAAGGAGCGCCTCGACGCCGGGGAGCCCATGCCGCAGTACCTCAAGGACCACCCCGTCTACTACGCCGGGCCCGCGAAGACGCCCGAGGGCATGGCGTCCGGATCCTTCGGCCCCACCACCGCCGGGCGCATGGATTCGTACGTCGACCAGTTCCAGGCCGCCGGCGGCTCGATGATCATGCTGGCGAAGGGCAACCGCTCCAAGGCCGTCACCGACGCCTGCCACAAGCACGGCGGCTTCTACCTCGGCTCCATCGGCGGCCCCGCTGCCCGGCTGGCGCAGGACTGCATCCGCCACGTCGAGGTCGTCGAATACGAGGAACTCGGTATGGAGGCGGTGTGGCGGATCGAGGTCGAGGACTTCCCAGCCTTCATCATCGTCGACGACAAGGGCAACGACTTCTTCGCCGAGGTGAACAAGCCGATCGCGCTCACCATCCCGAAGCGCGAAGGCCTCTGACCCGCTGAACACCCGCCGATGGCCGGATGAGAGTTTTCTCATCCGGCCATCGTCCGTCCCTCATCGCGATCCTGTTGAGTGGATCGTGGAGGTGGACTGACATGGGGCGCACGCTTGCGGGGCTGCTGGTGATCGTCGGGGTAGTGACCGCGGGGATCTGGGCCGTGGCGTCGATGGTCACGCCGCCGACACCCGCCGAGCGAGAGCCGGCGCTGGTGGTGCCGGCCGCCGCGCCGTCGAGTGCCCCCGGAGCCACGCCGTCGCTCGATCCTGACGCCACCCCGTCGCCCACGCCCTCCGTCACGCCGACCCCCACGGCCCCGTCGCCCACTTCCCCCACGACCACCACATCTCCCGCCACCAGCGACGCCCCCCAGACGGTCCGGCCCCCGAAGCCCAGCTACTACGACGACGATGACGACGACGACCATGATGATGACCGCGACGACGACTCGGACGACGACTGACCCGGCAGCGGGAGCCGTCAGACGAGCCGGTAGCCCATCCCGCGGACCGTCTCGAACCGCTCCTTGCCCAACTTGCCCCGCAGGTACCGCACGTACACGTCGACCACGTTTGAGCCCGGGTCGAAGTCGAACCCCCACACGTTGCTGAGCAGCTGCTCGCGGCTGAGCACCTGTCCGGGATTGCGCAGGAACGTCTCCGCCAGCGCGAACTCGCGGGCCGACAGGTCCACCGACTTGGCGCCCACCGTGGCCCGGCGGGTCCGCAGATCGAGGGTGAGCCCGTTGTGGGAGAGCTGCGTGGGGTCTCCCGCCGACTGCCCGGTGTCGGTGCGCAGGCGCAGCCGGATGCGTGCCAGGAGCTCCTCGAACGAGAAGGGCTTGGGCATGTAGTCGTCGGCGCCGCCCTCCAGGCCGGCCACCCGGTCCGCGACCGAGGACCGCGCGGTCAGCAGGATCACCGGCACCGCGACGCCCTGCCCGCGGATCCGCTCCAACACCTCGAACCCGTCGATGTCCGGCAGGCCCACGTCGAGCACCACCAGGTCGAACCCGCCGTGCACCGCCAGGGTGGCGCCCTCGACGCCGCTGGCCGTCGCGTGGGACGTGAACCCGGCGGACTTCAAGCCCTTCGCGATGAACGCGGCGATCCGCGTCTCGTCCTCGATGATCAGGATCGTGCTCATGTGACGTCGACCTCCTCGCCTGCCCGCTCCGGACCGAGCGGCAGATTGATCGTGAACGTGGATCCGGCGCCAGGCTCGGACTCGATGTCCAGGCGCCCGCCGTGGGCGGCGACGATCGACTCGACGATGCTGAGCCCCAGCCCGGCGCCGGAGGCGTGGGACTGCGCCTCGCTGGTCCTGCCGAACCGCTCCCGCACGACGGCGAGCTGCTCGGGCGCGATCCCGATCCCCTGGTCGCGCACCCACAGTTGCGCCTCGCCGCGGTGCAGCCGCGACCCCAGCGTGATCACGGATCCCGGCGTCGAGTACTTGACGGCGTTGGCCGCCAACTGCAGCCAGGCCTGGGTGATGCGTCCGGGGTCCAGCCACGCCTCCGACGACGCCACGCGGTCAAGCCGCCAGACCCGGTCCCCCAGCGCGCGCGCCTTCTCCAGCGTCTGGTCGGTGAGCGTAGCCAGATCGGACCATTGCGGCCGGACGAAGCCGCTCTCGCCGGCCTTGGCGAGCATGAGCAGGTCGTTGACCAGCACGCCCATCCGGTCCACCTCGTCGAGGACGAGGTCGCGGGTCTGCCGCACATCCGCGGGGTCGTGCGCGTCGATGAGTTCCATGTGCCCGCGGACGACGGTGATCGGGGTGCGCAGCTCGTGGCCCACGTCGTCGAGGAGCTGGCGCTGCCCCTCGACGGAGTGCTGGACCCGGTCGAGCATGCGGTTGATAGTCGCCGACAGTGCGGTGAGGTCGTCATTGCCGCGCAGAGGCACGCGGGTGGTGAGGTCGCGCTCGTCGATGGACTCGGCCGCCTCGCGGAGCTCCTCGATCGGGCGCAGCAGCCGGCCGACCACCAGCCAGGCCAGGAACACCACCAGGGCCAGGGTGACCAGCGCGACGATGGCGTACACGGTCATGGTGCGGCGGAGCTCGGCCTCGGCCAGGTTGCGGTCCACCACGTGGAGCAGGGCTCCAGTCTCGCTGGGGAACTTCACCGGCACCAGGAGAAGGTGGTAGTTCCCCTCGGCCGTGCGGAGCCATTCGAGGATGATCTCGTCGCCCGTCGCCCACGGCGTCGCGGCGGCGATGAGCTCCGGGTCGTCCTCCGGCCGGAGCGGCACGTCCTCAGAGGCCACCCACCTCACCGCGGGGCCCACGAACGCCACCTCACCCTCGCCGGGACCGACGACGGTGCGCTCAAGATAGGTGCGCAACAGCTCGGAGGGTCCCGCGAACGGGGCGCCGGTGGCCGGGTCCACCCCACGGGTCGCCAGCACGCGGAGCTCGTCACGGGAGCGTTCGAGCTGCGCGTCGAGATTGGACGAGATGGCCCGGTCCTGGACGATCGCAACGATCGCGCCCGAGGTGAGCAGCGACAACCCGGCCAGCAGCACCATCGCCCACATGATCCGCGCACGGATGGTCACCCGGGCGGTGCGCGGGGGGTCGGTGGCGGCCATGGCCCCCAGTCTGCCCGCTCCGGTGCCCCCTGCCGGGCGTGGCCGCGTGAGAAACGTCTCATCTCCGGCGGATGAGAGACGTCTCACGCTCCTGTACCGGCAGCCCTCATGTTCCGACTGTCTGATGGTGTCCACAAGCCACCCACGAAGGAGCAGATCATGGCACTCTCACCCCTCACCTGGTTCGCAGCCGCAGCGCTCGGCGTCACCGCCGTCGGAGGAGGACTGTTCGCCTCCGCCGTCAACCAGCCCGAGCTCGCCCGGCCCGCCACCACCGTCTCGTCCTCGCTGTCACCGAGCGACGACGACACCCTGCCGATCCTGGTCCCGGCCGGATCCGCGAGCCCCTCCTCGAGCTCGAGCCCGTCGTCCTCGACCGTCAGCCCCTCGTCGGCATCCGCGTCGCCGTCGGCGACCACCGATGACAAGGGCGGCCTGCGTGATCGCGACGACCGCGTCGAGCCCGGCGACGACCGCGCCTCCCGCACTGACGACGAGTGGGACGACCGGTACGACGACGACCTGGACGACCGGTACGACGACCTGGACGATCGCTGGGACGACCGGGACGATGACGGTCGCGACGACGACTCGGATGACCGCTACGACGACTCCGACGACCGCCACGACGACGATGACGATGACGACCGCTGGGACGACTCGGATGATCGCCACGACGACGATGACGACGATCGGGACGACGACTGACCTGTCGGCCGCTGAACCGTCCACCTGACACCGACGCCCAGACGCTCCCCAGCGTCTGGGCGTCGTCTGCCGTGCGACTGACCGTTGAGCCTGACACGGCTCTCGCTGAACCCCGTTGAGCCTGATTCGAACCTCAAAGGCCTTGAAACGATCGAATCACGCAAACCGGGCGTTGACCCCCATTTCAGGCTCAAACCCCGTCACCGAGAGCCGTGTCAGGCTCAAACCCCGTCACCGAGAGCCGTGTCAGGCTCAACTCCCCACGCCGGGCGCGAGGCCAGGGCCACCGTTCATCCGCGAGTCAGGCTTGTGGAAACCTCACAACGTTTGCCGCGCGATATTGAGCCGCAACCCCTTCACTAGCGCCGATCGGGCGCGGATCGGCCCCGCCGACTCGCGCAGTCGGCCAAAGGGTGCGACATTGACACACAGCCCCCACCGGGGCTGCCGTCGACCCCTGAGGAGGCAAGGTGTTCCAGCGCATCGCCATCGTCAACCGCGGTGAGGCCGCCATGCGGCTCATCCACGCGGTCCGCGATCTCAATGCCGAGCACCCCGACCGTGAGCCGGTCACGACCATCGCTCTCTACACCGACGCCGAGCGTTCCGCCATGTTCGCGAGGGAGGCCGACGAGGCCTACCCCCTCGGCCCCGCCTCCGAGCGCCCCTACCTCAACCACGAGCTGCTCGCCCGCGTCCTCACCGACGCCCGCGCCGACGCCGTCTGGGTGGGCTGGGGCTTCGTGGCGGAGGACGCCGCGTTCGCGGACCTCGTCGAGTCGCTGGGCATCACGTTCATCGGTCCCTCCGGCGACGCCATGCGCAAGCTCGGCGACAAGATCGGCTCCAAGCTCATCGCCGAGGAGGTGGGCGTCCCGGTGGCGCCATGGTCCCGCGGCGGCGCCGACACGCTCGACGAGGCCCTCGAGGCCGCCGAGCGCGTGGGCTATCCCCTCATGCTCAAGGCGACGGCGGGCGGCGGTGGCCGCGGCATCCGCAAGGTGACCTCGGCCGACGAGCTCGCCGACGCCTACCAGCGCACCCGTGACGAGGCGGAACGCGCGTTCGGCTCCGGCGTCGTGTTCCTCGAGAAGCTCGTCACCGGCGCCCGTCACGTCGAGGTGCAGGTGATCGCCGACTCCCACGGCAACGCCTGGGCCATCGGGGTCCGCGACTGCACCGTCCAGCGTCGCAACCAGAAGATCATCGAGGAGTCCGCCTCCCCGCTGCTGGCGCCGGAGCAGACCGATGAGCTCAAGGCCGCCGCCGAGCGTCTGGCGCTGGCGGTCGGCTACCGCGGCGCGGGCACCGTCGAGTTCCTCTACCACCCCGGCGAGAAGATGTTCGCCTTCCTCGAGGTCAACACCCGCCTGCAGGTGGAGCACCCCATCACCGAGGTCACCAACGACTTCGACCTGGTCAAGGCCCAGATCCATGTCGCGGCCGGCGGCGCGCTCGAGGAGCGGCCCACCGAGTTCGGGCACGCCGTCGAGGCCCGCCTGAACGCCGAGGATCCGGACCGTGACTTCGCGCCGGCCCCCGGCCTCATCGCCCGCCTCGACCTGCCGGCGGGCCCCGGCATCCGCGTCGACACCGGCGTCGCGGAGGGCGACTCCATCCCCGCCGACTTCGACTCCATGATCGCCAAGATCATCGCCCACGGCCGCACCCGCGACGAGGCGCTCGGCCGCCTGCGCCGCGCCATGGCCGAGACCACCGTCGTGATCGAGGGCGGTGCGACGAACAAGAGCTTCATCCTGGAGCTGCTGCAGCAGCCGGAGGTCGTGGGACCGCGCCTGCAGGGCGACGCCCCGCGCCGCGCCGCCGCGGGCGCCGTCGACGAGCCCTTCGAGTGGGCCGACACCGGATGGATCGACCGCACCCGCGCCGAGGGCGGCCTCATCGCCGACGAGCACGCCGGCGTCGCGCTCGTCATCGCGGCCATCGAGGCGTACGAGGAGACCACCGCCATCGAGACGGACCGTCTGCTGACCACCGCGCACGGTGGCCGTCCGCAGACGCAGCACAAGTCGGGCCTGCAGGTGGATCTCAAGCTCCGCGGCGCCGTCCACACGGTCACCGCATTCGCGACCGCACCTGGGCGCTACCGCGTCGTGGTCGACGGCACCAGCACCGAGGCGGAACTGCACCGCCTGGACGAGGTCCACGGCCGCGCCGTCGTCGGCGGTCGCCGTCATCGCATCATCTCCGCCACGCACGGCCCCATCCACCTCATCGAGGTCGACGGCGTGACGCACCGCGTCTCCCGCGACGAGGGCGGCGTGCTGCGCTCCCCCGCGCCGGCGCTGGTCGTCGCCACCCCAGTGGCCGTCGGCGACGAGGTCGAGGCCGGCGCGCCGGTCGTCGTGCTGGAGTCCATGAAGATGGAGACGGCCATCCACGCGCCCTTCGCCGGCCGCGTGAAGGAACTGCTGGTCATGACGGGCTCGCAGGTCGAGTCGATGGCGCCGCTGGTGCGCCTCGAGCCGCTCGGCAACGGGGGCGACGCCTCCGCCGCCGCCGACGTGCCTGCCGTCGAGATCCCGACCTGCCCGCCCGTGGCCGACCCGGCCGAGCGCGCCGCGCGGCTGCTGTCGGACCTGTCCGCCACGCTCATGGGCTTCGACGTCGACCCCTCGGCCAAGACCCTGCCGAGCTACCTGGAGGCCCGCGACGAGGCCCGCGCCGCCGGCGCGGACGTCCTGTCCGGTGAGATCGGCCTGGTGACGTTGTTCGCGGACCTCGCCGAACTCAGCCGCAACCGGCCGTTCGGCGAGCAAGCCAACACCGAACTGCGGGTCCACTCGGACCGCGAGCACTTCCACCGCTACCTGACCACGCTGGACGTCGACCGGGCCGGGCTGCCGACGCAGTTCGTGGACCGGCTCGCGGCGGCGCTGCGTCATTACGGCGTCGAGTCTCTGGACCGGACCCCGGCCCTCGAGGCGGCCGTGTTCCGGATCTTCCTCGCGCAGAAGCGCGTCGCGTCCGACGTCCCGCTCATCCTGGGCCTCCTCGACCGCTGGATCAGCGAGCCCGCGCCCGACGCCGACCGCGCCGTCAACGCCCGGGCCCAACTCGAGCGCCTGGTGCGCGCCACCCAGCTGCGGTTCCCGGCCGTCGGCGACCTCGCCCGCTCCGTGCGGTTCCGCTGGTTCGATCAGCCGCAGGTGGACGCGGAGCGCGCGGCCATCGTCGCGGGGGTCGGCGACGAGGTGGAGGCCCTGGCCGCCGCCCCCGACGCCGCTGACTACGACGAGCGCATCGCCCGGCTCGCCGCGATCCCCGAGTGGACGGCGAACTTCCTCGCCACGCGGCTGGGTCGCGGGGTCCCGGCTCATGAGCCGATGCTCGAGGTCCTCCTGCGGAAGTACTACACCGACTACGACCTCAGCGGCGTGCAGCGGCTGACGGTCGGCGGACGCTCCGTCGTGCTGGGCGACTACGTGCTGGGCGAGCGGCCGCGCCGGTTCGTCGGCACCGTCGGGCTCGCCGAAGAGATGGCCGCCGGCGGTCCGCTGGAGTCGCTGGTGGCGAGCCAGGTCGCGGCGCGCACGCCCGGGTACGACGCGGTCGTCGAGCTCTACGTGCTCTGGCCCGAACGGCCGGATCCGGAGGCGCTGGGCACGGAGCTGCTGGCGCGCCTGCGCTCGTGGTCGTGGGACGACGCCGTGACGCGGGTCGCGGTGGGCGTCTGCACGGCCGACGGGGCCGTCGAGTACCGCACCTTCCGCTTCCCGCACGGCGAGATCGTCGAGGACGAGAAGATCCGCGGCCTGCCTCCGATGGTGGGGCGGCGCCTCGACCTGTGGCGCCTCCGCGACTTCGACATCACGCGCCTCGACGCCCCCGCCGACGTGCTGTTGTTCGACTGCGTCGCCAAGGCCAACCCCGACGACCGTCGCCTCGTCGCGATGGCGCAGGTCCGGCAGCTGGCGGTCGTGCGCGACGCCGACGGCCGCCTCATCGGGCTGCCGCACGCGGAGCGCTCCGTCGCCAACTGCCTGGAGGCGATCCGCCGGACCCGGTCCGCGCGCGGGAAGGCCGGCTCGAAGCTGGACATGAACCACGTGTGGGTGCACGTCTGGCCCGAGATCGATCTCGACATCGACGACATCACGCCGCTGCAGGACCGGATCACGCCGCTGTCCGACGGCGCGGGCATCGAGGAGGTCCTCTGCCAGGGCCGCTTCGTTCGCCCCCCGTTCCCCGACGACGCGCCCGACGCGGGCGAGCGTCGCGAGGGGTCAGCGACGGGGCGACACACGATCCCCCTCGCCGTCCGCTTCCACGCACAGCCCGGCGCCGGCGTCACCACCACGGTGACCCCGCCCCCGACCGAGCCGCTCAAGCCGCTCGACGACTACGCCGGGAAGGTCGTGCGCGCCCGCCGTCGCGGCCTGGTCTACCCCTACGAGCTGTCCGCGACCCTCGCCGGCCCGGGCGGCTCCCTCGCCGAGCTGGACCTCGACGACTCGGGCCGCCTCGTCGAGGTGGACCGCGCGCCGGGCCGGAACAAGGCCGGCATCATCGTCGCCAAGGTGACCACGCCGACGGCGCTGCACCCGGAGGGCGTGACGCGCATCGTGTTGTCGGGCGACCCGACGAAGGGCCTGGGCGCCGTCGCGGAGCCCGAGTGCTCGCGCATCATGGCCGCGCTCGACCTGGCCGAGGAGACGGGCGTGCCCGTCGAGTGGTTCACCCTCAGCTCCGGGGCCCGGATCTCCATGGAGTCCGGCACCGAGAACATGGACTGGGTGGGGGCCGCGCTGCGCCGCATCGTCGAGTTCACCCAGGCGGGCGGGGAGATCAACGTCGTGGTCGCGGGCATCAACGTCGGCGCCCAGCCGTACTGGAACGCCGAGGCCACGATGCTGATGCACACCAAGGGCATCCTCGTCATGACGCCCGATTCCGCGATGGTGTTGACCGGCAAGCAGTCGCTGGACTTCTCCGGCGGCGTGTCGGCCGAGGACAACTTCGGCATCGGCGGCTACGACCGCGTGATGGGGCCCAACGGCCAGGCGCAGTACTGGGCCAAGGACCTCGGCGCGGCCATGGGCATCCTCATGTCGCACTACGACCACACGTACGTGGCGCCGGGCGAGACGGCGCCCCGTCGGGCGGTGACGGGCGACCCGGTGGATCGGGACGTGTCCGACTACCCGCACAACCTCGGCACGGACTTCGCGACCGTCGGGCAGATCTTCTCCCGCGAGCACAACCCGGACCGGAAGAAGCCGTTCGACATCCGCACCGTCATCGCGGCGGTGTGCGACCAGGACCACCCGCGCGTCGAGCGCTGGGCCGGCATGGCGGAGGCGGAGACCGCGGTCGTGGTCGACGCCCGGATCGGCGGGCACTCGGTCAGCGTCGTGGGCATCGAGTCGATGCCGGTGTCGCGGGCGGGCTTCCCGCCCACCGACGGCCCCGACACCTTCACGGGCGGCACGCTGTTCCCGCGGTCGTCGAAGAAGGTCGCCCGCGCGATCAACGCCGCGTCGGGCAACCGGCCGCTCGTGGTGCTGGCGAACCTGTCCGGGTTCGACGGCTCGCCCGAGTCGATGCGCAACCTCCAGCTGGAATACGGCGCCGAGATCGGCCGCGCCATCGTGAACTTCGACGGGCCCATCGTCTTCGTCGTCATCTCCCGCTACCACGGCGGCGCGTTCGTCGTGTTCTCCAAGCGGCTCAACGAGAACATGACGGTGCTCGCCATCGAGGGGTCGTTCGCGTCCGTCATCGGCGGTGCTCCGGCGGCGGCGGTGGTGTTCGCCGGCGACGTCGCGAAGCGGACGGCGGCCGATCCTCGGGTCGCGGAGCTGGAGGCCGCGCTGCGTGACGCGGCACCCGAGCAGCGGGCCGAACTGCAGGTGGAGCTGGCGGATGTCCGCGCCGCGGTGCGGGCGGAGAAGATCTCGGAGATCGCAGCGGAGTTCGACGGCGTGCACAACATCCACCGCGCGGTGGCGGTCGGCTCCGTGGACCGGGTGATCGCGCCGGCGGAGCTGCGGCCGTCGATCGTCGAGGTGATCGAGGCCCACGCCAGGTGACCGACGACGAGCTGTGGGAGGAGACCCGGACCTGGCTGTTCTGGGCCGGGATCCTCGCCAACGGGGTGACGACCGACGAGGGGGCGGCCGCCGTCGAGGCCGCGTTGCCGACGCGGCCGTCGGGTCGCGGGGCGCTCGAACGCCTGCATCAGCTGGCGTCCGACGAGCTCACCGGGATGCTGGCGCTGCTGTCCGACGATGAGCCGCGGTGGGCGGACGGGCGCGCGGCCACCGTCGGGGCGATCCGCTCGATGCTCGACCGCGGCTGACGCCTGCCCCCCGCCGGGCGCCGGGTCACCCCGGGCGCGGTCAGCGGGGGCGGAGGAGGCGCATGCCGTTGGCGATCACCACGAGCACCGACGCCTCGTGGACCAGCATCCCGATCGCCATCGTCACGCCGCCCACCAGCACGCCGGCGAGCAGCAGCGCGACCGTCACCAGCGCGATGACGATGTTCTGCCGCATCACCCGCGCCGTCCGCTTCGCCAGACCGATCGCCTGCGGAATGCGGTCCAGGCGGCTCGTCATCAGCGCGATGTCCGCCGTCTCGACGGCGACCGCCGAGCCCGCCGCACCCATCGCGATCCCGACGTCGGCGAGCGCCAGCGCCGGGGCGTCGTTGACGCCGTCGCCCACCATCGCGACGACTCGGCCCTCGGCCTGCAGTGCCCGCACGACGTCGAGTTTGTCCTCGGGGAGGAGTCCGGCGCGGGCGTCCGCGATGCCGACCCGTCCCGCGACCGCGGACGCGACGCGCGCCTGGTCGCCGGTGAGCATCAGCACCCGCGACACCCCCACTCCCCGCAGGGCCGCCACCAGGGCTGCCGCCTCGGGCCGGATGCCGTCGGCGACGCCGATCGCGCCGATGACCGCGCCGTCGAGCGCCACCACCAGGGGCGTGCGGCCCTCCTCGGCAAGCCGGGCCGACGCCTGCTCCGCCCACTGGTCCTTGGCGCCGGCGGCGAGCTCCGGGGTGCCGACGACGACCTCGCGCCCGTCGACCGTCGCCACGATCCCCCGGCCCGGGACCGCGCGCACGCCGTCGGGCACCGCCCCCACCGCCAGCCCCCGGGCCAGTGCCGCAGCGACGACCGGCCGGGCCAGCGGATGCTCCGAGCCGGCCTCGGCCCGGGCCGCCCAGCCCAGCACCTCGTCCGGAGACCAGTCGCCCCGGGCGACGACGTCGGTCAGTTCCGGGCGGCCCGTCGTGAGCGTCCCGGTCTTGTCCAGCGCGACGGTGTCGACGCGGGCGGCCGTCTCCAGGAACTCGCCGCCCTTGATGAGGATGCCGTCGCGGGCGGCGCGGCCGATCCCCGCGACCAGGGCGACCGGGACCGAGATCACCAACGCCCCCGGGCAGCCGATGACCAGCAGCGTCAGCGCGAGCTCGAGGTCCCGGGTCGCGATCCCCATCACCAGCGCCAGCACGATGATGCCGGGCGTGTACCACCGGGAGAAGCGCTCCATGAACTGCTGCGTGCGCGCCTTGGCGTCCTGCGCCTCCTCGACGCGGTGGACGATCCTCGCCAGCGTCGTGTCGGCGCCGACCCCGGCGGCACGCACCGTGACGAACCCGTCCACGGCCACCGTGCCAGCGAACACCGTCGACCCCTCCGCCTTCTCGGCCGGGATCGACTCCCCGGTGATCGCCGCCTCGTCGACGGCGGCCCGGCCGGTGAGGACCACCCCGTCGACGGGGACCCGGCCGCCGTGCTTGACGACGACCGTCTCCCCCACCGCGACCTCGCGCGCAGGGACCGTCACCTGCGTGCCGTCGCGCACCACCGTCGCGACGTCCGGCGCCAGGGCCACGAGCTCGGCCAGCGCGGACCGGGTCCGGGCGAGCGTGGCGTCCTCCAGCGCATGGCCGATGGCGAACAGCGTCGTCACGGCAGCCGCCTCCCAGTAGTTGCCGATCGCCACGGCCCCCGCGGCGGCGACGGTCACCAGCAGGTCGATGCCGACCGTCCTCAGCCGCACCGCGCGGACCGCGGACCGTGCCACCGGCACCCCGGCGACGACGGCGGCGGCCAGCATCAGCCACCGCCCCGCCGGGTGCCCGCCGGCGGCCGCGTCGACGACCCACGACGCCGCGATGAGAGCGCCGGCGACGGCGGGAACCGCCCACCGTCGATGCATCGTGATCATGGCGAACCCCCTCAGAATGCGGACGGACGTGCGGTGTAGCCCGCCCGGGCGACGGCGGCGACGAGGTCGTCGACGGTGGTCCGGTCGGGATCGTGGTCAGCCTCGATGCGCGAGGACGCGAAGTGCACCGTCGCGGCGCTGACGCCGGGGAGCGCGGCCAGCGACTTCTCGATCTTCGCGACGCAGCTGGGGCAGCTGAACCCCTCGGCACGCAGCGTGGTGTGGGTGGTGGACATGGTCTCCTCCTCGGATCGGGCCGCCCCGACGGCGGCGACGATTCGACCGTACGGCGGCGCGACGCGGGGCTCCTTGACGTGGATCAAGCCCTCCCCGCCGCCGGGTTTGGCAGGCTGGGCCCATGACCGATCACCGCGACGGCGACACCTGCGTCGCCCGGGTCCCCGTCTTCCGGGGGCTCGACCCGCGACAGCAGAGCGAGGTGGCCGGCTTCGCCCGGCCCGTCAGGGCCGCCGCCGGGCAGTTCCTGCTGACCCCGTCGGACCGGGCGCGTCGGCTGCTGGTGATCCACGAGGGCCGGGTCCGGGTGTCGCAACTGATGGAGACCGGCCACGAGCGAGTGCTGCGCGTGCTGGGTCCCGGCGATGTCGTGGGGGAGGCGTCGTTCATCCTGGGCCGGCGGCCGGCGAACCACGCGATCGCGGAGACCGACGTCGTTGTGTGCGCCTTCGACCACGCCGACCTCGCCGGCCTGGTGGCGCGGTACCCGGACATCGCCGTGCGGATGCTGCAGATCCAGGCCGAGCGGCTGGCGGCCGCGGAGCGGATGCTGGCCGCCCTCGGTGGGGCCGACGTCGGGGCCCGGGTCGCCGCGTACCTGCTCGACCTCCCGGCCCGCCGGGGGGACGACGGCGCCGTCGTGGAGCTGCCGATGGCGAAGAAGGATGTTGCGAGCTACCTGGGGACGACCCCGGAGACCCTGAGCCGGCGGCTGCGCGCGCTCGCCGACGATGGAGTCATCGCGCTGCCCGCCGGGCGCCGGATCGTGGTCCGCGACCCCGACGAACTCGAACGCCGCGCGGGCGGCGCTACTGGGTGATGTCGTAGCGCAGCAGGCGCGCCTTGTCCGCCTTGCGGGTGGAGCCCTGCAGTGCCAGCAGCTCGGCGTAGATGCCGCCGGTGGTGGCGAGCTCGGCAGGGGTGCCGATCTCGTCGATGCGGCCGTCGCGCAGCGTGACGATCCGGTCCACCGTCGAGATGGTCGACAGGCGGTGCGCGATGATCAGCGTGGTCCGGCCCTCCATCAGCTCCTCGAGCCCGGCCTGCACGGCGCGTTCTGACTTGGTGTCCAGCGAGCTGGTGGCCTCGTCGAGGATGAGGATGGGCGCGTCCTTGAGGAGCGCGCGGGCCACCGACAGCCGCTGCTTCTGCCCGCCCGACAGCTTGATGCCCCGCTCGCCGATCTCCGTGTCGAAGCCGCCGTGGAGGTGCGAGATGAACGTCATCGCGTTGGCGCGCCGCGCCGCGACCGCCAGCTGCTCGTCCGTGACGTCGTCCTGACCGTAGGCCATGTTCTCCCGGATGGTGCCGGAGAAGAGGTTGGCGTCCTGGAACACGACGCCGATCTCGCGGCGCAGCTCGGCCGTCGGCACGTCGTCGACCGACTGGCCGTGGACGCGCACGGTGCCCGACGTCACCGGGTAGAGCTTCATGATGAGGTTGACCAGCGTCGTCTTCCCGCCGCCGGACTCACCGACGAACGCGATGCGCTCGCCGCGGTTGACCGTCAGATCGATGTCGCGCAGGACCAGGTCGTCGCCGTCGCCGTAGCCGAAGCTCACGTCGTCGAACTCCACCACCGGGTCGGAGTCGACCCACTGCACCTCCGCCGACGGCGCCGCCTCGAGCGGGTTGTTCGGCTCGTCGGCCTCGTCCATCACCTTGAAGTACTCGAGGCTGCCCGCGACCGCCCGCTGCGTCATGTCCACCCAGTAGCTCATCGACGTCACCGGCATCCGCGCCATCGTCGTGAGCTGGATGAGCAGCACCATGGTGCCGACGCTGTACTGGCCGGTCGCGGTCTGCCAGAAGATGATGGCGTAGATGCCGAAGAACACCAGGTCGAGCGCTCCGCGGCGCCACATGTCCATGGTGTGCCAGAACCGCGACTGGCGGCGGGTCAGGTCGACGGCGTCGCGGTAGTGCCCGCGGAACGAGTCGAGCTCGCGGCGCTCGGTGACGAACGATTTCACCACCCGCATCTGTCCGATGACCTCGGAGAACCGGCCGCCGGAGATGTCGTAGTGGTCGTTCTTCTGCTTCTCCCAGACCTGCCACTTCTTCGACGTCAGCGCGGTCAGCCACACGAACGTCGGGTAGATGACGATGAGCAGCACGCTCAGCCACGGGGAGTAGAAGGCGGTGATGACGAGCACGGCCAGCAGCGTGATGACGGTGGGGAAGAATCCGTTGCTGAAGGTCTGCAGGAAGTCGGTGATCGACGTGATGGAGCGGTTGAGCCGGGAGATGATGGTGCCGGTAAGCTCGTTGTCGTAGTAGCGCTGCGGCAGGCGCAGCAGCTTGCGGTAGTAGTTGGCCGAGAGGATGGCGCGCAGCCTGACCGACATGAGGTCGCCGAAGTAGCCGGAGACGTTGGTGATCGCCGAGTTCGCGAGCGCGATGATCAGCAGGATCACCGCCAGCCACATGAGGTCGGCGACGGTGCCGCCGCGGCCCTCCGCGATGTCGATGACCGTGTCCGTGGCCCGCGCGATGACGAACGGGGTCAGCAGGGCGGTCGCGGAGGTGGCGACGGCCCCGATGACGACGGTGAGGTAGAGCGGCCACAGCTCTCGGGCTGTGGCCATGATCTTGGCGATGCTGCGCACGTGCGGTCACTCCTTCGACGTGGCACTCTACCCGCGTTGACCGCGTGGGCCCTCACCCGGCATCGCGGGGAGCGGAGGGTCTTACGAAGCCGGTAGCCAGACGCGCATGGCACCGGAGGCGCGGTTGCCCCAGGTGTGGAAGGGGATGGCCCGCACGGTCACGGGGTCCCCGGTGGGGGCGGTGGAGGGCGCGCCGTAGAGCGGGCCCACCTCCCGCCGTGGGGTCACCGCGATCCGGAGCCCGCCGTCGGACTCCAGCGGCGGCTGGGTGGGGTCGACGACGACGTCGTCGAGGCGGATCTGCTCGGGGAGGTCCACCTGCTCGACGCAGTAGACCTGGGGGCCTCGCTCGAGCGCGACGCAGCCGCGCACCGAGTCCACGCGGTGGTTGGCCTGCGTCCAGCGCGGGGTCATGGGGAGGTCGAGGACGCTGGGCCGGTCGGTCAGGGTGAGCCGGGCGTAGCCGTCGGCCTCCGGGGCGACCGGGGCGCCGTCGACGGTGGCGTCAGCCGCCCAGGTGGGAATGCGGAGCGCGACGGGCAGCCCGGCGGGGCCGGCGATCTCGACGCGGCCGGCGTCGGGGTAGCTGGTGCGCACCGTCACGGTGCCGCCGCCCAGGGCATCGGGAACGTCGATCTCCGCGCCGGTGTAGAGGTGGATCGCGAGGGCGTCGCCGTCGACGGAGGCCACGTAGCCGCTCAGCTGCGCGAAGACGCGGGCGATGTTGGGCGGGCAGCAGGCGCAGGCGTACCACGGGGTGCGTTCGCGGGGCGCGTTCTCCTCGGAGTAGCGGTCCGGGCGCAGCTGCAGCGGGTTGGAGTAGAAGAAGCGCGTGCCGGTCTCGTCCAGCGAGGCGGCCAGCGCGTTGTGCAGCTCGCGCTCGATCGTCTCGGCGTAGCGGGCGCCGCCCTCAGCGAGGTACATCCGCCAGTTCCAGTGCAGGTCGGCGATGGTGGCGCAGGTCTCGGCGTAGGCGCGGTCCGAGGGGAGCTCGTAGTCGTCGCCGAAGGCCTCGTCGCGGTGCCGCGACCCGAAAGCGCCCGTGATGTACATCTTCCGGTCGTGGGCGCTGTCCCACTGGGCGCGCATGGCCTCGAGCAGGGTGGGGTCGCCCTCCTCCAGGACGAGGTCGGTGACGCCGGCGTTGAGGTAGAGCTGGCGGACGGCGTGTCCCACCGCGCTCTGCGACTCGCGGACAGGCGCGTGGTCCTGGAAGTAGCGCGCGCCCAGGGAGCCCACCTTCAGCAGACCGGAGCCTCGGTGATCCACCTGATGGCGGGCGAGGTCGAGGTAGCGGCGCTCGCCGGTGTGGCGGTAGAGCTCCACGAGCGCGGTCTCGAGCTCGGGGTGGCCGCAGTAGCCCACCGTGTCGGCGGCGGGCCCGAAGGTGGCGTCGACGAGGTCGACGAAACGGACGGCGAGGTCGAGGAGGTCGGTGCGGCCCGCTCGGGCCAGCGCGACGGCGGCCTGGACCATGTGCCCGAGCACGTACATCTCATGCGTCCAGTCGAGCTCCGCGAACTTCTTCTCGGGGTGCACGCCCTGGATCCAGGTCATGACGTAGCCGTCGGCCTCCTGGACGCGGGCCACGAGCCCGATGACGTCGTCGAGCCACGCGTCGAACTCGTGCGTGCCGGTCCGGGCGATCTCCCACGCGACCGCCTCGATGGTCTTATAGACGTCGGAGTCCGCGAACCAGAAGCCTCGCCACTCGGCCTCGGACTCTCCGATCACACGGCGGAAGTTGTCCAGGTTGCCGGCTTCCTCGAGCTGGGCGATGCAGTGCGGGATGGTCGCGGCGGCGTTTCGCTGCTGCCAGGCGCCGAGGCGGGAGCCGGAATCCAGGCGGACCGCGGCGATCGCCAGCGGGACGCGGACCGACGAGGCCAACGGTGCGGCGGGGGCGACGAGGGGCGTCGAGGACGAGGTGGTCACCTGTGCCCCTTTCAACGATGAAAACTCTCTTAGGAGGGATCATGCATCGCTGATTCAGCGTTGTCAAGAGGTGGACAAGAACTGACCTCCGCCCCTCAGTTCCGCAGTCTCCGAGGATCGCACCGATGGCGCTCAGCAGTGGGACCACGGGGGTGTCCCCGTGATCGTCCCAGGACGCTGCCAACCCGACGGGGTGGCGAACGGCTCAGGGTGCCCCGTTCTACCGGTTGCGCGTCGCGCATCGGAAGTGATGTAGCCATGACCAGAATCGTCAGGCCCACAGCCCGGACCAGGCACATCTACACGGGACGCGTGCTCTTGGCCCTTCTGGAACTGCCGGCCGCGGCGGCCGCCCTGTGGCTCGCGTGGACATTGGCCGAGTCGAATCCTCTGGAGGAAATCTTCGAGAACTCGATGGTCAACTTTGTTCCAAGCGCCCTCATCCCCTACCTGCTGTACATGTCGATCGCCGCTCTAGGCTCTGGCTGGTCTACGACGCTGTCCGTACCATGTATCGCGCCGCGCGTCAGGCGCTCACCCGACGCCGACGGCACCCGCGCGCGAGGCGTTGACCGTCTCTCCGCTCGCTGACCAACGCCCCGAGGCGTTGGGAAGGTCGCGCAGCGAGGCGGCGGGGCGTCACCCGGGGCTATGGAGGCCGTGTCCTCTGCGAACGGGTCGTGGCCGGGATGAAGAGCGACGCTCCCCCGCCCTCGGTCACCTCGCCGCGAGAGGTTGAGACTTCGCAGTGAGATTGGCCTCCTGTTCCCGGGAATCCGGGCGTCGCAGGCTTGGGTTCAGCCACAACTTGAGGAGGAGCCATGACCATCCACGACACCGCAGCGCCGGTCCCGTTCGCCGGGATCCAGAGCCCTGGGGCTCCAGGACGGGCGCTGCCCGGAGCGCTCGCAGCCACAGGCGCCGTTCTGCTCGCGCTGGGGGCAGTCCTGGGGCCGGTGATGATGTTCGACCCTAGCCCGTACTCGGTCAAGTCCGGGGAGTCGGCGCACCTGGTGCACTACGCCCTGTGGGCAGGATGCCTGATCGTGCTGAGCCAGGTGTATCCGCTTCTGGGGGGCGGCTCATCAGGCGCTGGGATGGTCTCCGCACGGGCCGGCGTGGCGGCCGGAGCCGGAGTGGCGCTGGACGCGTGCACCCGCTTCGCCTTGGCGTTCTACAACCCGTTCCTCGCGTCGCACGCACCAGATCTGCTCGACACGGCGCCCGATGCCGTGCTGCTCGTTCCTCTACTGTCGGCCGGGGTGGCTGCCATGTCGGGGACGGTCTGGCTCGCGGTGAGCGGGTGGCGTCGGGGGACCTTCCCGTGGCCCGCTGCGGTCCTGCTGCTCATAGGTGCGGTGACGATCCCGGCGATCGGCCCACTGTCCAACGTGGCTGTCGGCGGCGCGTTGCTCTGGATCGGCCTGTCCGTTCTGAGACGGCGTGGGCGTGCCTAGAGTGTCGTCCATGACCGGCGGATTCACGGACAGCGTGGGGAACCGGCGGGGGCTCGCCGTAGCCTCCGCCGCCGCCACCGCGCTGGCCGGGATGTCCGTGTTGGTCATGACCGCCACGTCGGCTCCCCTGTCGGGCGACCCCTCATCCTCGGCCTCGAACGCGCTGTTCGTGGTCGGGATGGTGGTCCTGGCTGGGACGGGTGCCCTGGTGGTCAACGTCAGGGGGAGTCAGATCGCCGGGTGGTTTATGGTGACGGCGGCATTGGCCAACGTCGTCGCCCGGCTGTGCCTCGGCCTGGCCGTCCTGGCGCTCGCTCAGGGGAGCACGTCGGCGGCCACCTGGCTGGGATGGCTGACCAACTGGGTCTGGCTCCCGGGACAAGTGCTGGCGATACTGCTGATCCTGCGCTTCCCCGACGGCTCGCTGCCGGGCAGGCGCTGGCGGATCGTCGAGTGGGCGGTGCTCGGCTGGGGACTCGCGGCCATGACCGTGACCGCCCTGTTGCCCGGGGCGCTCGGCGCCGATCAGTTGACCCCACTGACCAACCCGATCGGCGTCACCGCCCTGCATGGAGTGCTGGACGCCGCACTCCCGGTGATCTTCCTCGTCCAGCCCGTGTTGCTGGCCGCGGCGGTGGCGGCGCTGGTGCAGCGTTGGGGTCATTCCTCAGCATCGCGGCAGCGTCAGTTGCGGATGGTCATGCTCGCGCTCCTGTTCCTGGCAGTCGCCTCGCCGTTGGCGCTGTTGTCGGGACACGCAGTCCTGGCCGAGGGGTTGTCCTGGCTGGTGCTGCCTGCGGCGATCGCGTACGCGGTGGCTCGGCACGACCTGTGGGATCTCGACCTTCGTCGGCGGTTCGACCGCCTACGCACCGTGCGCGAAGAGGAGCGAGCACGGCTCCAGCGTGATCTGCACGACTCCCTCGGTCCGCTCCTCGGATCGATCACCATGCGGGTTGAGGCTGCCCGCAACCTGGTCGAGAGTGCCGCGCCGGCTGAGGAGGTCGACCTCGTACTGGCCTCCATCGGAGAGCAGGCCGAGACCGCAGTGGTCGAGGTCCGCCGGTTCATCGACGAGCTTGGCCCATCAGCCCTCGCGGACACCGATCTCGCCACCGCGCTGGCGGCGCTGGTCGGCGGGTACGAGGCGAGCGGGGTCCGCTTCACTCTCGAGCCGGCACGGTCCCCGGAACTACCTCCTGAGACCGAGGCTGTGCTGTTTCGAGTGGCCGCCGAGGCCGTCCGCAACGTCGTCCGGCACGCCCGCGCCGCCTCCTGCACCTTGGGACTGCGCCAGGTGGGCCAGTGGGTCGAACTGGAGGTCAGCGACGACGGCATCGGCCTCCAAGGGCGTCCGGCTGGGGTTGGGCGCCGCTCGATGGCCGAGCGCGTCAACGCTGTGGGGGGATCACTCAGTCTCGGCCAGACCAGCGAGGGAGGAACCCGTGTGGTGGCGCGCGTTCCAGGGGGAGCACCGTGGCCATCCGGGTCCTGATCGCCGACGACCACCCCGTCTTCCTGGACGGGTTGTCGCTGCTGCTGTCCACGGCGCCCGGGATCCTCGTGGTCGGCTCAGCCGCCACCGGGGACGAGGTGGTCGCGCTGGCGGCCGGAGTCACGTTCGACGTGGCTGTCATCGACCTGGACATGCCGGGGCTGGACGGAGCGGGCGCAACCCGGCGAATACTCGCTCACAACCCGGATGCCCGAGTGCTGATCCTCACCATGCACGAGGACCGCCACGAGGTGCATCGTGCCCTCAGCGCCGGGGCTCACGGCTACCTCCTCAAGGGGGCCGCGCGGGGCTCGATCGTGCGCGCCATCGAGACCCTCGCCGACGGACAGACCGTCCTCGACGGGGCGATCGGCGCCCACATCGTGCAGGCAGCCACCAGTTCGCCCCGCCCCGTCGCCTTCGCGATGCTGACCCCTCGGGAACTGGAAGTGCTGCGCCTGGTGGCGCTCGGCCTTCCCAACCCGGCCATCGCGTCGCGCCTCTTCCTCTCGGTCAAGACCGTCCAGAATCGCGTGAGCGACATTCTCGCCAAGACCGGAGCCTCCAGCCGGGCCGAACTCGTGGCCCGCGCCCGCGACGCGAGGTTGGGCACGGACCATCACGACGACCCCGGGTGACGCCGGGGGCCGCAGGAGATCCTCACTCATCAAGGCACTCGGGCCCGCCCTTCCGCACTGGGTCAGGGGCTGGGGCTCAGGCGCCAAGTCCTGTCTGGCCGGGGCCTGTCGAGGCACGCGCAACCAGCTGGGCGCCGGTGTGCACCTCCCGGGGCGGGCCCGCGTAGCCGTCGAGGCGATCCACCAGGAGACGCACGGCCTGCCGGGTCATTTCGGCGGCCTCGGGCGAGACCGACGTGAGCGACGGAAGCAGGAAGGCCCCTTCCTCGGTGTCGTCGAAGCCAGTCACCGCGACATCCTCGGGAACCCGCAGCCCCGCGTCGCGCAGGGCCCGCATCGCGCCGACGGCGAGGGCGTCGTTGACGCCGATCACCGCGTCGAACGCCTGCCCGGTGCGCAGCAGCCCGGCCATGGCCTCATACCCGGACTCCCGGCGGTCCCAGTCCGAGCCGGTGATGATGGTCACGTCGTCGCGGCCCAGGCCCGCGGTGCCGAGCGCGTCCAGGATGCCGCCAAACCGCTCCCCCGGATCATCGGCCGCGATCTCGCCGTTCCACAGCACCGCGAAGCGACGATGCCCCTGCGCCAGGAGGTGCCGGGTAACCAGGCGCATGCCGACGCGCTCCCCCATCGCCACCCAGTCGAGCCCGGTGGTCCGCGCCCCTCCGAGCTGCACCACGGGCCGGGGCGGGGTGACGTCGCTGGGCATCTCCCAGCTCAACTCGTGAGGCAGGATGATCACCCCGTCGACCCCTGGAGCCGCCTCGCCGAGGACGACGCGCCGCTCATCCTCACCGGTGCGGGCGATGATGAGCGTGGAGGTCAGCCCGTGCGTGGCAAGCTCCACCATGAGGCGCTCCGTCATCTCGGCGAAGTAGGGCTGATGGAGGTTGGGCACCACGAGGGCGATCCTGCCTGTGCGCCCGGACGCCAGACCACGCCCGGCCGCGTTGGCGACGTACCCGGTGGACTCGACGGCCTCCCAGACGCGGGCGCGCGTGGCATCCGAGACGTTCGGCCGGCCGAGGAGCACGTTCGACACGGTCTTGGCGGAGACGCCTGCCCTGGCGCCGACGTCCTGCAGGGTGGGGCGGGGGGTCATGTCCTCGGCCTCCCCATCGTCGACTCGCGCCGGACCAGATCCACCGGGATCGTGACCGCCCTGGGCCCGCCGGGCTGACGGCCCTCGATCCGGTCGACCAGGAGGTCCAGCGCGGCCCTCGCCATCGCCCTCGGGTGGGGGTCGACGGTGGTGAGCGACGGCGACGCGAACCGCCCGTCGACGAGGTTGCCGTTGCCGAGCACGGCGACACCACCGGGGCACTCGATCCCCCTCGACGCCAGCGCGACCAGGGCACCGAGAGCCACCTCGTCGTTGGCGCAGAGGTAGGCGTCGGCTTCCGGGAACCGCGCCAGCGCCTCATGGGCCGCGACCACACCGGCGGCGCGGTCGAGCGCAGGACCGCGGGCCACGAACGGAAGGTCGTCGACGGCGATGTCGACGGCGGCCAGCGCCGCCCGCAGAGCCTGCGAGGGACGTGTGGCCGCGACGCCCCTCTCGAGACCATGCCCGCGGTCGGCGCCCAGCACCACGGGGCGCGACCGCCCCATCACCACCAGATGCCGCGACACCAGCGCCGCGGCGACGGCCACATCCTCGTCTACCCTGTCCAGCGCGAGGTCCGAGCGGGTGCCCTGGAGCACCACCACCGCCGGCGGCTCAGCGCCCCCCTCGCCCACGCCTGGCGGCACGTCACCGATGACCACCACGCCGTCGTGCATGCGTCCGGCGGCCGAGACCACGGAACGGAGCATGGCGGGGTCACCGCCCGTGGGCTCGACGGTGGCGTCCAGGCCGCGCCTGGCCACCTCATCGACGAGCACCTCGACGAGCGTGGCGAGGTAGGGCCGACGGAGCCCCTCGACGGCGATCGCGACAGTGCCGGTTCGGCCGGTGCGCAGGTTGCGGGCGCTCGGGTTGGGAGTCCAGCCGAGCTCCGCGATGGCGGCACGCACACGAGCCACCACCTCCGGACGCGTGTGCGGCTCCTCGTTGACGACGCGGGAGACAGTCTTGATCGACACGCCGGCGAGCGCCGCCACCTCACGCATCGTCGTCGCCATGGCGCTCAGGATAGCGGCGGGCCAGCGGGCCAGGTCCGGACGCCTGCCCTGGTGCGTCGCGCCTGCCCTCAAGGACAGGCGCGACGCGTTCAGGCAGGCGCCAGGCAAAGGAAGGCAGGCGCGACGCATTCAGGCAGGCGCGACGCATTCAGGCAGGCGCGACGCATTCAGGCAGGCGCGACGCATTCAGGCAGGCGCGACGCATTCAGGCAGGCGCGACGCATTCAGGCAGGCGCGACACGCGAGGCGTCGATGACGAGGCGGCGGGCCCGCCCCCGAGGGGACGGGCCCGCCGCGTGGCTCGACTGATCAGCGCTCGGTGATCGGCACGTAGTCGCGCTTGGTCTCGCCGACGTAGATCTGCCGCGGGCGGCCGATCTTGCGCGTCGGGTCCGCGTGCTGCTCGCGCCACTGCGCGATCCAGCCGGGCAGACGGCCCAGTGCGAACAGCGCGGTGAAGTGCTGTGCCGGGAAGCCCATCGCCTCGTAGATCAGGCCGGTGTAGAAGTCGACGTTCGGGTACAGCTTGCGCTCGATGAAGTACTCGTCGTTGAGCGCCGTCTCCTCCAGCTCCAGCGCCATCTCGAGCAGGCGGTTGCTCCGGCCGGAGTTGCGCAGCAGCTCGTCGGCGTGGCCCTTGATGATCTTCGCGCGCGGGTCGTAGTTCTTGTAGACCCGGTGCCCGAAGCCCATGAGCTTGACGCCCGACTTCTTGTCCTTGACCAGCGACACGAACTCCTTGATGTCCAGGCCCTCGTCGTGGATCCTCGCCAGCATCTCCAGCACGGCCTGGTTGGCGCCGCCGTGCAGCGGGCCGGACAGCGCGTTGACGCCAGAGCTGATGGAGGCGTAGATGTTCGCGTCCGCCGAGCCGACCAGCCGCACCGTCGAGGTGGAGGCGTTCTGCTCGTGGTCCGCGTGCAGGATGAACAGGGTCTCGAACGCGCGCACGATCGCGGGGTCGATCTCGTACTCCTCCTGCGGGGTCCCGAAGGACAGACGCAGGTAGTTCTCGACGTAGCCCAGCTTGGTCTGCGGGTACAGGAACGGCTCCCCTACGGAGCTCTTGTACGCGTACGCGGCGAGCGTCGGCATCGAGCCGAGCAGGCGCAGCGACGCCTCCTCCACCTGCGCAGAGTCGTGCACGGACAGGGTGTCGCGGTTGAAGGAGCCGAGCGCCATGACGCCGGCGGCCAGCACCTGCATGGGGTGCGCCCCGCGGGGGAAGCAGCGGTACAGCTCGCGCATGCGCTCGTCGAGCATCATGCGGCGCGAGATCTTCAGCCGGAACTCGTCCAGCTGCTCCTGCGTCGGAAGCTCCCCGTAGATGAGCAGATAGGCGACCTCGATGAAGGTCGCCTTCTCGGCCAGCTGCTCGATCGGGTACCCGCGGTACTGCAGGATGCCCTGGTCACCGTCGATGAACGTGATCGCCGAGGTGCACGATGCGGTGTTCACGAAGCCGGGGTCCAGCGTCGTGGCGCCGGTCTTGGCCAGCACCTTGCTGATGTCGAATCCGTTGTTGCCCTGCGTGGCCTCCACGATCGGCAGTTCGAGCTCGAGATCCCCGTACTTGAGGACTCCGCTGTCGGTCATGCGATTGCCTTTCTTTGGTCCCGGCGACCATCGTGGGCGCCGTCGTGTCTACAAAAACGGGCGTGCGCCCCCACCATACAACCCTGGAGGGAACCTCTGATTGAAGTCCACTCCGGTTGTGGGGAGCGCACAAAGCAGCCCCTCGGCCACCGGGGGCGGGTGGGCGAGGGGCTGCTGGTCTGGGGGAGTTAGATCCCTTCGGACGACTCCGAACGGCGCACCGTTTCGCCGGTGTTCGGATCGTGCACGGTCCGGGTCTCGGTGGTCCGGCTGCGGTTCTGCGCCATGAGCGCCCAGATGAGACCGATCAGGCCGGCGGCCATCAGGATGTACCCCACGAGGTCTAGGCTGACATAGGGGATGTCGGCCTCGACGGCGAACGCCAGGATCGCGCCGAGCGCGATGAGGAAGACGGAAGATCCGATACGCATGATTGCCCTCCTTGGGGGGTCAAGGTTCTCGTTTCGGACACTACCCCTGGCGGGCCGGGTTCAAACACGTCTCACCAGCCCAATCTGACCATCCCCGTTTAGGGAGATGACTCCCGACGTTCACCGGCACGGCCTACATTGCTCGCGTGAGCACCCTCGAGCCCCCCGCCGTCGACGACGCCGCACCCCGCACCGGCGCGCTGTCCCCCACCCGGGCCCCAGGCCGGAAGGTCTTCAGTTGGGCCCTGTGGGACTGGGGGACGCAGCCGTTCGCGACCGTCATCACCACCTTCGTCTTCTCGGTCTACCTGACCAGCTCCGCCTTCGGGGACAAGGACGAGGTGACGATGAAGCTCGCCTGGGCCACCGGGACCGCCGGCCTGCTCATCGCGCTGCTCGCTCCCGTGCTGGGCCAGGGCGCGGACCGCACCGGCAAGCGCATGTTCCACCTGCGGTGGCAGACGTGGCTGCTGGCCGCGATCTGCGCGGCCATGTACTTCGTCGCCCCGGCCCCCGAGTACTTCCTGCTGGGGGCCGTGCTGCTGGGGGCGGGCAACGTCGTCTCCGAGATCGCCAACGTCAACTACTACGCGGCGCTGGACCAGGTCAGCACGCCGGCCAACGTCGGCCGGGTCAGCGGGCTGGGCTGGGGGCTGGGCTACCTCGGCGGCATCACGATCCTGCTCGTCATCATCGGCGTCCTCGGCTCGGACTTCACGCCCGACGACGTCCGCTTCGCCATGCTCATCTGCGGCGCGTGGACCGTCATGTTCACCGTCCCGATCTTCCTGGCCATCAAGGACCGGCGGCCCGACCACGTGCCGCCGTCGCTGGGCATCGTCGGCTCCTACCGCGAGCTGTTCCGCTCCATCGCCAGGGTCGGGCGCGACAACCCCAACACCCTGTTCTTCCTCATCGCCTCGGCACTGTTCCGCGACGGGCTGGCCGGCGTGTTCACGTTCGGCGGCGTCCTGGCGGCCGGCACCTTCGGCTTCACGTTCGGCGAGGTCGTCATCTTCGGGGTCGTGGCCAACGTCACGGCCGGCGTCGCGACGATGCTGTTCGGCCTGCTCGACGACCGGCTCGGCCCCAAGACCGTCATCCTGGTGTCGCTGGCGATGCTCGTCGGCCTGGGCCTGGGCATCTTCTTCCTCCACGACGGCGGCAAGACCGTGTTCTGGATCTTCGGCCTCGGCATGACGCTGTTCGTCGGCCCCGCGCAGTCCGCCAGCCGGTCGTTCCTGGCCCGCCTCATCCCCGAGGGCATGAGCGGCGAGATGTTCGGGCTCTACGCCACTACGGGGCGCGCGGTGAGCTTCCTGGCTCCGACGATGTTCGGCCTGGCGATCGCGGTCGGTGTCGCGGTGACGGGGTCCGCGGAGGAGTCGGCGCAGTACTGGGGCATCCTCGGCGTGGTGCTGGTGCTGCTGGCGGGCTTCCTCGTCGCCCTGTTCGTCAAGCAGCCTGCGCGCGCTGTCGCCTCGTGACCTTGTGCACGACCGCGGAGCGGCCGACCAGATCCAGGTTGTGGTGTAGCCAAGGGTCAGTCAGGGGCACCGAGTTGATAGACGCGACTTCAGGCAACTGGTTGATGTTCGGCGCGCTGAGCTCGACCAGTCATAAATGGACTTCCGCTGATCTAGGTTGGACCTGCACAGTCGACTTTCGGCCATAGCCAGTTGATCAGTGCAGCTCCGGAGACTGCCTGCGCAGGTAGGCTGTTACGGTGGCAACGTGAAGCCAATGAAGCTGGCCATACTGGCCGCCATTTCACTCGTAACCATCTCCCTCGTAGCGACGAACGCCCCAAAAGCGGCCCATGCAGAGACCCTCCCACCCCCCCGTGATCTTGTTGATCAACTTGCCCCACTGATCGAGGAGGCTTGGGAACAGTCTCCGACGACCCAGCAGTCCATGCGCGAGGGCCTTCCATCGACGATTGCCGATGACGTGGTTCAAGCACGCCAGAACTACGAGTTGGCCGGCTACCGAGTCGTCGACGCGGAGATCGTCCCATCGGGGCTTCCCGACGGCATCTGGCAGATCTCTACCACACTCACACTAGAGGACAGCGCGGGCACCTCAGAGGCAGGATGGAGTGAATACTACCGGTTCGATGAATCACTCGGGAGTGTCAACGTCTCCACAGTGAGCGATGAGGAAGCCATGAGCAGCAGGCCGGGTACGCGCAGCGAGACCGAGTCAAGGGATGCCCTAGCGTGGCAACCAGCTGTAGGTAGGAGTTCAGCCGTGCGCTCCGAGGCCTCAGAAGTAGCCGACCGAGACAAGGCGGACCTCAGCGGTTCGTCCACAGCATCGAGAGCCCTTCCAAGCCTGAACTACTATGCCATGAGAGATTATGCGCTTGAATGGACCACGTCGGACAACCTGAGCGAGTGGTATGGGGACGCCGGAAACAACTGCGCCAACTTCGCTTCACAGGTCCTAAACGCTGGCGGGTGGCCCGCACACCGCGACTATATCTGCAGCAGCTCCTCGTTCGATAACTGGACCCACAAGAACAACGCAAGCCCATGTCTCTTCCTCAGCAGGTACTCAGATACGTGGTCTAGATCACACACCCAGCAATCGTGGATGATCCAGCGGGGAGGAAAATGGCGACTTCCGAACATCTGGGAGGCGCGCTTGGCGGACTACCTCTATGTCGATTGGGACCCCAACAACGTTCCGGACGGCAAGATCGACCACGTCATGATCGTTACCGGACACTCGTCGACGAATGAACCTCGGATCTCCCAGAAGAGCAGCAACCGTCACAACATACTCTTGAGCGAGTCGATCCGCATCGCACAAAGCCAAGGCAAGAGCACCATCCATTGGTACGGGCTGATCACCTAGCATGGTCCTCCACGAATGGCGCGCTTCCCCACGAGTAGCACGATGACCGAGTATGTGGAATCGTCAGCAGTCCTGGCTCTGTTCGCCCTGCTGCTACTCCCTGCCTTGCTGGTCATCGCAACAGGCGCCGCCCTCCTTGCCCGACGTTCGGCCGGTCACTCGCGAAGTGGGTGGCCAGTAGCCCTGACCGGGACGTTCCTGGCACTGACAGTATTCGTGATCATGCTGTGGGCCCCCACGGTCCCTCAAGATTCGGGTGTCGACCTGTCCTGCGACCAGGCGTTCGTATCTGTCACGTTCCATGGTTCGCCCGGCAACGTCTTCCCGGAGTGGGCCACCAAGTGTCAGGCGGCCGGCGCGCGGCACCTCATCATCAGTGGACTCCTGACCGTCGTCTGGATGGGATGGGCTCTGGTGCGGATGGGTCGTCGCTCGAGTCTGCGAAGATGATGGAGTCTCTCGCCACCGGCGGGATCCCGTGACAACGAAGCCCCCATCGGATGCCTGAGTGCCGCCACCAGGCGGGCCAGGCCTGAGTTCAACAATTCGGGCCTGATTTAGTGCCCCGCTCGACCAGGGATCTTGGTGAGGATGGCTTCGGCTTCCGCGGTGAGCCGTGGTTGGGCCTGGATGGGCTGGCCGGCGATGGTGATCGTGACCGTGCGCAGGGGGCGAAGTGTCTGCACGAGGCGCTTGATGCTGACGCCGGTCTGCTCTTGGAGGTGCCGGGCGACCGCGAGCGCGGCGAACACGATGGTGAGGTGGGCCTCGATCGGTTCGCGCTTGCGGTGGAAGATCGGGCGGGCCTGGAGGTCTCCCTTGGCCATCCGGAAGGACTCCTCGACGTGCCACAGGTCCCGGTAGGCGGCCACCACCGTTGCGCCGTCCATGACGTCGGTGCCGATGTTGGTGACGTAGCCCTTGAACCCGGCGCAGAACCTGGCACGTTCGATGACGTCCCAGTTGACCTCGGGCTTCTTTCCGTCGGCGTCGTTGGTGACTTTCACGAACCGGTCCCGGGCGACGGGTCGAAGGCTGCCCTCGCTCACCGCGGCATGTCCGGATGTTCGGTGAGTGGCTACTCGTAGTGGCTCCACATCCTCAGGATGTGGACGACGTGGCGATCAGGGAGCACCCCATAGACAAGTCGGTGCTGGATGTTGATGCGCCGTGAGTAGCAGCCAGCGAGGTCGCCGACCAACTTCTCGTACTTGGGTGGCGTGGTGAACGGATCCTGAGCCAGAACCTCTAGCAGGTGCTGCGCCTTCGTCTTCAGCCCTGAGGAGGCCAGCTTCTTGGCGTCCTTCTGGGCCTGGCGCGAGTACACCAGAGTCCAGGGACTCACCAGTCAAGCTCGGTCGAGCCCGCGTCGACGCCCTCCGCGCGGGCGCGCCGGATGGAATCGGCCAACCCCGGTACCGACTCAAGGAACAGCGTCTCCTGGATGGCGAGCCAGTCCTCCTCGCCGATAAGCACCGCGTTGCCACGCTGGCCGGTGATGGTCAGCGGCTCGGACTCCTCGTTGACCTGGTCGATCAACCGGTACAGGTTCGCGCGGGCAGACGTTGCGCTTACAGCAGTCATGGGTACCACCTCCACCAAGCAGCGTACGTTATGACGTACGTTCCTGCAAGTATGGACGGAAGAGTCGAGGTCACGCGTCAGTTGCACCGATGCGATCCGGTCTGGCCATACACCTGCCACACCGGACTCGACCGTCCCAGGAGCGGCATGTGCGCGCGTTTAATAGAGTGCATGTCCGCTCAGGGTTCGGAGCGGAGATGTTGTTGGAGAACGGTGGCTTCAGCCTCGGCCAAGCCACGGGAGATAATCGCCGCCGCGGCACTGGCTGCCATCGCAGTTTGCGCCAACAGCGCAATCCACCCGAGACTCCCGAAGGCCCAGAACCCGAGTAGAGGCACGACCGCCCCCGCGATCAAGAATCCAACCGCGAGCCACGAGGGCGGGCCCCTGCGCACACTCAAGACGAGCAGGAAGAACCCCGCTATCCCTGCCAACAGCTGTCAAGGGCCACTGGTTTCTGCCCGGAGGCGGACATGAAACCTGCCCGGTGGCGGTCACGAGATGTGCCCGGTGGTGGCCATGGGATCTGCCCCTGGGGGGTTGTTGGCCATCCACCTCGGTCGAGGCTGGGTTAGTGCAAGGGGGTCACCCCCCGGCCGGCGAGGGCTTGGGTGAGTCGGACGCTGTCGCCGCTGGTTTGGCAGACGTGGGCGTGGTGGAGGAGCCGGTCGACGGTGGCGGTGGCCAGGGTTTTGGGCATGAGTTCGTCGAAGCCGGCGGGGTGCAGGTTGGAGCTGATCGCGACGGAGCGTTTCTCGTAGGCGGCGTCGACCAAGCGGTAGAGGCCCTCGGCGGCGTCGTGGGACACGGGTAGCAGGCCGATGTCGTCGACGACGACCAGGTCGGCGCGCAGGATCCGGGCGATGGCTTTCGACACGGTGTCGTCGGCGCGGTGCCGACGTAGCAGCAGGCCGAGGTCTTCGAGGGTGAACCAGGCGACGCGCAGTCCTTGTTCGACAGCCAGGTGGCCGAGTGCTTCGAGGAAGAACGTCTTCCCGGTGCCGGAGGGGCCGCAGACGACGAGGTTCTCCCGCCGGCCGACCCATTCCAGGGTCCGGAGTGCTTGTTGGGTGGGGGCCGGGATCGAGGATGCTGTGTCCTGCCAGGCGTCGAAGGTTTTGCCGGTGGGGAACCCGGCGGCGGTGCGGCGGGTGGCCAGCGCGGAGCGTTCACGGCCGGTGACCTCCTCGACGAGGAGGGCTTTGACGACTTCGGCGGGGTCCCAGCGTTGCGCTCGGGCGGTGGCGAGGATGTCAGGTGCTGCGGTGCGCATGTAGGGCAACCGCATCCGGCGCAGCAACGCTTCCAGGTCGGCCGGTAGCGGCGGGGCGACCGGAACCCCAGCCACCGGGGCGCTCTGGCCGGTCATGAGGCGATCTCCTCGGGGTTGGTGGTGCCGTAGGTGGCCCAGCCGCGGGTGCCTTGGGTCAGGGACTTGTCTTCGCTGGCCTGCAGCTGTTGGGGGTGGGGTCGGCTGCGGTGGTGGTCGAGGATGGAGGCCAGATCGGCCTCGGCGAAGCGGCCGTGGACGGCGGCATGTCCCAAGGCCCAGTCGACGTCGGCGGGGTTGAACAGGCGTGCGAGCTGGACCGCGGCGGCCATCTTGACTCGCATCTTCCCGGCGCCCGCGGCGGCGGCCTCGACCAGCCAGATCCGCGCCCCTTCACCCAGGGCGAGGAACTCGCTGTCAGCCACCGACTTGGGTGTGGGGGTCCGTTCCAGGGCGCCGGCTGGTGCGGGCGGGAAGTGCGTGTCGTCGAGCATCGGCGTGCCGGGGGTCGCGCGTCGGTGGCGGGCGACCTCGACCGGGCCCGTGTCGGTGAGGTGGCAGATCACGATCTGCTCATCCGCGCCGCGGCCGTGGACGCGGACCCAGACCGTGGCCCCGCAGAGCCGGTGCGGGACGGAGTACTGGCCGTGTTCGAAGTTCACCATCGGCGTGTTGTCCGGCACCACCCTCGTGGTCCCGAACGCGACCGTGAACGGCGCCGCCGCGACAGGATGCAACCGCGGCCGTTCCTCGGCCAGCATCTCGACGGGGGCCCGTCGGGTGACCCGATGCGGACGACTGTTCACCAGGTCGCAGAACGCCTCGCAGGCGGCCTCGAGGTCGGCGAACGTGTCGTAGGCGTCGCGCAGGTTGGCGTCGGTGGGCACCAGGTCGGCCTTCGCGAGCTTCACCGATGATTCGGTGCCACCCTTGCTCGCCGGGTCCGCCGGAACACATGTGTGAACGGTCACCGCGTAATGCGCAGCGAAGGCGACCAGCTGCTGGTTCCGCACCGGGATCCCGGCGATGTGCTCGCTGGTGACGGTCTTCTCGTTGTCGGTCAACACATACGTCGGGACGCCCCCGATCCGGCGGAACGTGACATCCAAAGCCGCGAACACCGAGGGCAGGGTCTTGTCCCGCAGCGGCAGCACCACCCGGAACCTCGACCACGCGACCCAGGCCACGAACAGCACCGTCTTGACCCCGTCGATCAACGGCCCGTCGCCGTAGTCGTACTGCAACCACATCCCCGGCTCGGTCACCCACGGCCGATGGACCCTGCGGTTCCCGACCCGGAACGCGGTCTTCGCGGCCGCGACCGCGCGGCGGGTGGTGCGCTCCGAGCCGGTGTAGCCCAGCCATACCAGCTTCTGGTGGACCCTGTCGGCGCGGACCTTCCCCTTCGACCGCTCGACCCACTCCTCGACCTTGTCCAGGTAGTCGTCGATCAACCGGGACCGGCGGGCCGTCCCCGACGGCGGGCCACCCAGCTTGTCGCGGGCCTCCACATAGCGTTTCACCGTGTGATGAGAACACCCCACCAACTCCGCGGTGTCACGCAACGACCCAGTCAGATCGTAAGCATCCAAGATTTCCATGATTTCCTCGGCAGACTTCAAGATGTCCCTTCCCCGGGTGACGAACAGTGCTTCAGCACCACTCATCGCACTCGAGGAAGGGACGCCGACCGCGGACGCGGCCAGGCAACGGATGTCGTGTCGGGCAGATCCCATGGCCACCACCGGGCAGATTTCATGACCGCCAGCGGGCAACTACATGACCGTCACTGGGCATTTTTCCGTGTCCGCCGACAAACAGCGCAAGCGGCGCATCGAAACGAGCTACGCCGAAAAGAAGTGGGTCGAACCACGAGTGCCACGTTACCGTCGGCTCGAGTCCGAGTGCGGGGTCAACGCCCCACCGCAGTTCCATCGTCGGGAGAAGCATCACCACGACGCCCCCTGCCGCGACGATTAGGGAGGCCATGCCCAGCCAGCGCTTCATCGTAGGATCATCTCAGAACGCCGAACCCACCGGGACGGACCCCGCACTGCATAGAAGGGGTATGCGGCAGTTCCGGACGTCCGTAGATCGGCACGGCTGCGGCAGATCCGCGCTTTTCCAGATTATCCGGCGGGGCTGGATCGACATCGCCCCCTGGAGAGACTCTCGGATCCCCGGCTGCAAACACCATGGAGTGCTCGCCGGACGCAGCAACCACCGATCCTGCTAGTTCGAAGCGCGCACCGGCCTGCGTAAGCGCAGGCCGTGACGGCCATGGAGCACGATAGCCGCAGTCATCAAAGCCGGGACGATTGCGAAGTAAACCCCATAGACCACAAGGTAGAAAACGAGTACTCCCCACCATCCTCGATCATCCCACAGCATGCTGATCGGAAGTAGAGTCATCGCCGCAGCCGTCACGCCCACGGCCAAGACGGTCGCCCATCCAGACGGCGGACGCCAAGCCAGCAACGTGACCCCGGCTACAGCTGCCAGAGCAGTGCAAGCCAGCGAAAGGCTGGACCACGCCAACGGCGTCTCGTTAGGGCCTCCGAGGAGTAAGTGGGCGAGGGTAGGGACCGTCAGCATGATTCCCGCTGCGGCCAAGAAGGCTACAGCAATTCGGGCGGGGAAGGGGTAAGGCTTCTTCATGCCTACAGCATGGACCATCCCCTCACCGAACAAGTAGAGCCCGGGAGTCCGTCCCCGCCAGCCGCACCGCGCCTCGTTCCAAGCGCCGGACTGGTTGAGCGTGCCTTCTTCACCCTTGGGAACGCGGCATGAGCGAGCGTGCTTCTGTGCCCAGCTAGTCATGGCAGTAGGTCCCAGTACTGCTTGCGGGCAGGCATGGCGTGGATGACCATCTCTTCCCCGCTCTCGAAAACCAGGACAACCGTCTCCAGCAACCGAGCCGCGGTATCGAACCCGAGCCGCAGTTCCCGGTGCGGCCACTCATCCTCGTCAAGGGGCTCAATCCACAACGACCAGTACGCGGCCTGCACCGCATCCTCCTGAGCGATGCCGTGCTTGAGTGCGCTCGGGTGAACCTTCACGCGGCGTAGCCGGCCAAGGCGCGACGGATCGCCTCCGAGCGCGACACGTGATCCCGCTCAGCTGCCGCGTCCAGCTCGGCGAGCTCCTCGGGCGTCAGGCGCACCGCGATCACCTGCGACGGCTCAGCGCCGCGACCCGGACGGCCGCGTCCTCGCCGCAACAGCTTCTCCGGGTCGTAGCCAGCTTCTGCTTCGTCGGCCCACTTCTGGATCTGCTCGTCACTGACCATGCACAAATCGTATAACGAAAAGGGAGCGCGGGGAAGAGTCCCCTGGAACTTTGCGCAACTCGGCAGTTCCCGACGTCCGCTCGTCGGCATGAGCGAGGATCGACCCGCCAGCCCTCAGGCTCGACCGGGCGGGCCGATCCACCGCCTCAGGCCGCGGCCGTCTCCCGCGCGTGACGCCGTCGAGCCTCCCGCCGGACGGCCTGTCGGTCGGGATCGGGCACCGGCGAGGCCAGCAGCAACTTCTGCGTGTAGGGGTGGGCCGGACGCGTCGTGAACTTCTCCGCGTCGCCCTGCTCGACCAGCTCACCATGGCGTCGCGTGGCATGTGCACGCGGTCCAACAACTCCTGAACGCGCTTGCGGGCGTCGGATCGGATCCCTGGAAGACGATCCGGCCGCCGGTCACCGGGGCGAGCCCGAGGACTGCCCGGCCCAGCGTCGTCTTCCCCGATCCGGACTCGCCGACCAGACCCAGGGTCTCGCCGGCGCCGACCGTTCTGCATGACGACGACGCGGTCGCAGATGTCGGCGACCACCCCGAAGTTGTGGGTGACCAGGATGATGCCGAGCCCCAGCCCGCCAGGGCTAGGGCGGCGACGGCGGTGAGGGCCGTGGCCGACAGAATGCGTGACGTCATTGTCTGTCCTTCGAACAGGGGGCGACGCCGATGTGGCCGGCGTGCCCGGTCTGGGGGCGCCGCCCTGACTGTCGTGGACTCGTGGAGGCCTCAGAGGGGTGTGCTAAGTACGCCAGCTGGGTTGCCGCACGCCAAGGAGTTGCCGACTGTTGCCGTCACGCTCGACACGCGTCGGGCCACGCCGCCTCCCCTCGCGGGCCGCCGGTACGCGACCCCATGCCCTCCCCGGCCCGGCCTCTCCCCGACCCCCCGGCACGACACGCCGTCGCACTGGCTCTCCGAGGCCCTATACGGTCGCGAGGTCCGAGTTCTCCTGCTTTTCGTGCTGCGCGACCCACGCCGCCGGCCGGTACACGCACGTCGGATCCGACGCCAGCGGGTCGCCCACCATCGCGTGCGCCCGGGCCCGCGACCCCCCGCAGATCCAGTTGAACTCGCACACCCCGCACTTACCGGCGTACGACGACGGGTCGCGCAGTGCCTTCATCATCGGCGCCTCGGCGTAGATCTCCCGGAACGACTGCTCCTTCACCGACCCGCAGCGGTACGGGAGGAAGCCCGACGGGTAGACGTCGCCGATGTGGTCGACGAACGCGAAACCGCGCCCGCTGTTGACCCCGATCGGCGGCCGCGGCGGGCGACGCTCAAGGACCTCACCAAGCAGGGCCTCCGTCTCCGCCGTCAGCCACGCGTGCAGCTCACCGCGCACCGGCAGCGGCTCCCCCGCCGCGCGGGCGTCGTCGCGCTGGATCGCGACGCGCCGGTAGTTCGGCGCCTCCGTCACCTTCACCGCGATCCGGTCCGACACGTCGTGCAGCCAGTGCAGCACGTCCTCCATCTCCTCGGGATCCAGCGGCTCCAGGTTGGAGCCGCGGCCCATCGGGACGAGGAACAGGACGTACCACATGCCCGCGCCCATCTCCATGGTCCGCTTCAGCAGGGCGGGCAGTTCGCGCAGGTTGTTGCGGCAGATCGTCGTGTTCACCTGGAACCGGAAGCCGTGCTTCACGACGAGCTCGGCCGCGGCCATGGTGTCGGCGAACGTGCCGTCGATGCCGCGGAACGAGTCGTGGGTCTCGGGGGTGGCGCCATCGAGCGACAGGGAGAACGCCTTGACACCGGCCTCCCGCACCGACGCCAGCCGCTCGTCGGTGAGCAGCGGGGTGACCGACGGCGACAGCGCGATCGGCAGCCCGATCGACGTGCCGTAGGCGATCAACTCCTCGAGGTCGTCGCGCTCGAACGCGTCGCCCCCCGACAGGATGACGATCGGCTTGGGGGTGCCGTAGGCCGCGAAGTCGTCCAGGAGCGCCTTGCCCTGTTCGGTGGTGAGCTGCCGAGGGTCGGCGCGCGTGAAGGCATCGGCGCGGCAGTGCCGACAGGCCAGCTGGCAGGCGCGCGTGACCTCCCACACCAGGACGTGCGGGCGCTCGCCGGCGTCGTGGTGGAGGGTGCGCACGACCCCCTTGCGGGCCTCGTGCGGATGGGTCTCGGGATGCGGCGCCACCCGGACATACTACGACACGTCGTTTCGGTATCCACCGCAGCCCCGGCCTAGTTGACGCTGTTTCGAGGCACTAGACGATCGTTATCATTTTGCAACCATCCCCACCCCCCGATTCGGTTGACAGCGCTATCACCCGGGGACAGAATCAAGGCCAACGGAGAGACAACGCCGTCCTGATCGTCGAGAACTCATTGCCCGAGGTCAGGTCACGCGCATCGCGCTTCGCCTCGCACACCCGATGCGACCCTCGGGCGGTCGACAGCCGTCCGTCACCTCTTTACCGTTCTCAGGAGGAACGAATGAAGATGAAGCAGTTCATGACCGCGGCTGCGGGCATGGTTCTGGCCTTCGCCCTCACCGCATGCGGTGGCGGCGGCGCAGGCAGCACCACCGAGCCCACCTCCGGGTCGACCGACTCCGCCAGCGCCAGCGCGCCCGCGGGCGGCGAGGCAGGCGGCGCCGTCGGCGTGTCGATGCCGACCCAGACCTCTGAGCGGTGGATCGCCGACGGCGAGGCCGTCAAGTCGCAGCTCGAGGAGGCCGGCTTCACCGTCGACCTGCAGTTCGCCAACGACGACATCCCCACCCAGTCGCAGCAGATCGACCAGATGATCACGCAGGGCGTCAAGGTCCTCATCATCGCCGCGATCGACGGCACCGCACTGGCCCCGCAGCTCGAGAACGCCGCGGCCCAGGGCATCAAGATCATCTCCTACGACCGCCTGATCCGCGACAGCGAGAACGTCGACTTCTACGTCTCGTTCGACAACTTCAAGGTCGGCGTCGCCCAGGGCCAGTCCCTCATCGACGGCCTCAAGGAGCGCGGCGAGGGCCCGTTCAACATCGAGCTGTTCGCCGGCTCGCTGGACGACAACAACGCCCACTTCTTCTTCAAGGGCGCCATGAGCGTCATCCAGCCTGAGATCGACAACGGCACCATGACCGTCGTCTCCGGCCAGACCGACATCGAGCAGGCCGCCACGCTGCGTTGGCAGCAGGAGACCGCGCAGAAGCGCATGGAGGACCTCCTGACGGCCCACTACCAGGACAAGAAGATCGACGGCGTGCTGTCGGCCTACGACGGCCTGTCGCGTGGCATCATCACCGCCCTGCAGAACAACGGCTACTCCGGCACCGTCGACGACGGCTTCCCGGTCGTGACCGGGCAGGATGCCGAGATCGCTTCCGTCAAGCTGATCCAGGACGGCGTGCAGTACTCGACGATCTTCAAGGACACCCGCCTGCTCGCCGAGCAGGCTGTCATCGCCGCGCAGGCGCTGCTGGCCGGCGAGGAGCCCGAGGCGAACAACACCACCGATTACGACAACGGTGTGAAGGTCGTCCCGTCCTACCTGCTCGACGTCGTGACCGTCACGCAGGACAACATCACCGAAGCGCTCGTCGACACCGGCTACTGGACCCAGGAGCAGATCGACGCAGGCGTTGCCTGATCCAGGCACCACGATGGCCCGGCTCCTCAGGGGCCGGGCCATCGTCGCCAAGTGACATTTCCGAAAGGCGACGCATGAGCGACAACCAGACCATCCTCGAGATGCGCAACATCACCAAGACGTTCCCCGGCGTCAAGGCGCTCTCGGACGTGACCCTCGAGGTCAAGCGGGGCGAGATCCACGCCATCTGTGGCGAGAACGGCGCGGGGAAGTCGACCCTCATGAAGGTGCTGTCGGGGGTCTACCCGCACGGTACCTACGAGGGCGACATCATCTTCGAGGGCAAGGAGTGCACGTTCTCCTCGATCAACGACTCGGAGCATGCCGGGATCGTCATCATCCACCAGGAGCTCGCCCTGGTTCCTCTGCTGTCGATCGCGGAGAACATCTTCCTCGGCAACGAACAGGTGGAGAAGGGCCGGATCAACTGGCACAAGACCAACGCCGAGGCCGCGAAGCTCCTGGCCCGTGTGGGGTTGGACGAGAACCCCGTGACACCGATCAACCAGATCGGTGTCGGCAAGCAGCAACTTGTGGAGATCGCCAAGGCGCTCTCGAAGCGCGTGAAGCTTCTCATCCTCGACGAGCCGACCGCCGCCCTGAACGACACGGACTCGGCCCACCTGCTGGATCTACTGCGTCACCTGAAGGAGCAGGGCATCACGTCGATCATGATCTCGCACAAGCTGAACGAGATCACCGCCATCGCCGACGCCACGACGGTGATCCGCGACGGCATGACGATCGAGACCATCGACCGCGGCCCTGAGATGACGCAGGAGCGGATCATCAAGGGCATGGTCGGCCGCGAGCTGGACAACCTCTTCCCGGAGCACACTCCCAACATCGGCGAGGAGATCATGCGGGTCGAGGACTGGACGGTCCTGCACCCCACCGTCGCCGGCCGCAAGGTGTCCGACGGCGCGTCCTTTGACGTCCGCGCGGGTGAGATCGTCGGGATCGCCGGCCTGATGGGCGCCGGCCGCACCGAACTGGCGATGAGCCTCTTCGGTGGGGCCTACGGCCGCAAGGTCAGCGGGCGGTTGTTCCTGCACGGCAAGGAGGTACAACTCCATTCGGTGGCCGACGCCATCGACGCCGGTCTCGCGTACGCCACGGAGGACCGCAAGCGGTACGGGCTCAACCTCATCGACGACGTCCGCCGCAACATCTCGGCCGCCTCGCTGGACAAGATCGCCACCTACGGCGTGGTCAACTCGAACGAGGAGATCAAGAACGCGGAGCGGTACCGCAAGGAGATGCGGATCAAGACCCCGACGGTGATGAACGTCGTCGGTCAGCTCTCCGGCGGCAACCAGCAGAAGGTCGTCTTGTCCAAGTGGATGATGACCGCCCCCGAGGTGCTGATTCTCGACGAGCCGACGCGGGGTATCGACGTCGGCGCCAAGTACGAGATCTACACCATCATCAATGCGCTCGCCGACGCCGGTAAGGCCGTCGTCGTGATCTCGTCGGAGCTGCCCGAGCTGCTCGGCATCTGCGACCGCATCTTCACTCTGGCCTTCGGCCGGATCACCGGCCAGCTCCCCCGTGGAGAGGCGACCCAGGAGAGCCTCATGAAGCTCATGACCAAAGAAAGGGAGGCCGCGTGATGGCCACCGTCAAGGACCTTTTCTCCAAGAACCTACGCCAGAGTGGCATCGTCATCGCGTTCGTGGCGATCGTCCTGCTGTTCACGGTGTTGACGGGCGGGACGCTGCTGAACCCGACCAATGTCAGCAACCTGATCCTGCAGTACTCCTACATCCTCATCCTCGCCATCGGCATGCTCTTCGTCATTGTCGTGGGGCACATCGACTTGTCGGTGGGCTCGGTGGTGGCGTTGGTGGGCGCAGTGTCGGCCACGCTGATCATCAAACAGGGCATGCCCTGGTACGTCGGCGTGATCGCCGGCCTGCTGGTCGGCCTGGCGATCGGCGCCTGGCACGGCTTCTGGGTGGCTTACGTCGGCATCCCGGGCTTCATCGTGACGCTGTCGGGCATGCTCCTGTTCCGGGGCATGACGTTCCTCGTCCTCGGTTCGGTGTCGCTGTCGCCCATGACGTCGGAGTACCAGCAGATCGCCAACGGGTTCCTCAACGGATTGTTGGGCGGCTATGGATATGACCTGTTCACATTGTTGATCGGCGTCTTCGCGGTTGCCGGTTTCGCCTGGACGCAGTGGCGCAGCCGCCGGGCGCGCATCCGCTACGAGCAGGAGGTCGAGGGCATCGCGCTGTTCGTCGCCAAGCTCGCCGCGGTCGCCGTCGTCGTGATGTTCTTCGCGTGGAAGCTGGCCACGGCCCGTGGCTTCCCGATCGTGCTGATCGTCCTCGCGGTGCTGATCATCACCTACTCCTTCCTGGCGAAGAACAGCATCTACGGTCGTCACGTGTACGCCATCGGCGGCAACATCAACGCCGCCATGCTGTCGGGTGTCAAGGTCAAGCGGACGATCTTCTGGGTCTACGTGCATATGGGTCTGCTCACCGGCATCGCCGGCGTGGTGTTCTCGTCGCGCACCAACGGCGCCCAGCCGGCCGCGGGCAACATGTTCGAGCTCGACGCGATCGCGGCGTGCTTCATCGGCGGCGCTGCCGTCACCGGTGGCGTCGGCACCGTGATCGGCGCCATGATCGGCGGCCTGGTCATGGCCGTGATGAGCAACGGCATGCAGCTGATGGGCGTGCAGACGTCCATCCAGCAGATCGTCAAGGGTCTGGTGCTGCTGCTGGCGGTTGCGTTCGACATCTGGAACAAGCGTCGGGCGGCGGCCGCCAAGGCCTGATAGCACGACGTCGTCGCGGCGCCCGTGGGCTTCGGCCCCGGGCGCCGTGTCGCGTCCACGGCGTGTTGCCGGTCGCGCCCCCGCGCGGCGTTTGACAACACATGGTGCGCATGACAGGATTTCGTTCAAGTGAGAGACAAAGTTGTGCCGCCCAGTCGACGAAGTAACTGGAAGCGGCGCCTCTTGCTTCCTGGGGGCGGCGTGTGCCCGTTCCGGACCCAGATCATCCCGAGGAGGATGTATGAAGATGCGGAAGCTCCTGGCTCTGACCGCGAGCGCGGCCATGGCCTTCACCCTGAGCGCGTGCGCCGGTGGCGGCGCGGGCAGCACCCCTGACAGCACGGGTGCGGCCGCGACGTCCAGCGCCGGTGGCGAGGCGGGCGGGGGCGGCACCGTCGGCGTCGCGATGCCGACCAAGACCCTGGAGCGGTGGATCGCCGACGGCGACGCGGTCAAGTCGCAGCTCGAGGAGGCCGGCTTCACCGTCGACCTGCAGTTCGCCAACGACGACATCCCCACCCAGTCGCAGCAGATCGACCAGATGATCACCCAGGGCGCCGATGTCCTGATCATCGCCGCCATCGACGGCACCGCACTGGCCCCGCAGCTGCAGGTGGCAGCCGACCAGGGCATCAAGGTCATCGCGTACGACCGCCTGATCCGCGACAGCGAGAACGTCGACTTCTACGTCTCGTTCGACAACTTCAAGGTCGGCGTCGCCCAGGGCCAGTCCCTCATCGACGGCCTCAAGGAGCGCGGCGACGGCCCGTTCAACATCGAGCTGTTCGCCGGCTCGCTCGACGACAACAACGCCCACTTCTTCTTCGACGGGGCCATGAGCGTCCTACAGCCCGAGATCGACAACGGCACCCTCACCGTCGTCTCCGGCCAGACCAGCATCGACCAGGCCGCGACGCTCGGGTGGCAGCAGGAGAAGGCCCAGAAGCGCATGGAGGACCTCCTGACGGCCCACTACCAGGACAAGAAGATCGACGGCGTGCTGTCGGCCAACGACGGTCTGGCCCGCGGCATCATCACCGCCCTGCAGAACAACGGCTACTCCGGCACCGTCGACGACGGCTTCCCGATCGTGACCGGCCAGGATGCCGAGATCGCCTCCACCAAGCTGATCCAGGACGGCGTGCAGTACTCGACGATCTTCAAGGACACCCGACTGCTCGCCGAGCAGGCCGTGGCGGCCGCCCAGGATCTGCTGGCGGGCGAGGAGCCCGAGGCGAACAACACCACCGATTACGACAACGGTGTGAAGGTCGTCCCGTCCTACCTCCTCGACGTCGTGACCGTCACGCAGGACAACATCACCGAAGCGCTGGTCGACACCGGCTACCTCACGCAGGAGGAGATCGACGCGGGCGTCGCCTGACCCAGACTCCCACGATGGCCCGGCTCCCCTAGGGGCCGGGCCATCGGCGTCTACGCGGTCACCAGCACGGGCGCCTTGTCGACGGCGACCAGCACGCGCTCCCCCAACCCGAGTCCGTGCGTGTCCCGGGAATGGACGAACGCCTGCAACTCGGTGTCGTCGTGCAGCGTCACGTAGACGCGGGCATGGTCGCCCAGGAAGGACACCTGCCGCACGGTCCCCTCGAAGCCCCGCTCGTCGGCCGCGTCCACGGCGGGCGTCACCGACAACCGCTCCGGCCGCACCAGCGCGACCCCCGCGCCCTCCGTCGGCGATCCCGGCAGCACGGGCAGCCACTCCCCCAGCACCCGCACATGCCCGGCGCTCACCCTCCCGTGGATGCGGTTGGTGGAGCCGATGAACTGCGCTACGAACTCGTTGACCGGCCGCTCGTACAGGTCCCGCGGCGCGGAGATCTGTTCGAGTCGTCCGGCGCGCATCACGCCCACCCGATCCGCCATCGCGAGCGCCTCGCCCTGGTCGTGGGTGACGAACAGCGTCGTGGTGCCCAGCTCCAGCTGGATGCGGCGGATCTCGTCGCGCAGTTGCACCCGGACCTGGGCGTCGAGCGCCGACAGCGGTTCGTCCAGCAGCAGGACCTCGGGGTTGGACGCCAGCGCGCGGGCGAGTGCGACCCGCTGCTGCTGGCCACCGGACAACTCCGTCGGGAAGCGGTCGTGGTGGCTGCCCAGCCCGACGAGGTCGAGGTGGTGGTCGATGATGCCGCGCCGCCGGGCGCGATCCACCCGTCGCAGGGACAGCGCGAAGTCGATGTTGCCAGCCGCGGTGAGGTGTGGGAACAGGGAGTAGCTCTGGAAGACCATGGCCATCGAGCGCTTGTTCGGCGGCACGTGCGTGATGTCGCGGCCGCCCACCAGCACCTGCCCCGAGTCAGCCTCCTCCAAGCCGGAGAGGACGCGCAGCGCCGTCGTCTTGCCGCAGCCGGAGGGGCCCAGGAGCGCGACCAGCTCGCCGGGCGCGATGTCGAGGTCGAGGTCGTCGAGCGCGACGACGCTGCCGAACGAGCGCCGGAGGGCCCGCAGCTCGACGGCCACGGCGCCGGGGGTGGGTGTCATGAGTCTCTCCTGCGTGGTCGGCGGTGGGCACGGTTGGTGATGTAGCTCAGCCCCACGAGCAGCGCGATCCCGAACAGCAGCGTGAGCAGCGACACCGCCGCCGCGACCTGCGGCGCCGCCTGGTTGACCAGCATGACGCCGGTCTGGAGGTTCTCGCGCGCGAGCATCCGCGCGATCGTGAACTCGCCGAGCACGACGGCGATCGAGATGAAGGCGGCGGAGGCGACGGCGCCGCGCAGGTTGGGCAGCAGCACCCGGGCGACGACGGTGGGCCAGGAGGCGCCGAGGGAGCGGGCCGCCGCGACCAGCGTGCGGACGTCGATGGCGGAGAGGCCGGCGTCGAGGGCGCGGTAGGCGAAGGGCAGGACCAGCACCACGTACGCGAAGCTGAGCCAGACGGCGTGCGTGTCCAGCAGGCGGGTCGCGATGAACCGGTACACCGGCACCAGCCCCACCACGAGCACGATCGCGGGCAGCGTCAGCGGCAGCAGGCACAGGAACTCGACGACCCGGTTCAGCCGCGGCAGCCGCAACCTCACCCACACCATCGTCGGCAACAGCAGCGCGAACATGAGGCTCAGCGTGAGAACGGCGATGAGCAGCGAGTTGACCAGGCCCGTGTAAAGCGGCTGGAGGCGGGCCCCGTCGCCGGCCCCGAACAGCCGCGTCCAGGCGTCGACGGAGTAGGCCCCCGTGAGCGGGAACCGGATCGAGAACTCGAACAGCGCGTACAGCGGATACGCGAGGAACACCCCCACCACGCCCAGCACCGCGATCCGCAGCGCCCGCTGGCGGCGCCGGCGGGTGACGGCCCGGCTCACCGGGTCCACCGCCCCGCTCGACGCTGCAGCGCGGCGTACCCGGCCATCACCAGCCCGACCACGACGATCATGCCCGCGGCGAGCGCCTGGGCGTAGGCGTCCATGCCGGTGTCGTTCTCGTTGCGGATGGCGCCCTCGATGGCCATGGGCACGATGATCGTCCGCTGCGAGATCAGCGCGGCCGCGGTGGCGTAGGCGGAGAACGCGTTGGCGAACAGCAGGAGGAAGCTGCCGAGGAAGCTCGGCAGCAGGATGGGTCCCGCGACCCGGCTCCAGAAGGTCCACGTCGATCCGCCGAGGTTCTCGGTGGCGTCACGCCATTCCTGACGCAGCCCGTCGACGGCGGGCAGGAACACGATGATCATGAGCGGCACCTGGAAGTAGCAGTACACGACGATGAGCCCCGGCACGGAGGTCAGCAGGTCGCCCGGCACCGCGACACCGAACGCGTCGGCCAGCAGCCGGGTGAGGTGGCCGTTCTTGCCCAGCACCGAGATGAACGCGAAGGCGAGCATCACGCCGCCGAACTGCGCGAGGACCGACGACACGGCCGTGTAGATCCGGCGCAGCCGAGACGTGAGCGGCACCGTCGACAGGGCGTAGGCGGCCACGCCCCCGACGACGGCACCCGCGATCGCCGAGGCGGCGCTCACCCACGCGGTGGTAAGGAAGATCTGGGCGGTGGCGGGCGTGACCAGCCGCGCGACCCCGTCGAGCGTGAACCCGCCGTCGCGGCTCCGGAACGCCCCCACCACCACGATGAGCGTCGGGAGCAGTAGGAACACGGCGAGGTACCCGAAGAAGGGAAGCGTGACCGCGGCGTCGCGGGCGGTCCGCGCGACGCGTCTCGTGGGTGTGGCCACGCCCGCCACCACTGTCGACATCAGCTGATCGTGGCGTCCCAGTTGGCCTGCAGGAACGCGGTGGCCGCCTCGGCCTGCTCGGCGGTGGGGGCGAGCAGCTCCTCGACGGCGGGCGCCGCGGCCTTGGCCTCGTCGGAGAACTCGTCGGCGAACACCTGGTTCAGCACCGGCACGGCGCCGCCCTCGGCCCAGAGGTTCTGCGCCTCCGCCGAGAACAGGTACTCCTGCCACAGGCGGGCGGCCGCCGGGTGGGGGGCGTCGTTGTTGACGGCCTGCTTGTAGTACGAGCCCAGCGCGATGCCCTCGGGCAGGAACGTCGCCCACTCGACGCCCTGTTCGGCGAGGCGGTCGGCGACGGGAACCATGTTGTAGGACCAGTCGAAGACGACGCCGTGCTCCCCGGATTCGATGGTGCCGGGGGTGACGTCGGTGAGGTTGAGCGAGCCGGCGTCGTTGAGCTCGGCGAAGAAGTCGAGGCCGGGCTGCAGGTCGTCGAACGATCCGCCGTTGGCGAGCGCGCCCAGGAGGAACCCGTTGAACGCGGCGCCGGCTTCGGCGGGCTTGCCGTTGAGGGCCACCGACCCGGCGAACTGCGGATCGGTCAGCTGGTCGAGCGAGGTGATCTCGCCGTACTTCGTCTTGTTGTAGCCGACCACCATGACGCCGGTGTAGTCGGAGACCCACAGGCCCTCGGGGTCCTTCTGGTCCTCGGGGATGTCGGCGAAGCGCTCCACCTGGTAGGGCGCGAAGTAGTCGGTCGACTCCAGCGCCACGTTGGTGCCGAGGTCGAACACGTCGGGCGCCTTGTCGGTGCCCTTGTTGGCGTCGGCGGCGGCGATCTCCTCCTTCGAGGAGGCGTCCGGGGACTGCTCGTTGACCTCGATGCCGTACTTGGCCTTGAAGCCCTCGATGACGGCGCCGTAGTTGGCCCAGTCGTGCGGCAGGGCGATGACGTTGAGCTGGCCCTCGGCCTGCGCGGCGGCGACCAGCCCTTCCATCCCGCCGAAGTCGGCGGCGGACGTCGCGGTCGCGGCGTCGACGGCGGCCGACCCCGTCGAGGCCGGATCGGAGGTCTCGGCGGCGGGGGCGGCACCACCGCAGGCGGTGAGCGCCAGGGACACGGCGGCCAGGCCCGCGAGGGCGGCCGTGCGGATTCCACTCATGGATGGTTCCTTCTGTTCGGGGGCCGGGTTGGCCCGTCTGCCGCACGCTAGGGCGCGCCGGAGAACAGTCGCTGCGCCGCTGGTGAACGCCGGATGACCGCTCGATGACGCCCTGGTGCGCGGATCGTTGTCCGGCTCGACGCCAGCCGCGGCGCGCCCCGCCGTCGGCCGTTAGGCTGTGGGCGACGGGAAGGGGCTGTCAGTGAAGGGCATCGTCGTTTTCTCCGGTTCCGCCCATGCGGCGTTCGCCGACGAGATCTGCGCGCACCTCGGGCTCCGGCGGTCGGCGGTGAAGATCTCCCGGTTCAGCAACGACTGCCTGCAGGCGCAGCTGCTCGCCAACTGCCGCCAGCGCGACGTCTACATCGTGCAGCCGCTCGTCCCCCCGACCCAGGACCACCTGATGGAGCTCCTGCTCATGGTCGACGCCGCCCGCGGCGCCTCCGCGGGGCAGATCACCGCCGTCATCCCCCACTACGCCTACGCGCGCTCGGACAAGAAGGATGCGTCGCGGATCTCCATCGGCGGCCGGCTGGTGGCCGACATGCTGGCGACGGCCGGTGTGGACCGGGTCCTCACCATGGCGCTCCACGCGCCGCAGATGCACGGGTTCTTCTCGGTCCCGGTCGACCACCTGACCGCGCTGGGCGTGATCGCGGACCACTACCGCGACCGCGACCTCAGTAACACCGTCGTGGTGTCGCCCGATCTCGGCAACGCCAAGCAGGCGACGCTGCTGGCCCGGCTGCTCAACCTGCCGGTCGCGGCGGGATCGAAGCAGCGCCTCGCGGACGACAGGGTGGTCATCGACGCCATCGTCGGCGACGTCTCCGGCAAGCGGGCCATCGTGCTCGACGACGAGATCGCCACCGGCGGCTCCATCGTCGAGATCGTCAACCGCCTGGGCGACTTCGGCTGCCAGGACGTGTCGGTGGCGTGCACGCACGGGCTGTTCGCGGGGCGGGCGGTCGAGAAGCTCACGTCACACGAGCGCATCGTCGAGGTCGTGTCGACCAACACCGTGCCGGCACCCGCCGACTTCCCGGGCCTGACGACGCTGAGCGTCGCGGGCCTGTTCGCCGACGCCATCGACCGCATCCACAACGGCCGCTCGGTGAGCAAGCTGTTCAACGACGTCGATCCGGCGTACGCGCCTCCGCCGCAGCCCGAGGGCCTCTTCTAGCCCGCAAGTCCCCGGCGACGGCGGATGCGGTCCGCCACCTCGCGCCACGTGGGCACGACGACGCCCTCCGCGGCCATGAGCCGCCGCAGCCGCCGACGGCTCAGCAGGATGCCCGTGATCCCGACCGCGAAGAACGGCAGCTGCAGGAGCCACGCGAGGCGCAGCTGCCCCGGTGTGTAGGCACCGCCGCCCGCCATCCAGTCGAGCGCCAGGCCCATGAGGAGAATGAGGACGGTTCCGCCGATGAAGCCGCCCGCGATGACGATGCCGTTGGCGGCGCCGAGCCTGGTGACGGGCAGGTTCGTGCGGGGGAAGTCGAAGCCGACGCCGGTGCCCGGGCCCGCCACGGCGAGGGAGAGCACCAGCAGGACCAGCAGCGGCGTGGGGGCCGGGCCAGGCCACAGCAGCACCGCGGCCCAGCAGGCGACGACGGCCCACACGAGCAGGAGCACCATCGTGCTGCGGCGCAGCGGGTGCCGGGCCGTCATGGCGCCGACGACGGGACCGGCCACCATCGCCGCGACCGACAGCAGCGCGAACAGCGCCCCCGCCTCGGCCTGCGACCGGCCCTGCCCCACGACGAGGTAGGGGATCCCCCACATGAACACGAAGGCGTTGGTGGAGAAGCCCGCGGTGAAGTGCACCCAGAAGCCGAGCTGCGTCGCGGGATGCGTCGTCACGCCTCTGATGCGGGAGGGGATCTCCCTGATCGGGTCGACGACGACGCTCGGGGCCTCCCCCGGCGGCGCGTTGCGCACGCCGGCCACGATCAGGACCGCCGCGACCCCGCTGGCCGCCACGGTGAGCAGCAGCCCCGGCCGCCAGCCCGCGACCTGGATGAGGGGCAGCACAACCCCCACGGCGGCCACCTGGCCGACGGCCCCGATCATGCCGGTGACCTGGGACAGCAGGGGCACCCGCTGGGGCGGGAACCAGCGCGGCAGCAGCCGCAGCACCGAGTTGAACATGCAGGCGTCGCCGACGCCGAGCAGGATGCGGGCTGCGTAGGCCATGGACAGGTCGTCGGCCATGGCCAGCATCCCCTGGCCCAGCGCGATGACCAGCGTGCCGGTCGTGAGCAGCACGCGGGACCCGAAGCGGTCCAGGAGCAGCCCGACGGGGACCTGGGACAGGGCGTAGGTGGCGAGCTGAAGGACGACGAACGTCGAGATGATGCCGGGCGTGGTGCCGAAGTGGGCGGCGGCCTCCAAGCCGGCGACGCCCAGCGCGCTGCGGTGCATGACGGCCAGCGAGTAGCCGAACACGCCGACGCCCCAGACCATCCAGGCCGCGCGCCCGTACCCGCTCTCCACTGGGACCTCCCGCCCACGATCCTAGGGCTGGGGTGTGGACCGGGCCAACGTCGCGCACCATGTTGCCTTGAGCGTGCCGGGCGCGTCCGCCGACGGCGGCGACGCGGCGGGGCTGTCTGCCCTAGGGTCGGCCCGGGCGCCGGGAAAATGTCCAGGCCGACCCGGCCTGTAGGCCACAGAGGCAGTGGACGCTGCGCCCTGCCCGTCCATACTCCCACGGGGTCTCTCGGCGGGTCGGCCAGGGTGAGCCCCGGCGGCGCGGGCGGGCGTGCTAAGGTGCGGCCCCCGCGTCAGATCGTCGAGATGTCGATGACGTAGCGGTAGCGGACCTTGGAGGCGACGACGTTGTCGTAGGCCTCGTCGATCCGGTCGGCGCCGATCATTTCGATCATGGGCGCCAGGTCATGCTCGGCGCAGAAGTCGAGCATCTCCTGCGTCTCCCGGATGCCGCCGATGTTCGAGCCGGCCAGCACCCGTGCCTGACCGGTCAGCACGCCGAGGTGGATCGACGACGGACGCTCGGGCAGGCCGACGTTGACCAGCACCCCGTGGGCCTTGAGCAGCTTGAGCAGACCGTCGAGGTCGACGCCGTCGGAGACGGTCGTGACGATGAGGTCGAAGCTGCCGCGCAGCCTCTTCATGGCGTCGCGGTCCTGGGTGGAGACGTAGTCGGTGGCGCCCAGCCGCAGGCCGTCGTCGCGCTTCGCCAGCGAGCGGCCGAGCACGATGGTCTCGGCGCCCATGGCGGCCGAGATCTGCACGCCCATGTGCCCGAGCCCGCCCATGCCGACGATGCCGACGCGCTTGCCCGGGGCGGCACCCCAGCGCTTGAGCGGGGAGTACAGGGTGATGCCGGCACACATGAGCGGGGCCGCGTGCTCGAGGCTCATCTCGTCCGGCACGCGCATGAGGTAGTCCTGCTCGACCGTGATGCCCGTCGAGTAGCCGCCCGCCGTCGGCTCACCGTCGCGGCCGACGCCGTTGTACGTCCAGACGGTGCCGGGGCGGCCGGTGCAGAACTGCTCCTCACCCTGGCGGCACATGTCGCACTCGCGGCAGGAGTCGACGAAGCAGCCGACGCCGACGCGGTCGCCCACCGCGAACTTCGTGACCTCCGAGCCGACCTGGCTGACGACCCCGGCGATCTCGTGGCCGCCGACGAACGGGTAGGTGATCGGGCCCCACTCGCCGCGGGCGGTGTGGATGTCGGAGTGGCAGATGCCCGTGTAGTGGATGTCGAAGAACACCTCTGTGGGGCCGGGGTCGCGGCGCGTGATGGTGGTCTTGGCGTGGCGGCCGGTGGGAGAGTCGATGGCGTAGGCGGCGACGTCGGGCATGGCTTCCTCCGTGAAGCGGGACGTGGGACGCCGTCGATGCTACCGGGCGTGGCTACTCGCCGCTGAGGCCCTCCAGCCAGCCGGGGACCTCGTTGCCGGGCATCGGCGGCTCGGCGCCGTCGACGGGGAGGGTGCAGTTCGGCGTCTCGCCCGGGGCAGGGCCGAACTCCTTGCCACCGAAGATGTATGTCTTGGCGTACTCGTAGTAGGCGTCGTGGGCGCCCGTGTCGTACGGGTTGTCCAACGCGCAGCGGCCGACGTAGTAGCCGACGACGTCGGCGAAGGTCTCGGTGACGCTGCGTCCGGCGTACTCCGAGAAGCGGCCTTCCTGGCGGAACAGCTTGGTGAACGCCGTCCAGTACTCCGGCTCCTGGTAGCGGTCCGAGTTGCGGACGTGGCCGAGTTCGTGGACGACGAGGCGCACGAGCCGGCCCTCGTCTCCGGAGTCGAGCGCGCGCTGGAACTTGCCGAAGTCCAGGCTGACGTAGCCCGTACGGGTCAGGCTCCAGTCTCCCCAGGCGTAGCCCGAGATGCTGGTGGCGTTGAGGCCGACGGTGCCGCTCACCTTGGACTGGAGATCGGCCCGGTAGGGCGTGCACTCCATGGCGTCCAGCGTCTCCCACAGGATCTTGATCGACGCGCGGCGCTGCTCGGTCCACTGCTTGCCGGCCAGCTTGAAGCCGAAGTTCGCGGCCAGCTGGGCCGCGACATCAGCGATCGGCGCGTCGTCCGGGAAGGGTTTCGTGGATGCGCACGGGTTAGGGATCCCGGTCACGGGGGCCGCGGGCGTGGGCGCGATCGGCAGGGCCTGGGCGCTGGTGGCGGCGACGGATCCGACGGCGACGGCCACCGTGGTGGCGATCGCGGCGATCCATCTGCGCACAGGGGTCTCCCAGGGTGTCCTACAACGTGTCGAAGCCAAGAATCTCTCAGGTTTCTCAGAGAGTCAAACCGTGGACAAGACTGTGGAAAAAACGATCAAATCGTCCCGCCTTATCCACAGTTGATGGTTAGGGGCGGAATGTGACCCACCCGGCTGCCTACATTGACGGCCGGAAGGGGGATCACGGCGTGCATCAACAGACCGAACACTCAGCTTCTCCTCAGGAGGTGGCGCCCAGGCCGTCCGGCGTACAGCTGCGGGCCCGCCGCAGCCCCGCACTCGTCGCGCTGGGGGCGCTGCTCGTCGTCGGTGGCGGCGTGGGTGCCGCGGCGCTGGTGTCACTCAACGCAGACCAGCGCGCCGTCGTGGTCATGGCGTCGGACGTCCGGCGCGGTGACGCGCTGACGCGGGAGGACCTGGCCGTGGTCGAGGTCCCGGGCACCATGACGGTCGAAGCGCTCGGTGCGGCGGACCTCCCCACGCTCGTCGGGCAGCGCACGCTGACCGACCTCCCGGCCGGGTCCTTCCCGCTGTCCCGGCACGTGGGCGAGCAGCCGTTGCCCGACGGCGAGTCGCTGGTCGGCCTCCGGCTGCCGTTGGGCAAGCTACCGACCGCCGACATGCCGCCGGGGACGCCGGTACGCCTGGTCGGCCTCGCGGAGGGCGGCTCCGCGGACACGTCCGCCGTCGTCGCCGCCCGGCCGACGCTGCTCGACGACGGGATGACCTACGCCGTCGACGTGCGCGTCGCCGATGCCGAGGCCGCCACCGTCGCCCGCCTGTCGGCCGCGGACCTCCTGGCGCTCGTCGTGGTGACGGAGGGCCGCTGATGGCCGTGCTGCTGCTCACCTCCGCCACCGGGGCGCCGGGAGTGACGACGACCGCCCTCGGCCTCGCGTTGACCTGGCCGCGGCACGTACTGCTCGCGGACTGCGACCGGGATCCGGCGCAGGCCGTGCAGGCCGGGTACCTGCGCGGCCTGGAACACGGCGGGCGGGGCCTGGTGTCGCTCGCGCACCTGCACCGCGACGGGGCGGCGCTGGGCCCGGAGGTGTGGCGGCAGACACTGCCCTTGACGCAGTCCAGTGAGCCGGAGCGCCGGTTCCTCCCCGGCTTCACCTCCGCCGGGTCGTCACGGCTGTTCGAACACGTGTGGGGCGCGGTGGGTGACGCCCTCGCCGGCCTGGACGCCCGCGGGATCGACGTGGTGGTGGACGCGGGGCGAATCGGGGTCAACGGCCTTCCCATGGGGCTGCTCGCCGCCGCGGACGCCGTCGTGCTCTGCGTCCGGTCCACGCTGCGGTCGCTGGCCGCCGCCCAGATCCACCTCGCCACTCTCGGCGAGCAGGTCCGGGCCCTGCCGACGACGCCGCCCGTGGCCCTCGCCGTCGTCGGCCCCGGGCGGCCGTACTCCGCCGCCGAGATCTCGGCGCAGTTCGCGATGCCCTGCTGGCTCGAACCGGCGTGGGACCCACGCGCCGCGGAGGTGCTGAGCGACGGGGCCGATGAGCCGCGCCGCTTCCACGAGGCGGGCTTCATGTCGCGGATCCGCGCCGAGGCCAAGGGCCTCTCCGAGCGGATGGCCCGCGGCCGGGCACACACGGCGGCGGTCGCGGGGGTGGCGTCATGACGCTCGGCCAGCTTCCGCCCCTCTCCGGGGCCCTGGGACGGCTGGGTCTGGCCCCCGACGAGGCGCACCTGCCGGCGGCCCCGCCTCCCGCACCGCGGCGCGCGGGTACCCAGCCCCAGGCACCCGCGGACGTCGACTGGCAGGTCGTCGTCGGGCTCCGCCGCGAGGCCGTCGAGCTCATCACCCGCGCGGCCGGCGAGTGGCAGGCCGGCCGGGGACAGCCGATGCCGGACGCGGACCGGCGGGCACAGGGGCGCGCGATCATCCGCAGCGTCGTCCACGCCCGCGCCCAGCGGCTCAACGAGGCGGGTGAGGCGCTCTGGCCGCTCCACCTGGAGACGCGCTACGCCGACGCCGTCGAGAGCGCCATCTTCGGATACGGACGGCTGCAGCCGCTGTTCGAGATCCCCGACGCGGAGAACATCGAGATCCACGGCTGCGACACGGTCACCGTGCAGTACGGCGACGGCCATCGCGAGAGCCACCGGCCGGTCGCCGACACCGACGAGGAGCTGGTCGACGCCATCCGGTTCCTCGGCGAGACCGCGACCCCACCCAGGCCGTTCGACGACGTGCACCCCACGATGACGCTGGCACTCGGCGACCGGTTCCGTTTGCACGCGATCGGCTTCGGCCTGTCCTTCCGGCCGAGCGTGGTGATCCGGCAGCACCTGCTCACCGACGTCACCCTCGACGACCTGGCGAGCGACGGCATGCTGCCCCACCACGTGGCCCGGCTGCTGCGCTCGGCGGTCCTGGCCCGCAAGTCCATCGTCATCTCCGGGGACCAGGGCGCCGGCAAGACGACGCTGTTGCGGGCGCTCATCGCCGCCATCCATCCCTCCGAGCGCTTCGGCACGCTCGAGACCGACTACGAGCTGCTCACCCACCTCCTCGGGCACCGTCGCAACATCCTGGCGCTGCAGGCAAGGGTGGGCATGGGCGAGACCTCGGGCGGCGCCAGCGTCGGCTCCTACACGGTCGCGGACCTCATCCCCGAGGCCCTGCGCCAGAACCTCGCCCGCATCGTCGTCGGAGAGGTGCGCGGCTCCGAGGCCGGCGCGATGTTCGAGGCCATGCAGTCAGGCGCCGGGTGCCTCGCCACCACGCACTCCCACTCGGCGTCGTCCACCATCGACCGGCTGGCCGCCCGCGTCGCCCAGGGCCGAGTGCTCAGCGTCGACGACGCCATGCACCAGATCGCGCACCACCTCCACTTCATCGTGCACGTGACGCTGCAGGACGACGCGTGGCGCGGCGGGGTACGGACGCGATACGTCTCGGAGGTCCGACAGCTGACCGGCGCGGTCGAGGCGGGCCGTCCGGTCACGCACCTCGTCTACCGGGCTCCCGGGGCGTCGGGGGTCGAGGTGTTCCAGCCCGAGGCCACCATGGCGGCGGAACTGGCCCAGTTCGACCGGAGCGGGTCATGGACGTGATCCTCGCCGCCGCGGCGGGGTCCACGGTGGGGCTCGGGGTTCTGCTCGTCGTGCTGGGTGCACGCCGCTCGGTGCGGCTGTCCACACAGTCATCCACAGGCCTGTGGACAAGATCGCGCCAGCGGTGGACAGCGATGCCACCGTCGCGGCGCTGGTGGTTCGGGGGCGTCGCGGCGGCGACGCTCGCCGTGGCGATCATCACGGGATGGGCGCTCGCCCTGATCCTGGTCCCCGCCGTCACCGTGGGCGTGCCGCTCCTGCTCAGCGCTCCCGCGAACCGCGAGGTGGAGGTCCTGGCAGCGCTGGACCGGTGGGTGCGCCTGATCGGAACGTCGCTGTCGTCGGGCAAGTCCATCCGCGACGCCATCTTCGCCACGCGCCACCAGGTCTCCCCTGTCCTGAACGAGCCCGTGTCCCGGCTCTGCACCCGCATGGACCAGCGATGGCACACGAGAGAGGCCCTCTTCGCCCTGGCCGACGAACTGGCCTCCGCGGATGCCGACGCCGTCGTCGCCGCGCTCGCCATCGCCTCCGCGAAGGGCGGGGCCGGGGCACGCGCCACGCTCGGCGCGGTCTCGGACAGCATCCAGGCCCGGCTGGCGGCCCTGCGTGAGGTGTCGGCTGAGCGCGCGAAACCCCGGGTCGTGGTCCGCCAGGTGACCTTCATCACCCTGGGTGTGCTGCTGGGCGCGCTGCTGCTCAACCCGCAGTTCTTCGCGCCGTACGCCACACCCTTGGGTCAGGTGCTGGCCGCAGTGCTCGCGGCCGCCTACCTCGGCTGCCTGGTGGTGCTCCGGCGCATGACCATCCCCGCGCCGGCGCCCCGCTTCCTGCGGAGCGCGGCATGATCGGCGCCGCCATCGTCAGCGGGATGGTCGCCGGCCTGGGACTGACGCTCATGGTCCGCGGGCTCTTCGCCGCCCCGGTGCGGCTGGGCGACGCCCTGGCGGCCCTCGAGCGGCGCGACACCGCAGGGCCGGCGTCCGCGGCCGGCGGCGTCGAGGGCGTGGCCGGGCGCCTGCAGCGGCGGCTGCGCCTGCCGCTCACCGCGCGGCAGCAGCAGCTGCTGCTCATGCAGGGCCGCAGCGTGGGGGACTTCTTCGTGGAGAAGCTCGTCTGGACGGGCGCGGGCGTCGGGCTGCCGACGGTGTGGGCCGCGACGCAGTGGGCGCTGGGCAACGCCGTCGGCCCGGCGCCGCTTGCAGCGGCCCTCATCGGCGGAACGCTCGGGTACTTCGTGGCGGATGTGCGGCTCCGGGGTGGCGCGGAGCAGGAGCGTCGCGCGGCCACCGACGGCATCCACACCTTCTTCGACCTGGTGGTCCTGGAACGGCTCGCCAACTCCTCCGCCGCTCAGGCCGCCGCCAACGCGGCCGCGATCTCCGGTGCGCCGCTGTTCCAGCGGATCGCCGTGGGCCTTGAGCGGGCGAGGATGGAACAGACCCAGCCCTGGAACGAACTGCGGGACGTCGCGCGGGAATGGAACGTCCCGGAGCTGGCCGACTTCGCCGACGTCATGCAGCTCGAGGAGCAGGGCGCCGGGCTGGCCGAGGTGCTGCAGGCCCGGGTACGGGAACTCCGCGACGCCCATCTCAACGCGCAGCGCGCCGCCGCCCAGGAGGCCAGCGAGGCGATGACGCTGTGGATGACGATCCCGGCCATGATCCTCGGCCTCGCGCTCCTGATCCCGCCCCTGCTCACGCTGCTCGGCACGTGATGTCAAGAGCAACCGGCACATGTGGACAACTCGCCGGGCGATACCCGTGGCGCTGTGGATAACCCCGGATATGACCCGACCACCCGCAAGACTGACCACCAAGGAGGACACCATGACCACGATCCATCAGCTCATCGGGACGCTCGTCTCCCTGCAGTACCCGCACGCCCAGCTGCGCCACCGCGACGAGCGCGGCCTCAGCCAGAGCACCGAGAACGCCATCCTGCTGGCCGGCGCCGCCGCGGTGGCCCTCGTCATCATCACCGTCATCACCGCCTACGTCTCGGATCGCCTGCCCCGTTGACGCGGCGCGCGAGGAGGACACCATGAGATTCATCCGGGCCATCGCCGCCGCCGCCGCGTTGGCAGGGCTGCTCGTCGGCGTCCCATGGTTCCTGCTCGCGGTCGGCAACGCGGGAGACCTGATGACGGCGGATTGGCGCACCGCGCTGCTCGTCGCGTTGGACAGCCGCACCGTGCTTGCACTCCTCAGCGGAATCGGATGGCTCGCCTGGGCCGTGGTGGCCGTCACCGCCGTCGCTGAGATCGTCGCCGCGGTCAGCCGGCAGCGCATCAGGATCCACCTCCCGGGCACCGGGTGGCTGCGGCCGGGGATCGCGGCGCTGGTGGCTGCCGCCGCGGCCGCGCCAACCGTCGCGGCCGCCGACCCTGGCCCGGTGGTCCACCACGTGGTGAGCGGAGCGGCCGCCGCAGGCGTCGCCGCCCCCGGCCAGGCGCCGGACCGCGCGCCCGATGCAGCGCGGCGCTACCTCGTCCAGCCCGGCGACGAGCTGTGGACCGTCGCCGAACGCGAACTGGGCGCGGGTGAACGATGGCGCGACATCGTGGCCCTCAACGACGGTCTCTCCGAGGCGTCCGCCCTCAGCCCCGGCGCGACGCTCCTGCTCCCCGCCCCCGCCGTCGACGCGGTGGTCACCGTCGAGGCCGGGGACACCCTGTGGAGCATCGCGGAGCGGGAACTCGGCGACGGCGAGCGGTGGCCCGAGATCCACAGCGCCAACCGGGACCGGGTCGACGACCCGGACGTGATCGACGTCGGCTGGCGGCTGGTCGTTCCTGGCGCCGATGCCCCGGTCGCGGGCAGCGACGTGGCCACCGACGTCCCGCCCGACATGTCAGCCCCCTCCCAGCCGGACCCGGGCGCCGCGGAGGTCCCCCAGCCGGGAGACGACGCGGCACGCCCGGACGTGCAGGGGCAGGACCCCACGGCGTCCGGGCCCGCTCCGGCGGCGCCAGGCACCACGGTGACCATCGAGGGGCAGCCGGGCGCCGCGAACACCGCCGGAACGGATGGCGGCTCCGCTCCCCTGTCCGCAGACCAGGACGCGTCGGACGCGCTGCTCGGTTCCCTGGGCGCCCTGACTGCCGCGGGCATCCTCGCGGGGCTCGCCACCCGACGGCGGCTGCAGGTACTCGGCCGGGCGGTGGGCCGGCGCATCATCCCCGGCTCGGAGGAGCTCACCCGATTCTGGACCGCGCTCGCGGGGCGCGCTCACGGCGCCGCCGCGCTGCCCACGGACCCCGCGGCCACGACGCTCGTCCTGGGCTGGAGGCCGGGCGGCGAGCCGGTCCTGCTGGACCTCGAGAAGGAGCGGGCCACCGTCGTCACGGGCCCCGAATCCGAGGCGGCGATCGCGGCGGCGATCACGGGGCTGGTGTGCGGAACGTGGGCCGAGGCCGTGCGCGTGACGATCGTCGGAGGCCACGACTGGGCCGACTCGCTGGACGATCCGCGCGTGACGGCGATCGGGACCGTGGACGAGGGGCTGGCCATGCTCGCGCGCACGTGCTCCGAGCGACGACTGGCGATGGGTCAGGAGTCGGTGCAGACGCTCCGGGCAGACCCGGACACCGCGACAGCGTTCGAGCCCACCGTCGTCGTGTTCCCGACGCCGATCTCAGCGGTGCAGTTCGATGCGCTCGGCGATGCGCTCGCACTCGGCGACGTCGGCGTCTCCGTGCTGGTCGCTGCAGCCACGCCGCCCCACATCCGTGCCGCTGTGGTCGACGTCGCGGCCGCCGAGGGGCGCTGGGACGGCCTCACCTTCGCCCCGCAGCTCCTGCAGCGGCCCGCCAAGCGGGCGCTCCTCGGCCTGTTCCACCTGACCGGCACCACCGAGACCCAGCCCGCCCCGTGGTGGCCGGAGCACACCGGCAACATCACCCCGCTCCCTCTCCACTCCGCGCCCGAGGAGTCTCCCGACATGCCAGCGCCGCCTCCCGCTCCGGACCACCCCACCCTGCTGCTCCTCGGCGACGTCGCCCTCGAGGGCGCGGCGGGCCCGAAGCCGTCCCGTGCGGTGGGCCAGTGTCTGGAGTACTGCGCCTGGTTGCTGGAGCACCCGGGCAGCACCCCCTCGGCCATGACGCGCTCGCTGCTGGTCGCCGAGCCCACCCGACGCTCGAACATGTCGCGGCTCCGGGGCTGGCTCGGCACCGACGCGGACGGAGCCAACTACCTCCCTGACGCCTACTCCGGGCGCGTCGCGCTCGATGAGCGGGTGACGTCGGACTGGGAGCGGTTCCGCGCTGTGCTCGGCGGCGGGGTGCCTCTGGCGTCGGACCACGCGCTGGCCGAGGCCCTGGGCATGGTCCGGGGCGAGCCGCTGGGAAGCTTCGCCTTCCAATGGGTCTGGGCCCACCAGGTTCGCGCCGACATGACGGCGATGATCGTCGATGCGGCGTGCGTCCTGGCGGATCGCGCCCTGGAGCGGGCAGACGTCGACCTGGCGCTCTGGGCCGTCGGCAGGGGGCGCCTGGCCGCCCCGGACGACGACGAGCTGGCAGCCCGCGAGATCCTGGCGCACGCCAGGGCGGGGCGGTGGGCAGAGGCCGACCAGGCCACCCTGCGCCTCACCCGGGCGGCGCGAGCGGCGGGCCGGGATCTTGCCCCGGCTCTCGCACGACGCATCCAGCTGGCGCTGCACAGCGCGCCGGCCCGGCGGGCGGCGCCGGCGGCCGACTGATCAGATCCTCAGCCCGGACAGGGACTGCCTGGTGGCCGCGGCCGCGCGGAGCGCCTCGCGGCCAGGCTCGCCGAACACCTCGACGAAGCCGTCGATGAGCACGGCAGGAAGGGACGCACTGAGACCCCCGGCGCGGCTCCCCACCAGCGCCACCAGCATCTGGGCCGCGTCCTTGGCGGCCTTGGCCCGGAGCTGGTCGGGCTGGAGCCGGTTCATCCCCCACACGACCGACGAGTAGTTCGGGTCGGTGAGGAAGGTCTGGAAGTAGACAGTGGCCGCGTCGCGCAGCTGATCGACGACCGGCGCCTCGCCCACGGCGTCGAGAGCGGCCCGCAGGTCCCGTGACCGGAAGAAGCTGTCGAGCGTGCGGCGCACCCCGGCGAGCGACGGCGTGAGCTTCAGCTGGCGCGCCGCCACCATGATGGAGAGCCAGAGCCCGACGAAGCGGTCCCCGTCGCCGCCTCCATAGCGGGCCCGGCGTAGCGCCGGGTCGAGCTGGTCGTGCGGGTCGTCGGACATGTCCCGCAACCTACCACCGGGGACGCCGGCCCCCCGGGGGGCCCGGTCAGGAGAACCGGACCATGTTGTTGAACACTTCCTTGTACTCCCACCGGTAGGTGTAGCCCCCGCCGGACTTCGGCACGGCCACGGCCACGTTCGACCAGGTGTAGGACCGGCACCCGTTGCCGCCGGTCACGGCGGTGTCGCATTCCGTGCGCCACTGGCGCCCGTCGTCGGCGGTCCAGCTGCCGGTGTAGCCGAGCGGGTTCCCCGCCCACAGCGCCCGCGGTGAGGCCACGTAGGTGAGGTTGTTGAACGTCCACCCCTCGACCACGCTGAGGGTGCCCCCAGCCGACTGGACGGTCGAGGCCCAGATGTCGGTGCGGCACCGCGTGGTCTGCGAGTAGGGCTCGCACTCGGTGCGCCACGAGCGGCCTGAGACCGTGTGGAGGCCCTCGGTGGTGTAGAGCGCGACGGCGTCGATGGTGTCCGCGGGCGCCAACTCGGGTCGAGCGTCGGAGCGGGAGGCGTCCTCGCTCGTGCCGGCCAGGGTGGAGGGGTTGATCAGATTGTTGGTGACCTTCGGCACGGCGTAGCACGTGCGTCGCGCGTCGGCGACGACCGCGCCGTCAGAGTTGCGGGTCCAGTAACCGCAGTAGGCGCCCCCGTAGTCGCGCACGGTGTAGCCACCGATCGACAGCCCGTTGATGGGAACCTCGACACCGCTGCGCATGAGCATGAAGTGCACGTGCCGGAAGCTGCCGCGGCCGCAGGTCTCGGAGCCGGGCATCGCCGTCATGCCGAGCTGGGTGCCGGCCGTCACACGCTGCCCCGCCGCGAGTCCGGTCGGGATGGCCTTGAGGTGGAAGTACTTGGTCTGCCACCCGTCCTCGTGCTCGATCGTCACGTGGCAGCGGGTGAAGGACCCCGCGCCGCCGATGCGCACCACGACCCCGTCGGCGGCGGCGACCACCGGAATGGACGCCCCTCCCGCGGCGCCGAGGTCGACCGAGCTCCGCACGCCCGAGGACAGCGTGTGTGTGTGCCGCCGGCCTGCACCGTGAGTCCGCGCGTCAGGGGGCGAGTTGCATGGCCCGGGCGACGATGACCGCGACGAACACCGCAGCCAGCAGGGCCACGAGCGGCCACTGCAGCCGCCGGCGGCCCTTCGGCAGGTACATGATGATCGCGGCCGCGGCCATGCCGCCGGCCAGGCCGCCGAGGTGTCCCTCCCACGAGATGCCGGACCAGGTGAACGACAGCACCACGTTCAGCCCAAGCCAGAACAGGATGCCGCGGACGTCGCCCTTGTGACGGATCGCGATGAGGAGCAGCGCGCCCATCAGCCCGTAGATCGCGCCCGAGGCGCCCACCGACGACGAGTAGGGCTGGGACAGGAGCATGACGCCCGCCGACCCGCCGAGCAGCGCCACCAGGTACACCGCCAGGTAGCGGGCTCGGCCCAGCACCTGCTCGATGGTGGGCCCGAGCAGCCACAGCACGAGCATGTTGAACCCGAGGTGCCAGGCCGCGGCGTGGGTGAAGCCGGACGTCAGGACCTGCCACGGGGCCCCCGTCGCCACCCCGGGGAGCCAGCTGTAGCCCTCGGCGGCGCATCCGGCCGGTCCGGTGAGCAGGACGCGGTCGCCCACGGGACAGAGGCCCTCCGGGACCAGGGCGAGCAGGTTGTAGAGCGTGCCGAAGGCGCCACCGGTGAGGAGGACCGCGACCCAGACGAGCGCGTTGATCGCGATCAGCGCGACGGAGGTCGCCTTCGGGTTCCCGACGCGCGTGCCGCCGTAGGGCAGCAGGAGCTGTCGCGTCTCACGGTGGCCCTGCGAGACGCACTCCGGGCACTGGAACCCCACAGCGCCGGGGACCATGCAGGAGGGACAGATGGGGCGCTCGCACCGCTGGCAGGTGATCCGGGTGGGCTGGTCCGGATGGCGATAGCACGTCGGTGGAGCCTCTTCCATGCCACGAGGGTACCCATCGGGCAGAACAGCGCAGGCCGCCGGCCCCGCCTGAGCGGCGCAGGTAAGTTGTGCCGCATGGGTCACGGACACGGACACGGCAGCCACGGGGTGGTCGAGGTCGGCCAGCGTGCCCGGGCGTCCCTCATCGGGCTACTCGCGGTGTTCGGCGTGCTGGCCGTCGCGGGCCTCATCTGGCTGTGGCCGACCGGGTCCGAGGTCTCCGCTGCGCTGAACAAGATCGCCGACGCCCCCGGAGTCACGTACGAACAGGCTCGGATCGAGTCGGTGGCGGACGGATGCGAGTCGTCCGTCGAGACCCCGACGGGTGCGGCGGCCTGCCTGACCGCCACCGTCACCGTCGTCACGGGCGAGGACGAGGGCCGGCAGGCCGCCGTCGAGCTGACGGGGGCGAATGTCCACAACGGTCTACGGGCGGGCGACGTCATCGAGATCGCCCGCGTCCCCACCGGCGACGGTGTGCACTACGCGTTCAGCGGCATCAACCGGCTGCCCGTCCTCATCACGCTCGCGGCGCTGTTCACGGTAGCGACCCTGCTGGTCGCGCGCTGGCGCGGGCTGTTCGCGCTCGTCGGGCTCGTCATCGCGGGCTGGGTGCTGCTGGGCTTCATGCTGCCCGCGATCATCGTCGGCAAGCCCGGCATGGCCGTCGCGCTGTCCGGGTCGACCGTGATCATGTTCATCGTCCTCTACGTCGCGCACGGGGTGTCGATGCGCACGTCCGCCGCGTTGGCCGGGACGCTGCTGGGTCTGGCCGTGACGACGACGCTGGGCATGCTCGCCGTCGGTGCCGCGCGCCTGTCGGGGTTCGCCGACGAGAACGAGTACGACCTCGCCCAGCTGGCGCCCGGCATCAACTTCCAGGAACTGCTGATGGTCGGCATCATCATCGGCGGCCTGGGCGTCCTCAACGACGTCACGATCACGCAGGCATCGGCCGTGTGGGAGCTGCGTGCGGCGGCACCGGGCTGGACACGGCTGCAGGTGTTCACCGCGGGGATGCGGATCGGGCGCGACCACATCGCGTCGACGATCTACACCATCGTGTTCGCGTACGCGGGCACGGCTCTGACCGTGCTGTTGCTGCTGTACTTCACCACGCGCTCGCCGATCGACCTGTTCGGGCTGGAGCTGTTCGCCGGGGAGGGCGTGCGGACGTTCGCGTCCGCGATCGGGCTGATCCTGTCGGTGCCGATCACGACGGGGATCGCGGCGCTCACCGTCGGCCCGGGCCGCGAGGCGGTGGAGGCGCCCAAGCACGGTGCCGGCGCCGAGCCGGGGGCGGTGGGTGCGCCGTCGGGCGAGGCCCCGCAGCAGCACGAATAGCAGCCCCACTCCCCCCTCGGCGCTCTGAGGACCGTCGAGGGGGCAGTTCGACGGCGTGTCGTGCCGGTCATGCGCGGGGCTGGGGCGGTGCGGCAGGGCCGCGTGGCGGCGACAGAGCGAGGGTGGGGGCGTCAGCGGCCGCGACCGCGACCGGGGACCGGCAGCCCGAGCCACCCGCGGGGCCGGTGGTGGGCGCCCCCGACCCGCTCGACGCCAGCGAGCCGCGGATAGCGGGCGCGGACCGCGGTCTCGATCCGCTCGTGCAGCGTGGAGCTCGCGGCCGGGCAGTCCTCGCAGGCGCCGCCGAAGTCAAGCGTGAGGCGGTCGTCGGCCGCATCCGCGACGCTGATCACCCCGCCGTGCGACGCGACGTAGCCGGCGAGCTCGCCGTCGAGGATCTCCCGCGCGACGAGGCCGAGCAGCTCGTCCGACCCCTCGTCGATCTCCCAGCCGGGCAGGTCGAGGGCGGCCGCGAGGGCGTCGCGGATCCGCGGCCCGTGCTCGGTCCACGACTGGCCGGGCGCGAGCCAGGTCCACACGCCACCGCGCTCGACGAACATCCTCGTCAGCACCCCGTACTCAAGAAGGGGCCCGACGGTCCCCGGGGCGGCGGTCACGCGGCCGACGGGCAGGTCGACGTCGACCACCCAGCGAACCGCCGACGGCTGGCCGGGGACGGCCTGAGGATGCAGTGCGCGCGTCATGTGAGGACTCCGACGATCGTGTGGGCGAGGAACGCCATCAGCCACGCGACCACGCCCAGGTGGACGAACGCGATCAGCGGCCAGCGCCACGTGCCGGTCTCGCGGCGCATCACCGCCAGCGTCGACATGCACTGCATCGCGTAGACGAAGAACACCAGCAGCGCCGCGATGGTGGGCGGCGTGAACACCTTCTCGCCGGCCCGCGGGCCGTCGGTGTGGGTCATGTCCTTGAGGGCCGCCGTCGGGTTCTCCGGATCGGTGGCGGCGGCGACCTGGCCCATCGTCGACACGAACACCTCGCGGGCGGCCAGCGAAGAGATGACGCCGACGTTGACCCGCCAGTCGAAGCCCAGCGGCTCGAACACCGGCGCGATGGCCCGGCCGACCGCGGCGGCGGCGGAGTGGTCGAGGGTGTAGGCCGTCGCCGCGACGCTGTCGGCCGGGTCCACCCCGGCGGCCACCAGTTCGGCGTCCCCGCGCAGCGGCAGGTTGAGCAGGCCCCACAGGATGACGGTGGTGACGAGGATGATCGACGTGATCTTGCGCAGGAACGCGGCGCACGCGTCCCACACCGAGATGAGCACGGTCCGCAGCCTCGGCAACCGGTAGCTCGGCATCTCCATGTAGAACGGCAGGCCCATGCCCGAGCGGCCGACGATCCGCTTCCAGAACCACGCCGACGTCATCGCCGACGCCGCGCCCAGCAGGTAAAGGCCGAACATGATGGCGCCTTGGGCGCCCACCGGGCCCCAGCGCACGTCCGAGGGGACGAGCATGCCGATCAGCAGCACGTAGACGGGCAGGCGCGCGGAGCAGGTCATGAGCGGGGCGGCCATCATCGTCGCGAGCCGATCCTTGGCCGACGGCAGCGTGCGGGTGGCCATGATGCCGGGGATGGCGCACGCCATGGAGCTCAGCAGCGCGACGAACGCCCGCCCCTCCAGCCCGGCCGACGCCATCACCCGGTCCATGAGGTACGCCGCCCGCGACAAGTACCCCGAGCCCTCGAGGAGGGAGATGAGCACGAACAGCAGCGCGATCTGCGGCAGGAACACCAGTACCCCGCCGACACCGGCGAGGATGGCGTCGGCGACGAACCGGCCGACCCACTCGACGGGGATCGACGAGCGGGCCAGCTCTCCGAGCCAGGCGAAGGCCTCCTCGATGAGCCCTTGGAGCGGGGCGGCGACGGCGAAGATCGTCTGGAAGAAGGCGAACATCGTCGCGAAGAAGATGAGCGTCCCCCACAGCGGGTGGAGGAGGACGCCGTCGAGCCGGCCCGTACGCGAGTCGGGGTCCGGGGGCGCGAAGTGCCCGGCGGCGAGGACCGACTGCGCCCAGCCGACGACCTCGTCGGGGGCCGTGGGCGGCAGGACCGGCGGCGTCGGCCACAGCGACGGCCCGGCCAGTACCCGCCGCAGGGACTCGACCCCTCGTCGCTCGCCCGCGACGACCGGCAGCACCGTGACGCCGAGGGCCCGGCCCAGGCGCTCCGGGTCGACGCGGCCGCCGCGGCGCAGCAGTTCGTCGACGAAGGTCAAGACGACGACGGTGGGCAGCGCGGCCTGCTGCACCTGCGCCACCAGGCCCAGCCCCCGGCGGAGGTTCGTGGCGTCGACCACGACGACCACGCCCGCGAGCTCGGCGGCCTCGTCGAGCACCTGCGCGACGATCTCCTCGTCGGGGCTGATCGGGTCTAGCGAGTAGGTGCCGGGGAGGTCCTCGACGACGATGGGGCCGGAGTCGGTGTCGACGCGACCCTCGTACCGCGACACCGTGACGCCGGGGTAGTTGCCGGTCTTCGCGCGCAGCCCGGTGAGGCCGTTGAAGAGGGTGGTCTTGCCCGCGTTGGGGCTGCCGACGAGCGCTATGCGCGGCGCACCGGTGGGCGCGGCGACGGGGGCGCCGCCGCCGTGGTGGTGCGCGTGGTTCATGCGGCGACGAGGATCCGGCGCGCCTCGGCCCGGCGCAGCACGATCTCGATACCGCCGACCCGGAACATGAGCGGGTCGCCGAGCGGGGCGCGGCGCAGCGGGACGACGGGCTCGCCCGGCATGAAGCCGAGGTCGAACAGGCGGCGGGCGACGGCGTCGTCGGCGTCGAACGCGGCGATGGTCGCGGCCACGCCGACGGGGAGCGTGTCTAGGGACCGCGTGGTGCCGTCGGCCAACGCCTGCGCGGTGGCGCACCGTCGGCTCACGAACCGTTCCACCAGACTCATGGAAATTACGCTAACACCGCCTCACCTAATGCCGCGGCGCGGGGTGCGTTAATGAGCTGAGGCTTCCCTAACCCGGCGTCCCGGCCGATCACGCGAACCCCACCCCTCGGTCGCATGCCCTGACTAGGGTGGAACCGATCGTCTGGAAGGCATCTGTCACCATGCAGTACACGCACCTCGGCCGCTCCGGCCTGCTCGTCTCGCGCCTCGTCCTCGGCACCATGAACTTCGGCCCGCACACCTCGGAGGAGGACGCGCACGCCATCATGGACCGCGCCCTCGACGCGGGCATCAACTTCTTCGACACCGCCAACGGCTACGGCGGACAAGGACACCGCGGCCGGACCGAGGAGATCATCGGACGCTGGTTCGCGAAGTCGGGTCGCCGCGACGAAGTGGTCCTGGCCACCAAGTGCTACGGCTCGACCCTGGAGGAGGACAAGCCGAACTACTCGAAGCTATCGGCCGTCAACGTCCGGCGCTCCGCCATCGCGTCGCTGGAGCGGCTGCAGACCGACCGCATCGACCTCTACCAGATGCACCACGTCGACCGCGCCACCTCCTGGGACGAGGTGTGGCAGTCGATGGATCGCCTGGTCGCGGCCGGCGACATCGTCTACGTCGGGTCGTCGAACTTCGCGGGCTGGCACATCGCCGCCGCGAACGAAGCCGCGAAGGCGCGCCACTCCCTGGGACTGGTCAGCGAGCAGTCGCTCTACCACCTGGGCGCGCGCACCGTCGAGCTCGAGGTGCTGCCCGCCGCCCGGCATTACGGGCTCGGTGTGATCCCGTGGTCGCCGCTCGGTGGCGGCCTGCTGGGCGGGGTGCTGCAGAAGATCGAGTCGGGCCGCCGCGCGGACGCCGGCATGCTCAAGCGCGTCGAGGAGAACCGCGCGCAGCTCGAGGCATGGGAGTCGTTCTGCCGCGACCTCGGCGAGGCGCCCGGCGACGTGGCCCTCGCGTGGCTGCTGCACCAGGACGGCGTGACCGGCCCCATCATCGGCCCGCGCACCATGGAGCAGCTCGACAGCGCCCTGCACGCCTTGGAGATCGAGCTCGACGAGTCCGCCCTCAAGCGGCTCGACGAGATCTTCCCCGGCCCCGGCGGCGCCGCGCCGGAGGCGTACGCCTGGTGACGAGAGGGTGACACGAGTGGCCGCGATCCAGAGCCTCGACGAGGCCCGCCGCATCCTCATCCTCAGCGGCGCCGGCCTGTCCACCGCCGCGGGCATCCCGGACTTCCGCGGCCCCGAGGGGCTCTGGACCCGCGACCCCTACGCCGAGCTCGTGTCCACGCTCTCCTGGTACCTACGCGACGACGACGTCCGCAAGGCGGCCTGGCGTCGCCGGGCGGACCCGGCGATGTGGGCCGCGCAGCCGACGCGCGCCCATCGGGCGATCGCCGCGCTGGAGAGGGCCGGCCGGCTCCGCGCGATCGTCACGCAGAACACCGACGGCCTGCACCAGGTGGCGGGCAGCAGCCCCGAGCTGGTCCACGAGATCCACGGCTCAGCCCGCACCTGGCGGTGCGAGATGTGCGGCCGCACGGGGCCGATGGCCGAGATGCTCGAGCGGGTCGCGGCGGGCGACGAGGACCCGCGGTGCCCAGTCTGCGGCGGGATCACCCGCGCGACCGTCATCCTGTTCGAAGAGGTCCTCGACGCCGACGTCCTCGGCGCGGCGGTGGCGGCCGCCGAGGACTGCGACGCGATCGTCGCCGTCGGCACCACCCTCGGCGTCTATCCCGTCGCCGGGCTGTCCCCGCTCGCCGTCGAGCACGGTGCGTTCGGCGTCATCGTCAACGACGCGCCGACGGCCTACGACGACGTCGCTCATCACGTGGTCCGGGGCAGACTCGACGATGAGCTCCCGGCGCTGCTCGACGTGGCCGATGACTGACCCGCTCGAGGTCATCGAGCGCGTGCTGCGGGCCGTCGAGCAGGTCCCCCACGGCCACGTCGTGAGCTACGGCGACATCGCCGCCCTCGTGGAGACGTCACCCCGCCGCGTCGGCGCCATCATGGGCGAGTGGGGCGGCGAGGTGGCATGGTGGCGGGTCACGAGCGCCGCCGGGCGGCTCCCCGAGCCGCTCGTCCCGCTGGCCCGGAAGCAGTGGCAGCGCGAGGGCATCCCCGTCGACGGCGACCACTGCGTCATCAGCCGCTGCCGGGCCGACCTCACCCGGCTGGCCGCTGACTACGCGGACGCCGTCGAAGACCTTTCCTGAACAACCCTTCCACACGCCCCCGATATGCAGGAGACTGGGCAGTGGGGGGCTCCCGCGCGGCGTTCGCAGCGCGGTCGAGGAGGCACCATGTCAGAGATGCAGGGCCCCGTGTCCGGGATGACACAGGCCGTGATGAGGTCGTCGAACCTCGCGTTGGTCATGCGGAAGGTCGCCGACCACAGTGGGCGCATCTCGCGCGCCGACATCGCCCACCAGCTCGGGATGACGCGCTCGACGGTGTCACGGCTCGTCGACGACCTGATCGACGGCGGCCTCGTCGCTGAGGGCACCGCGTCCGGCACGGGTCGCGGCCGGCCGCCGTCCCACTGTCGCTACGCCGGGGTACCGCGCTGGGCCTCGGCCTGCAGGTCGGGGTCGGCCGGTTGGCCGCCGTGCTCGTCGATCTCGACGGCACCGTCGAGGCCACCGCTGAGACCAAGACCGATGTCCCCAAGCTCGGGCTGGCCGCCTCCGTCGAGGAGCTGCAACGACTCTCCGGCCAGGTGCTGGGCTCACTGCCCGAGGGCGGGCACCTGATCGGTGCGTTCGCCGCCATCCCTGGTCTGCTGGACCTGCGCAGCGGCCGGGTGGTGCGCGCCCCCAACCTCGGCTGGGACGGCGAGTCCCTCGGGGCCCACTGGGCGCTGACGCACGAGGGTCGCCGGGTCCCGCTGGCGGCGGCCAACGATGCCACGTGCGCGGCCGTGACCGTGATGCGCTCGGACCCCGACTCGTCGTTCCTGCTGCTGTGCGGGGACGTCGGCATCGGGGGTGCGCTGTGCCGGGACGGGACGCTGGTGCTCGGGGAGCACGGATGGTCCGGCGAACTCGGGCACATCTGCGTCGACCCCCGCGGTGTCCCGTGCCGGTGCGGGTCGATCGGCTGCATGGAGACGATCGTCAGCCTCCCGGCGGTGCTGTCGGCCTCGCGCCAACCGTCGCTGGAGGCCTACCGCCGGGCATTGACCAACGGCGACGAGCGGGCCGAGTCGGTGCTTCGCCGGACCGTCGGCGCGCTCGGCATCGGGCTCGGTGCCGCCATGAACGTCTGGGACGTCTCGACCATCCGGCTGTGCTGCTACTTCGCCGAGCTCGAGCCGTGGCTGAGGGAGCCGTTGACGCGCCAGCTCATGGGCCGCGTCGTGTGGGGGCGCAAGGCGCACATCGACGTCGGCGCGCTCCCGGCGCTCCAGCTACGGCCGGCGATCGGTGCCGGGCTCATCGCCCTCGGCCCCGTGGTCAAGGACCCCGACTCGTTCCTCACGCGCGGCGCCGCCTGAGCGCCGCTTCCACAGCCCCCCACACAGTTGTCCACACCCGGATGTGGACGCGTGACGCGGGAACGACGGGGTTGTCCACACCACCTGTGGAAAACTGTGGGGCCCTCTGGGTAGCGCTCAGCTCGTAGCGTCGACGACGGGCTCGGCCTCGACGTCGGACACCGCGCGCGTCCTCGCCCACGACCACAGCACCACACCGGCGACGATCATCGGCAGCGACAGCCACTGCCCCATGCTGAGCCCCAGCGACAGGAAACCGAGGTGCGCGTCGGGCTCGCGCCAGAACTCCGCGACGAACCGGAACAACCCGTAGCCGGCCAGGAATGCACCGGCGATCTGGCCGCGGTACCGCGGCTTGCGGGCGTACCACCACAGGAGGACGAAGAGCAGCAGGCCCTCCAGGAGCATCTGGTAGAGCTGCGACGGGTGGCGCAGGACGTCGCCGCCGGTGGGGAACCGCATCGCCCAGGGCAGATCCGCCGAGGCCTCGCGCCCCCAGAGCTCACCGTTGATGAAGTTGCCGAAGCGCCCGGCGGCCAGGCCGATCGGGACCGCGGGCACCAGGAAGTCCGCCACCTGCAGGAAGGGGCGACCCTTCCGCCACCCGAACCACGCCAGCCCGAGCACGACGCCGATCGCGCCTCCGTGGAAGCTCATCCCGCCGTCCCAGATCTTCACGATCTCCAGCGGGTTCGCCAGGTAGAAGCCCGGGTTGTAGAACAACGTGTAGCCCAGCCGGCCGCCCACCAGGACACCGACGATGGAGTTGAGCAGGATGTCCTCGATGTCGGTCGCGCCCCACGGCTCGGGCTTCGTGATGGAGCGGTACGGCTCGTGGTGCAGCCGTCGACGCATCAGCAGGTAGGCGAGGCCGAACGCGAGCAGGTACATGATCGCGTACCAGTGGATCTTCAACCCGAAGAGGTTGATCGCCACCGGGTTGATGTTCGGGAACGGCAGTTCGAGGGGCATCACGCGCCCAGCTTTCCACACGGCCGCAACCTTGGCCGCCGCCGCTATCCGCGGCGGTGAAGGCGGGCGGTGTCAGTCGTCCTCGTCGTCGGCGTCCGGCTCCCAGGCGCGCGGCGAGATGTCCGGGCGGTTGGCCCACGGCTCGTCGAGCAGCGGCGAGGAGATGAGCAGGTCCGCGGTCGCGGTATTGCACGCCATCGGCACGTTCCAGACGGCGCCGATGCGCAGCAGCGCCTTGACGTCGGGGTCGTGGGGCTGCGGCTCGAGCGGGTCCCAGAAGAAGATGAGCATGTCGATCCGGCCCTCGGCGATCATGGCGCCGATCTGCTGATCGCCGCCGACGGGGCCCGACAGGAGCCGGGTCACGGGGAGGCCGAGCTCGTACTCGAGCATCGTGCCGGTGGTCCCCGTGGCGAACAGGGTGTGATGGCTCAGGGTGCCCCGGTTGAAGTTGGCCCAGCTGAGGAGCTCGGCCTTCTTGTTGTCGTGGGCCACGAGAGCGATGTTGTGCTTGATGCCGGGCATGTCTGCCGCCTCTCCGGGGTGCGGTGACGGGGAGTCACCTGCACATTTCTTCCTAGGGAGCCTCATCTGTGCATATGCACGCAAGAAGCTCTCTAGGAAGAATTGTGTCGCTCATCCGGCGTTCGGCGCCAGACCGAACCACGCCCGCGACGCCGCGCCGATCGTCTCGGGCAGCGTGCCGCCACCCGAACTGGTCACCACCAGGCCGTAGACCATCCGCACGGCGGTGAGGACATCGGCCGCCTCAAGGTCCTCCCGCACCTCCCCCGCCGCGACGGCGAACGCGACGTGGGGCGCGAACGCGGCCAGCACCCGCTCGGCCCCGCCGTAGTCGGGTAGCTCCCGCCGCGCCTCCACCGCCATCTCGACGAACGCGACCGAGCCGACCACCTCGTCGGACAGCAGGCGCCAGAGCCGCTCGAACGACCCCGGCTCGACGACCCGTGCCGCGGCCTCCAACCGCATCAGGTTGTCCTCGAAGACGGCGAGCGCCAGGTCGATCCGGCTGTGGAAGTGGCGGTACAGCACGCCCTGCCCCACACCGGCCCGCCGCGCGATCGCCTGCAGGGGGACGTGGTAGCCACGTTCGGCGAACAACTCGCGCGCCGCGGCGAGGACAGCCCTCCGGTTGTCGGCGGCGGCGGCCGGTCCCCTATTGATCCGGCGCAGATGAGGAGGCATGCTGGTCAGCATAGATCCGGACATTGCTGTCCGGTTTGTTGAGGAGGAAACCATGTCCGAGACCTTCGACCACACCGTCGACATCGTCGTCGTCGGCTCCGGCGGGGCCGCGATGGCCACGGCCCTGGGCGCCGTCGACGCCAAGCTCGACGTGCTCATGCTGGAGAGCACCGACAAGTGGGGCGGCAGCACCGCCATGTCCGGCGGCGGACTCTGGCTCCCCAACAACCCCCTGATGCAGCGGGAGCGCGTGGCCGACTCGCGCGAGTCCGCGCTCGCCTACATGGAGGCCTGTATCGGCGACGTCGGCCGCGCGACGTCCAGGGCGCGCAAGGAGGCGTTCGTCGACTCGGTCGCCGACTTCGTGACCACCGCCGAGCGGTTCGGCGTGGAGTTCGTCCGGGCGGGCGAGTATCCGGACTACTACCCGGAGCTGCCGGGCGGCCGCATCGGGCGGGCCGTCGAGGTGAAGCCGTTGGATTCCAAGGTGCTGGGCGAGTGGTACGACACCCTGCGCCTCACGGCCCCGCTGCCCATCATGACCGACGACGTGTGGCTCATCCAGCGCGCCTGGTCCACCTGGGGCGGGTTCAAGCGCGGGACTGGGCTGGTGTTCCGGCTGCTGAGATTCCTCGCCACCGGGCAGCGTGGCGTGGGGATCGGCGCGGCCTTCGCGACGGCCATGTTCACCGCGACAGTGCAGCGGGGCGGCGCGAAGCTGTGGCTGAGCTCCCCCGTCGAGGACCTCATCCTCGACGGCGACCGCGTCGTCGGCGTCCGCGTCACCCGCGACGGCCGGCCCCAGACGATCGGGGCGCGGCGCGGCGTGATGCTCGCCGGCGGCGGCTTCGACCACAACGCTGAACTCCGGATGCGCTACCACGGGATCAAGGGCGACAGCTCCGGCAACCCGGGCAACCTCGGCGGCCCGATCGGCCTCGCGCAGCGCGTAGGGGCGGCGCTGGAACTCATGGACGACGCCTGGTGGGGCGCGTCCGTCGCCGGGGCCGACGGCGGCGCGCCGTCGTTCATCGTAGGCGAGCGGGCGCTGCCGTACTCGATCATGGTCGACTCCCGCGGGGACCGGTTCGCCAACGAGGCCGAGTCCTACGTCGACCTCGGGCACCACATGCTCGAGCACGACAAGGACGGTTCCTACTGGATCATCGGCGAGGCCCGGCACGCCCGTCGCTACATGCGCACCTACGCGATGGACCCCCGCACCAACAAGAAGCTGGCGGCGGAGGGGTCGATGGCGAAGAGGGGGACGATCGAGGAGTTGGCGCTGGAGCTGCGGATGGAGCCCGCGCGGCTGCGGGCCACCGTCGACCGGTTCAACGCGTTCGCGCGGGCGGGGATCGACGACGACTTCGGCCGCGGCAAGTCGGCCTACGACCGCTACTACGGCGACCCGTCGGTGGTGCCGAACCCGAACCTGGGCCCGCTGGAGAAGGGGCCGTTCACGGCCTACCGGGTGGTGATCGGCGACCTCGGCACGAAGGGCGGGGTGCTGACCGACGAGCACGCGCGCGCGTTGCGGGAGGACGGGTCGGTGATCGAGGGCCTGTATGCGGCCGGCAACAACTCGGCCTCGGTGATGGGCCGCACGTACCCCGGGCCGGGGTCGACGATCGGCCCGGCGGCGGTCTTCGGACTCCGGGCGGCCCGCCACATGGCCGGGTCGGCGGCCGAGCCGGCCGGGGCCGGCGCCCACGCGTCCACCGCTGGCTGAGGCCCGGCGCAGCGTCCTCGAAGCCTAGAAGGCTCACGCTGACGATCAAGGCACTCCGAGGTTTCGAGGCTCGTCGCTGGCGCTCCTCACACCTCAACCAGCGGCGGTCGGCTGAGGTGCCGCGCAGCGGCCTTCCCCGCTGGCTGAGGTGCCGCGTAGCGGCCTCGAAGCCTAAGAAGCGCGAGCAACCCAGCCCACCGGTACCCCACTTCCCTTGTCTATCGTTTTGCGATAGATTGCTCTCGTTCCTCGATAGACAGGAGTCGGGACATGGGCAAGGCCTCCATCACCGTGCTGCGCGTGATCATCGCGATCGCGCTGCTCGGATCCCTCGCGGTTCAAGTCGTGATCGCACCGCTGCTGTGGCTCGACATGGACGGGGGCCGGCCTGACATCACGATCCCCATCCTCGCCATCGTCGTGCTCGGCGTCGGGACGCTCCAGGTCACCGCGGTGTGCATCTGGAAGCTCCTCACGCGCGTCCGCCGCGGCACGGTGTTCGCACCGTCGTCGTTCCGCTACGTCGACACCATCATCGGCGCCATCGCGACGGCGTCGGTGCTCACGTTCGGACTCGCCGTCGTGGGCGCCTACGCGAACCGCACCACGCCGGGCGACGAGATCGCGCCAGGCCTCGTCGGGATGATCTGCGGGGCGTCGCTGGTCATCGCGGGCGTGGCGCTCGTGGTCTACGTGATGCGGCAGCTGCTGGCGCAGGCGGTCGCGTTCCGCTCCGAGCTGGACGAGGTGATCTGAGTGGCCATCGTCGTGGACATCGACGTGCTGCTGGCGAAGCGCCGGATGTCCGTCGGGTCGCTGGCGGAGCAGATCGGCATCACGCCGGCGAACCTGGCGGTGCTGAAGAACGGGCGCGCGAAGGCGGTGCGGTTCACCACGCTGGAGGCGCTGTGCGAGGCCCTCGACTGCCAGCCCGGTGACCTGCTGCGGTGGGAGCCCGACGAAGCGTGACCCGCGACACCACCGTCGGCGGGCTGTGCCAAGGTGGAGGCATGCACAAGTCAACATTGGGCAGGACCGGCCGTGAGGTCGGCGTGGTGGGTCAGGGCTGCTGGCAGTTCGGCGGCGACTGGGGCGACGTGAGCGACAACGCCTCGATGGGCGTGCTGCACGCCGCCGCGGACGCCGGCGTGACCTTCTTCGACACCGCCGACGTCTACGGCGACGGGCACAGCGAGGAACTGGTCGGCCGATTCCTCAAGGAACGCGGCTCCGACGACATCATGGTGGCCACCAAGCTCGGCCGGCGCGCCGCCCCGCACACCCCGGAGCAGTTCACGCGCGAGAACCTGCGCGCCTGGACGGAGCGGTCGCGGCGGCTGCTGGGCGTCGACACCATCGACCTGACCCAGCTTCACTGCCCGCCCACGCCTGTCTACTCCGACGGCGCCGTCTACGACGCGCTCGACGAGATGGTCGAGGAGGGCTGGCTCCGCGCCTACGGGGTCTCGGTGGAGACGGTCGACGAGGCCCTCACGGCGTTGGAACGGCCGGGCGTGGCGAGCATCCAGATCATCCTCAACGTCTTCCGCCGCAAGCCGCTCGAGCAGGTGCTGCCCGCAGCCGCCGCGGCCGGCGTCGGGATCATCGCCCGGGTTCCGCTGGCGAGCGGCCTCCTGACGGGGAAGTTCACCGAGGACACGACCTTCGCGCCGGAGGACCATCGCACGTACAACCGGCACGGTGAGGCGTTCGACCAGGGCGAGACCTTCAGCGGCGTTCCCTACGGCGTGGGGGTGCAGGCGGCGCGGGAGTTCGCGTCGATCGTGCCCGAGGGTGTGACTCCCGCGCAGTTCGCGCTGCGGTGGATCATCGACCAGCCCGGCGTCTCCGTCGTCATCCCCGGCGCGAGCCGACCGGAGCAGGCGGCGGCGAACGCGGCGGCGGGGTCGCTGCCGTCGCTGACGGATGACCAGTTGGCCGCCTGCGAGCGGATATACGACGACTACATCCGCGAGTACGTCCACGACCGCTGGTGACGCCTGGCTGCGCACCGTTCGCTGAGGTCGCGCCTGCACCGCTCGCTGAGGGCGCGCCTGCACCGTTCGCTGAGGTCGCGCCAGAACCGTTCGCTGAGGTCGCGCCCCGGTGCGCAGCACCCGGGCGAGTCTCGAAGCCGACGCCTTCCCGCTCGCTGAGGTCGCGCCCGGTGCGCAGCACCCGGGCGAGTCTCGAAGCCGACGCCGCAGGCGTCGATCTCCCCCACCCGGATGACCGACGCCTGCGCTACCTTGTGCCCGACGCCCCGCGCGCCAGCCGCACCGACGAAGGATCGTTCCATGACGCAGTACCCCCAGGATCCGCAGCAGCCCTACGGCCAGCCCTCCGGCGATCAGCCGCAGTACGACCAGCCCACCTCCCAGCCGCAGTTCGGCCAGCAGCCGTACGGAGCCCCGTACCAAGGCCAGCAGCCGTACGGCGCGCCGTACCAGGGCCAGCAGCCCTACGGCGCGCCGTACCAGGGCCAGCCGCAGTACGCCCCCGGCGGTCAGGTGGGTCAGAAGTCCAAGATCGTCGCCGGCATCCTCGGCATCCTGCTCGGCGGCCTGGGCATCCACAACTTCTACCTCGGCTTCACCAAGAAGGCTCTGGCTCAGCTCCTCATCACGGTGCTGTCTGTCGGCTTCCTCTCCTGGGTCTCCGCGATCTGGGGTCTGGTTGAGGGCATCCTGATCCTGGTCTCCAAGTACGGCGAGCAGTGGCACCGCGACGCCGCCGGCTTCGAACTGGCCGACTGATCTAAGCCCCGATCTGTTGGGGGCCCGTCGACGACTCGGCGGGCCCTCAGCATTCCCTCCGAGTGAGATTCCGGGCAGATGGCCCGCATAGGGACCCAACTCCCCGGATTCTCACTCAGTGGGCACCGGACGCCCGGCCGGTGGCTGCTCAACTCACCGCCCGCGACTCCTGCAGCACCTGCGGTGGCATCTCTCGCCTCAGCTTCCAAGTGACGGCGATGGGCCGCTCTCCCCGATGCTCGACGAAGTCGGCATCGCCCAGCAGCAGGTACGGAGCACCTCCCCCGAACTCCCACACCTTGCTCCCGCGCACGTACAGAAGGACCTCGGAGCCGTTCGTCCGCTGAGTCAGGTAACGCTGCCCGGTCGGTGACGCCACCGAGGTGCCGGACTGCGACTCCCAGTGAAACAGCGAGGCGTTGATCGCGTAGTCCCGGTACATGGTCGTCGGCGAGAAATGGGCCTCCGACTTCACCAGCGTCACCAGCAACGTGTCGACGTTGAGCTCACGGTTGTAGAACACTCCCTCGCGCATGTGACGCGGGGTTCGGGCAAGCGCCGCGTGCCCCAGGGCCGCCATCAACTCTTCCCGTGAGTAGTGCGCGTGCGACCTCAAGGGCGTATCCCGCAGCCGCCCGACGAGGGGCCGCGCGACGTGCTGGGCACGGTCGAGCGCCCATCCGAGCACCTGCCGTGCCTCCTCGCGGAAGGCCGGCTCCTCCCTGAGCGCCTCGATGCCGGCCGCCATGCTCGAGAAGCCGCCCCCGTCGGGCCACAGTGTGAAGAAGAGCATGTCAGTCCAGCGCCGGTCGGCAGTCGAGAGCGAGTCATAGCTGGGCGCGTTGTCGGAGAGGAGCCGACGGTAGGCATCGTGTCTGCTGCGGTCGTCGACGTGGGCCAGAGCCTTGAGCCGCTTGAGCAGCTCCTGCTCCCAGGGGCCGCCAGCCAAGGTGGGCAGTCCGGCCTCCCTGCGAAGGCGTGTGAAGGAACCCTTGCCGAGGAGGTCGCTGAGTTCGGCGCCACTCTCGGCGAGGAAGGTTGAGAGGTCCACGTCGCCGACGGCGCGCATCTCGGTCAGGAAGTGCTTCCACCTGGTGGCGATTTGGGCCTTGATGTTGCTCAGCACCTGGGCCTGCGTCACGTCGTCGAGCACGATCTGCGATCCAGCAGGAAGATAGGGGAACCCCCGCTCCACCTGGGCCTGCAGCTCGCGGCGCGAGCCGCCGATGATGGCGCGGTACCGCTGGGCCAGGTTGAAGTCCTTGCGGTGGTGCCCGACGAAGTCGAGCACGGTCAGCACCGGTTTGTCGGGCGTGCGCCGGAGGCCGCGGCCAAGCTGCTGCAAGAAGACGGTGGCGCTCTCGGTGGGGCGCAGGAACAAGACGGTGTCCACGTCCGGGATGTCGACACCTTCGTTGTAGAGGTCCGCCGTGAACAGCACCACGAGCTCGCGCCGGGTCAGCCGCGACACCGCGGCCGCCCGCTCCGCAGCAGGGGTGCCTCCGTGGACGGCCATCGCCGGGAGGCCGACGGAGTTGAACACCTCGGCCATGTACCGGGCATGGGCGACATCGACACAGAATCCCAGCGCCCGCATGGCTCCCGGATCGGCGAGCTTGCGCCGCAGTTCGTTCACCACGACGCGAGCGCGGGCGTCGTTGCCCGTGAAGATGCCCGAGAGTTGGCCGATGTCGTAGCGGCCGCGGCGGAAGTCGACGGCGCTGAGATCCGTCGTGTCAGCGATCCCGAAGTAGTGGAAGGGGCTGAGCAGATCCGCGCTGAGCGCGTCCCACAACCGGAGCTCGTAGGCAGCACGGTTGTCGAAGAAGCTCCGAACGTCGACGCCGTCGGCGCGCTCTGGGGTCGCCGTGAGGCCGAGCAGCTCGTGCGGCCTGAAGTGGTCGAGGAGGCGGCGGTAGCTGGAGGCTTCGGCGTGATGGAACTCGTCGATGACCACCACGTCGAACCCGGCTGGGTCCATCTGCGCCAGGGACTCAGCGCTCAAGGACTGGACGGACGCGAAGACGTGCTTCCAGTGGGTGGGCCGGTACCCGGCGACGAGGAGCTCACCGAACCCGCCGTCGGCCAGCACCTCGCGATAGGTGCGCAGGCTCTGTTCGAGAATCTCCCGACGGTGCGCCACGAAGAGCAGAGTGGGCCGAGCTTCGCGGGCGGCAGCGAGCCGCTGATAGTCCAGCGCGGCCACCACGGTCTTTCCGGTGCCGGTGGCCGCGATGACGAGGTTGTGATGGCGGTCGTGCACCTCTCGCTCGACCTCCAGCGCCTCCAGGATCCGCTCCTGGTGGGGCCACGGACGGACCTCGAGTCCTGAGACGGCCAGTGCGGCGGTCTGGCTGGACCTTCCCGACGCCGACGCAAGTGCGTGCTCGAGCCGTTCGCCGTCGGCGGGGGTGTAGGGCTCGAAGGCCGGGTCGTTCCAGTAGCTCTCGAAGGTGGCGGTGAACTTGCGCAGGAGGTCGGGGGTGGACGCGGTAGTCAGCCGCACGTTCCACTCGACGCCGTCCAGCATCGCCGTGCTGGTGAGATTGGAGGACCCTACGTAGGCGGTGTCGAAGCCGGTGTTGCGGTAGAAGCGCCAGGCCTTGGCGTGCAGCCTGGTGCGGGAGGTCTCGTAGCTGACCCGAACCTCGGCCCCGAACTGCTCGATGAGCCGGTCCAGCGCGGCTCGCTCGGTGGAGCCCAAGTAGGTGGAGGTGATCACCCTGAAAGGAATCCCTCGCTCGCGGAGACTGCTCAGCTGCTTCTCCAGCGTACGGATGCCGTACCACTTGATGAACGCACACAGCAGCTCGACCCGGTCAGCCGACCCGAGCTCAGAGGCGATCTCGCTGCCCATGGTCGGCTCGCCGCGCGCGTTGGTGAGGAGGGCCGGCTGAGACAGTGGGGTTTCGGGTGCGCCGAGGTAGCGGGCGGGGCGGCCCGGCGCGGCAGGCGCAAGGAGAGACAAGAGCCGGGTCGGCTCACCGTCGACTCGCTCGTCCTCAGCGCCCAGGCCCGCGAGCACCTGCTCAAGCGCTTCGCGGCCCGCCCGCTCACCCAAGGACGCGAACGCACCCTTGGCGACGCGCCGAATGTGCTGGGCGAAGATCTCCGGCAGCTCCGCCGGTTCGATGGACTCGGTGCTGGCGCGGAGCGCGGAGAGATCGATGTCGCGGCGAAGGGCCCGGGTGATCAGCGCGTCGTAGAAGCCCTCTGGCACGTCGCTGCTGCTCACCGCCCCAGCATTGCAGCTCTCGCCGACCAATCCGGGCCGGCTCGGCTTGTCAGCTCACTTGCGCTGGGAGATCGAGGTGCATGTCGTAGTTCGGAACCCGAACTCCCCTCGTCCAGTTCTCCACATTCTCGCGGTCGACGACGAAGCCGAGCCGCTCGAACGCCGGCCTCGCCGTACGGCTGGCGTGGGTCACCACGCGGGACACACCCCACCGTCGGGCCTCCTCCAGCACCGCCCCGACGAGCAGCCTCGCCACTCCCTGCCCGCCGACGTCCGGGTGCACGAACAGCATGTCCAGCACCCCGTCGTCGGTGAGGTCGCTGAACCCCACCACGCGCTCCCCCTGAACCGCGACCACTGTCCAAGCTGCCGCACGCCGGCGACCCCAGGCCTCGAGGTCCACCTCGTCGGGTGACCAGGCCTCCACTTGCTCGGGCGTGTAGTCCGCCGCGGCCGTCACGCGCACCGCCGCGTGGAAGACCTGCCAGGTTGGCTCGGCGTCGGTGTCGCGGTAGGGACGAAGGGTCGCGGCCATCCGGCAACGCTATCCCCAAGACACTGTCGCGGTGCGTCACCCGGTGGCGATGCCGAGACAACGAACCAGCCAACGCGCCATTCGATCCACCCGATGGCAGACTCCTGGGTATCCAACAACGAGGACAGAGATGACATCAGGCGAGGACCCGGGCGCCCACACGCCGGTCACCTTCGAGAGCTGTTCCCACGTCGAGGGGCCGTTCTACCACGGCACGAAGTCGGCGGTGGAGGCCGGCACCGAGCTCGTTCCCGGCTACGGCTCGAACTTCCACGCGGGGCGGGCGTCGAACAACATCTACTTCTCGGCGCTGGTGGAGACAGCAGTGTGGGGCGCGGAGCTGGCCACTGCGCTGGCCGGCAGCGCCGAGCGCGGTCACGTGTACGTCGTCGAGCCCACGGGTCCGTTCGAGGACGATCCCAACGTGACCAACAAGAGGTTCCCCGGCAACCCCACGCAGTCGTACCGGACCCGGCACCCACTGCGCGTCGTCGCGGAGGTGAAGGAATGGGAGGGTCACGAGCCGGCGGTGCTGAACGGGATGCTGGACCACCTCGCGCAGCTCCGTGAGCAGGGCCTCGACGTCATCGAGGACTAGCCGCTGGGAGCGGGGAATCGACCCCTGGGGTCATCGGTGGGAGGTCTCGAAGGGTCGTCGCGCACCCCGCAGCTCGCACAGAACCTCACGCCACGACCCTTCGAGACGCGCCGCGCCGCTACGCGGACGACGCTCCTCAGGGACCGAGAGCTGCCCGCACCGATCCTCACACGACCACCCTTTCGAGACCACACCGCGCCTCTGCGCGGGCGACACTCCTCAGGGAACGAGTAGGTGATCGAGACAGGCGGCCAGGCGGCTCTAGAGGACGTACTCGAACAGGTGGAACTGGTCCAGCTCAGTGCCGTCGTAGCGCACCGTGTGGCAACCCAGGTCGGTGAAGCCGTACCGTGCGTAGAGCCTTCGCGCGGGAAGATTCTCGACGTAGGTGTCCAGGCGCACAGCCCTGCAGCGCCGTTCGCGTGCGACCCGGATCGACGCGTCCACGAGGAACCGGGCCACGTTCCGAAACACCTTGACGCGAGAGCGCTCTCGCGGAAAGATCCCTAGTAAGCGAGACGTGAGAGCGCTCTCAGGTTTCGCTCGATCCGCGCGCCGACGCGCGGAGGTCAACGACGACGTAGGGAGTCATATGTCGCCCGTTCCATCCTCTTCCCGCTGGCGGGCGATCGCCCTCACCGGGGTGGCCGCGACCCTGCTGGCACACCGGCACAGGCCTCCGGCCCTGAAGACGGCCTCGCCGGCTCCGATCTGTACCGCAACCCCTACAGCACCACGCTGGAAGCCGCCCAGACGCTGAGCGGCCAGGCGCGGGCCGACGCCCAGCTGCTCGGCAGCATCCCCTCGGCCGACTGGTTCACCAACGGAACCCCGGAGGAGGTCCGAGCGGCGGTCGACGAGGTGGTCAGCGCCGCCGAGGCCCGTGGCGAGATGCCGGTGCTGGTCGCGTACAACCTGCCCTTCCGCGATTGCGCCCAGTACTCGTCGGGCGGTGCGCTGGACACCGCGGCCTACACCGCCTGGATCGACGGCTTCGCCGCCGGAATCGGCGATCGTCCCGCCACGGTGCTGCTCGAGCCGGACGGACTGGGCGTGATCCCCCACTACGAGACGCTCGACGGCTCGGTCGAGTGGTGCCAGCCGGCCGAGGTCGACCCCGCGACGGCGACCCCCGACCGCTTCGAGCAGCTCAACTACGCCGTCGACGCCTTCGAGGCGCTCGAGGGCACCGACGTCTACCTCGACGGGACGTCGTCGGCGTGGCTGAACGTCGGCGAGGTCTCGGACCGCCTCGTCAAGGCGGGAGTCCAGGACGCCACGGGCTTCTTCCTCAACGTCTCGAACTACCAGTTCACCGCCAACCAGGTGGCCTACGGCACCTGGATCTCCTCGTGCATCGCCTACGCGACCGAAGTGGCGCCCGGCGACTTCGGCACCTGCGGCAACCAGTACTGGAACGGCGGACCGGCAACTGACTGGCAGGGCGTCGGCATGTCCAACTACGGCGAGTGGTCGGCCGACAACCCGAACCCCGCTCTGAACACGTCGGGCATCGACTCGCGCTACGCCTCGATCCTGGGCGGACTGGAGCCGTCAACCCACTTCGTCATCGACACCAGCCGCAACGGCATCGGGCCGTGGGATCACGAGGGCAGATACGGCACCACCCACGAGGACTGGTGCAACCCGCCGGACCGCGGCGCCGGCGCCCGCCCCACCACCACGACCGGCATCCCGCTGGTGGACGCGTTCCTGTGGATCAAGGTGCCGGGCGAGTCCGACGGACAGTGCTACCGCGGCAGCGAGGGTCCGCTGGACCCGGAGCGGGGCATGCAGGACCCGCCCACGGGCCAGTGGTTCGCCGAACAGGCCAGGGAGCTGATCGAGTTCGCGTCGCCGGAGCTGAAGCCCCAGGAGTGCCACGTCGCGTGGGACGCCAAGGGTAAGGGCAAGGCCTTCTCCGCGACCGTCACCGTGACCTCGCCCACCCCGGAGTGGACCCTGGAGTACGCGTGGCGCGATGACCAGCGCGTCAACAACGTGAGCCGTGGCACCGCGATCCAGCAGGGTGTCGACGTCACGATCGAGTCGAGCGCGCCGTCGGTGGTCGTCTCGACCAAGGGAAGCGCGAGCGAACCGTGGCTGTTCACGGTCAACGGGGGGCCCTGCACCTCCGAATAGCGCGGCTCCACGCACGACGACGGGGCGGGCTCCGGACTCACCTCCGGTCCCGCCCCGTCGCGTTGCTCAGATCCATCCTCCGCTGGTGACGCCCGGCGGACCGGACTCACTCGAGCAGGCCGGCCGCCAGTTCCTTCGCGGCCCGCGCCGTCGGGGCGGCCAGCACCTGTCGCGCGGCCTCCTGGCACTGCGCGACCGTGACCTTCCCGAGCTGCACGCCGACGGCGGGCACCGCGGACGCGGCCATCGACAAGGACGTGACCCCCAGGCCCACCAGCACGCAGGCGAGCAGCGGGTCGGCCGCCGCCTCGCCGCAGACGCCCACGGGCTTGCCGAGCCGGACGCCGGCGTCGGCCGTCATGGCGATCAGCCTCAACACAGCGGGCTGCCACGGATCGGTCAGGGTGGCGAGGTGGCTCGACATCCGGTCGGCGGCCATCGTGTACTGCGTGAGGTCGTTGGTGCCGATCGACAAGAACTCCACCTCGGCCAGGAAGTGTTCGGCCAGCAGCGCCACCGCGGGCACTTCGACCATGATCCCGGGCTTCAGCCCGCGGGCCCGGCAGGCGGCGGCGAACTCGGCGGCCTCGTCGACGGTGGCGACCATCGGCGCCATCACCCACGGCTCCCTCTCACCCTGCTGCTGCGCCGCCAGCGCGACGGCGTCGAGCTGACGCTCGAGCACGCCGTCGTTCGTGGCCCCGAGGCGGATGCCGCGCACCCCGAGGGCCGGGTTCTCCTCGTTCTCGTGGTTGGCGAACGGGACGGGCTTGTCGGAGCCGGCGTCCAGGGTACGAACGACGACCTTGCGCCCAGGGAACGCCCGGAGCACGTCGCCGTAGATCCGCGCCTGCTCCTCGACGGAGGGCTCACTCTGCGCGGTCAGGAAGCACAGCTCGGTGCGGAACAAGCCGATGCCCTCGGCCTCGCCCTCCGCCGCCTTCGCCGCGGCTTTCCCGTCCGCGACGTTGGCGAGCAGCTGCACCCGCTGCCCGTCGGCCGTAACGGCCGGGCCCGTCCAGGACCGGATCTCCGCGCGCAGGGCGGAGTCGTGCTCGACCTTCGCGGCGGCCTCGACGGGGTCCGGGTCGACGACGATGAGGCCTGCCATGCCGTCGACCAGCACCATCGCGCCCTCCGGGATCTGCTCCAGGCCGGTCACGGCGACGACGCAGGGTATCCCCAGCTGCCGCGCGATGATCGCGGTGTGGCTCGTGGGCCCGCCCAGTCGCGTGACGAGCGCCCGCACCAGCGTGGCGTCGAGGCCGGCCGTGTCGGCGGGGGCGAGGTCCTCGGCGCACAGCACCACGGGGGAGGTCGGCGTCGGGACCCCTGGTTCGGGGGCGCCGAGCAGCTCGGCGACCACGCGGTTGCGGATGTCGCGCAGGTCCGTGGTGCGCTCGGCCATCAGCCCGCCGAGCTTCTCCAACTGGGCGCAGAACTGCTCGATGGAGCGCGTCGTGGCCAGTGGAGCAGGCGTGCCCGCAGCGATGAGCTTTCCCGCCGCCCGGCGCCAGCCGCGGTCTCGGACCAGGCCGACGGTCGCGGTGAGCACCTCGGCGGCCGCCCCCGTCGCGGCGGCGGCCCGCGCCTCGATCCGCCCGGCCACCGTCTCGACGGTGGCCGCCAGCAGGTCGGCCTCCGCCGCCCGCGCATCCTCGGGGATCTCGCGGCCGTCGTCGGGGGCGGTCGGGGCAGGCCTGGTCCATGCGACGGCGGCGTAAGCATGCCCTGGGACGACTCCCGTGCCCTGCACAAACGATTGCTCCATGGGTTTCCTCCGCAATGAGGTGCTTGTTCTGTGGCATCATCCCACCTGAGCGGTCCATTCACAAGGAAATCCGCGATGATCAGACAGAAAGACAAGTCCGAGTATATGGGATTGTCTGTGGTTGCGAGGGAGGGGGTACGAGAATGTACGCCGAGGAACGCCAGTACGAGATCGCGACGCTCGCACAGAGCCAGGGCCGCGTGTCGGTCGCGGACCTGGCCAGCCGCTACGACGTGACCCCCGAGACCATCCGCCGCGACCTCGACTCCCTCGCCCAGCGCGGCGTCCTGCGCCGCGTGCACGGCGGAGCGGTCCCCGTGGACAAGCTCCGCCTCCCCGAGAGCCCGGTCGGCGCCCGCGACACCTCCTTCGCCGACGAAAAGCTGGCCATCGCCAAGCGGGCGATCTCCCTCCTCCCCCAGCGCGACGGCCTCACGGTCCTCCTCGACGCCGGTACGACCACCTCACGGCTGTGCCCGCTGCTGCCCGACTGGGTCTCCCTGGTGGTGACCAACTCGGTCCCCTCCGCGCTCGCGCTCTCCGGACGGCCGTCAACTGAGGTGCTCCTGCTCGGCGGCAGCGTGCGCGGCATCACCCAGGCCGCCGTCGGCCCGCACACGTTGCGCGTGCTGGAGGGGCTCCGCGTCGACGTCGCCTTCGTCGGCACCAACGGGTTCTCTGTCGCCCACGGGTTCTCGACGCCGGACCTCGCCGAGGCCGCGATCAAGGAGCAGATGGTGCGCTGCGCGTCGGAGGTCTACGTGCTGGCCGATTCCAGCAAGCTCGACGCCGACTATCTCGTGCGCTTCGCCGCCCTCGACGACGTGGACGCCCTGGTGACCGACTCCGGGCTCCCCGCGGAGGCTGCGGCCGAGCTCCGCGCGGCGGGCCTGCGGGTCGACATCGCCTGACCGGACTCCGCGGCCGACGACACTGCGTCAGGTTCTGCCGGGTAGTCCCGGCGAAACCTGACATCCAGGGCGCCGCCCACGTGCTAGACCGCCAGGGCACCAGCGCGCTTGACCTGTTTGTGTTGGTTTATTCTGTGTTTGGGTTGCATTCCCACGTAAACCCATGTATACACAGAGATACCCACGTACCTCGAGGAAGCGGACATGGACGAGACCACGCAGAGCACCACCCGGGTCGTGACCTTCACGCCGAACCCGAGCATCGACCGCACCGTCACCCTCGACGAGCCCCTCCAGCGGGGCGGGGTCCAGCGCGCCCTCACCGCCACCGAACAGGCCGCGGGCAAGGGTGTCAACGTGGCGTGGGTCGTCGCGTCGAGCGGCGTGCCGGCCCACGCCGTCCTGCCGTTCCGCGATGACGCCTACCTCGCCCTGCTCGGCGAGACCAGCCCGGTAGGCATGGCCGTCTCGACGCCCACCGTCGCCCGGCACTCGCGCACCAACACCACCCTCACCGAGCCCGACGGGACGACCACCAAGGTGAACGAGCCGGGTCCGCGCCTGTCCGACGGCGACCTCGCCGCCGCCGAGGCCGAACTCCTCGACGCCGCCCGATCCGCCGAGTGGGTCGTCCTGTCCGGCTCCCTCCCTCCCGGCGCGCCCGCCGACTGGTACGCACGGCTGATCCGCCGGGTGCGGGCCGTCGGATGCCGGATCGCCGTCGACACCTCCGACGACTCCCTCGACGCCGTCGTCGCGGCCCTCGCCGACGCGCCGATCGACCTGCTCAAACCCAACGCCGACGAGCTCGCCCAGCTGACGGGCCTCGACGTGACCGAGCCCGAGCCGGGCGGCGACGTCAGCGACATCGTCGCGGCGGCCGCCGCGCTCCAGGCCCGCGGCGTCGCCAACGTGGTCGTCACCCTCGGCGGAGCCGGGGCGGTCCTCATCACCGCCGACGGCGCCTGGCGCGCCTCCCCGCCGCCCACCGAGGTGCGCAGCACCGTCGGGGCTGGGGACTCCTCCGTCGCCGGCTTCATCCTCGCCCACCTCGCGGGGCGCGCCCCGGCGCGGTGTCTGGCCGACGCCGTCGCGTACGGGTCGGCCGCCGCCAGCCTCCCCGGCACGACCCTCCCGACGCCGACGGATCTCTCGAGCAACGCCGTGCGCGTGAGCGCCGTGGGTCAGGAGCCGCGCCCGGCAACACCCTCGGCGGTACCGCGGCAGTACGCGCCGCCAAGCAGTTCGCCGGCCACCTCTGGGTGACCGCCCGACCCCACCAACCCCGAAGAAGGAGACCACCCATGCCGCACACGATTGCCACCGTCGGGTCCGCCGTCGGCCTGCACGCCCGCCCCGCCTCGATCGTCGCCGAGGCCGCCGCGAAGCTCGACGTCGAGGTGACGCTGAAGCTCGAAGGCAGCGACGAGGAGCCGGTCGACGCCGCGTCGTCGCTGCTGATCATGACGCTCGGCGCCGAGCAGGGGGCCCGCGTGGTCGTCGAGTCGGACGACGAGGACGCGGTCGCGAAGATCGCCGCGCTCATCGAGAGCGACCTCGACGCGGAGTGACCCCTCACCGACCAGAGCGCACACCGGCCTGAGGATGAGGGCCGGCCCCGCCCGTGTTGCTTGACTGGGGCTGAACAGGCGTTCAGACTATTGAACGTGAGTTCAGCCGACGACCTCCACGCACATGCGCGAATCCGCGACGCCGCACTGCGGCTGTTCGGCGTGCACGGCATCAAGGCGACCACCGTGCGCCAGATCGCCGAGGCGGCCGGGGTCTCTCCCGCGCTCATCATCCATCACTTCCGCAGCAAGGAGGGCCTCCGCAACGCCTGCGACGAGTGGATGATGGCCCGCCTCACGGAGAAGAAGACCGAGGCCGTCGCGGGAGGCGACACCACCGCTGCCCTCCTGCAGTCCCAATCGGAGTTCCAGCCGTTCCACGCCTACATCGCCGCCTCCATCAGCGAGGGTGGCGAAGGCGCCGCGCGGCTCTTCGACGCGATGTGCCAGCTCACCCTCGACATGTTCGACGCCGGCCCGGAGTTGTTCCGGACCCCCGCGGACCTCGAGGCCACCGTTGCGCTGGTCGTCGCGTTCAGCCTGGGCGCGACCGTGCTCGAGGAGCAGGTCGCCCGCCGATTCGGGGGCACCCACCTCCTGGACCCGGAGGTCCTGCCGAGGTACTCGCTGGCCTCGATGGAGTTGTTCACGCACGGCCTGTTCGCCGACGACACGTTCCTGCGCCAGATTCGGGCCGCGTTCGACTCCGGTCGGGTCCCCGCCGACGGCGTCACGGACCCCGACCCCCCGCCGTCCGACCACTGACTCTGCCCGATCGCTGAGGTCGCGCCCGTCCCGATCGCTGAGGTCGCGCCTGCACCGTTCGCTGAGGTCGCGCCCGGTGCGCAGCACCCGGGCGAGTCTCGAAGCCGACGCCGCAGGCGTCGATCTCCCGTCCCGATCGCTGAGGTCGCGCCTGCACCGTTCGCTGAGGTCGCGCCCGTCCCGTTCGCTGAGGTCGCGCCCGGTGCGCAGCACCCGGGCGAGTCTCGAAGCCGACGCCGCAGGCGTCGATCCCCCAACCCAATCCCCCCAGCCCCAACCCCAAGGCACACCATGACCAACTCCATCGAGATCCGCGATCTCACCAAGACCTTCGGCCGCACCGTGGCCCTAGACCGGCTCAGCCTCGACGTCCGCGAGGGCGAGGTCCACGGCTTCCTCGGCCCCAACGGCGCCGGCAAGACCACGACCATCCGCATCCTCCTCGGCCTGATCCGCCCCGACTCCGGCACCGCGACGGTGCTCGGCGGCCACCCGATCCGCAACGCCGTCGACCTCCACCGTCGCATCGCCTACGTCCCCGGCGACGTCGAACTCTGGCCCCAGCTCACGGGCGGCGAGGCGATCGACATCCTGACCCGGCTGCGCGGCGACGGCGAGCCGACGCGTATCGCTGAGCTCTGCGAGCGCTTCGATCTGGACCGCACGAAGAAGGGCCGCACCTACTCGAAGGGCAACCGGCAGAAGGTCGCGCTGGTGGCGGCGCTCGCGAGCCGCGCCGACCTCTACATCCTCGACGAACCCACCTCCGGCCTCGATCCACTGATGGAGGCGATCTTCCAGGACGAGATCCGTGGGCTCGTGGCCCGCGGGGCCACGGTGCTGCTCTCCAGCCACATCCTCGGTCAGGTGGAGGCGCTGGCCCACACGGTGTCGATCATCCGCGAGGGCAGCATCGTCGAGACGGGCACGCTGGCCAGCATGCGGCACCTGCGTCGCACCACCATCCAGGCGATCACGACCGCTCCGGTCAACGGACTGGCGCACATGACCGGGGTGCACCACGCCCAAGTCGACGGCGACCGCGTCACGATGGAGGTCGACGGCGAGCACATCGGCAGCGTCATGTCGCAGCTCAGCGCCGCGGGGCTGCAGTCCATCGTCGCCCATCCGCCGACACTCGAGCAGATGCTGCTGCGTCACTACGGCGAGGCCACCCGATGAGCGAGACCCTGACCGCCACCGGGCCGCTGCTGCGGTTCGCCGCCCGCCGGGACCGGGTGAAGCTCTCCATCTGGGTGCTCGGCCTCGCCGCCTTCGTGCCGTACATGATGACGGCGTACAAGACGATCTTCGCCACTCCCGAGGACCTGGCGCCCATCGTCGGGCTGATCGCCAACCCGTCGCTGACGCTGTTCACCGGACCTGGCTACGGCGTCGACGTCGCCCCGACGGAACTCACCCACCAGATCATCTTCGCCAGCGTTTACTGGCTGTATCTGCTCCTGTTCACGGCGCTGATGAACATCCTGCTGGTGTCGCGGCACACGCGGCTCGAGGAGCAGACCGGGCGCGCCGAGATCGTGCGGGCCAGCGTCGTCGGGCGCTACGCGCCGCTGACCTCCACCGTGCTGCTCGCCCTGATCGCCAACGTGGCGGTCGGCGGCCTGATCGCGGGGGCCTTGATCGCGTACGACAGCGACCCGTCGTCGTCGCTGCTACTCGGTGCCACCACCGGCGCCCTGGGCCTGGTCTTCGCGGGCGTGACGACGGTGACCTCTCAGCTCAGCGCCTTCTCGTCGGCCGGTAGTGGTCTGGCGGGGGCGGTGCTGGCGGCGTCGTGGGTGATCCGCGGTGTCGGTGACATGGCCGCGGGGCCGGGTGAGCACGGCACCTGGGTGTCGTGGCTGTCGCCGCTGGCCTGGGCGCAGCAGACGCGGGTGTTCCACGACGACCGGTGGTGGCCCGTCGGGCTGCTCCTGGCGACGGCCGCGATCCTCATCGCCGTCGGGTTCATGTTGTCCGCCCGCCGCGACGTCGGGGCCGGCATCCTGCAGCCCCGTCGTGGCAGGGCGACGGCGCCCACGTGGCTGCGCAGCCCGCTGACCCTGGCGTGGCGACTGCAGAGAACGCAATCGTTCTGGTGGGCGGTGGGGCTGACGCTCGCGTCGTTCATGTACGGCTCGTTCACGGGCGCGATGGTGGACGCCTTCGCCGAACTGCCGGACATCTTCCAGCAGTTGATGGGCGGCGCCGAGGTTGCCCTGAGCGGGTACCTGACGCTCACCGTCACGATGTTCCGCATCATGCTGGCGATCTTCGCGGTCATCGCGTGGCAGAAGGTTGACGCAGAGGAGGTGGGCGGCCGGGCCGAGCCCGTGCTCGCCACCGGCGTGCGGCCCGCCGCGTGGATGGCCGGGCAGTTCCTGGTCATCGCCGTCGTGGTCGCCGCGATCGGGCTGGTGGCTGCCGTCATCTCCGGGCTGTTCGCCGGGAGCGTCGACGGCGACTACGGCCTGGTCGGCGACGCCGTCGCGGGCGCCGCGGCCGGGCTGCCGAGCGTGCTGATGGTGCTGGCCCTGGCGGCCGCGCTGCACGCCCTGGCGCCCCGACTGGTGGTCTTCGCGTGGATCCCGGTGGTGGCGGGCGCGTTGATCGAGCTGTTCGGCGAGGTCATGCAGATTCCGGACTGGGCGCGCCAGATCTCCCCGTTCGAGCACACGCCGGCAATGCCGGCCGAGGAGTTCACGCTGCTTCCCCTGGTGGTGCAGACGGTCGTCGCGGCGGCGCTGCTCGGCTTCGGCCTGTGGCGGTTCTCACACCGCGACATCCCCGGCCACTGACCGCGCCCCGACGCCCGGCGCCTACGTCGGCAGCCCCGTCGGCAGCCCGTCCAGGCTCACCAGATTGTGCTGCCGCTCGTACGCGCGCAACCCGCCGTCGCCCTTCCTCACCAGCCAGTCCGACATCGTGTCGCGGTCCGAGACAAAGTCCATGAGCGGCACCCCGAAGCCGCACGACGTCTGCGCCAGGTCGACGGCGACGTCGAAAATGTTGCGCGCCCCCACGAACTCGGGGAACAGACCGAGCAGCTCGTCCCACCCGTCGTCGCCGCGATGGATGGCCCGCGCGGTGCCGTAGAGCCGCAGGATCTGGGGCTTGGCGTCGAAGGAGCAGAACATCAGGGTCATGCGCGGATGATCGAGCAGGTGCGCGGCGGTCTCGTTGCCGCTCCCCACAGCGTTGACCCACACGACGCGGTGGGCATCGACGACGCGCAGCGAGTCGAGGCCCTTCGGCGACACGTTGACGCGGCCGTCCCGTGCGGCCGTCGCCACGAAGAACAGGTGCTGCGCCTCGATGAAGGCGCGGAGCTTCGGTGAGATCTCGGGAAACTGCTTGCCCATGAGGGCGAGTATTCCGCACGGGGCCGATGTTAGGGTGCTTCGTGCTCTCGGACCCGGCGCACCGCATGCGGGCTTTCCATCACGTCCTCGGCAACACGGCCGCGGCGATGCTCGGCACGAGCTTCCTGTGGTTCGGCATCACGTTCTGGGCCTATCTCGAGACGCGTTCCGTGCTGGCGACGTCGTTCCTCGGTGGTGCCTACATGCTCGGCATGGCCATCCTCGGCGTCCCCTTCGGCGGCTTGGTGGACCGCTTCCGTAAGCACGTCGTCATGGTCTGGTCCGCGATCGGCACCGCCGTGGTGTTCCTCCTCGCCGGCGCCGTCTACCTGCTGACCCCCGCCGCGACGCTCATCGACCTCGGCCGCCCCTGGTTCTGGCTGTTCACCGGTCTGGTCCTGGCCGGGGCGCTGTTGGCGATGATCCGCGGGCTCGCGCTGAGCACCTGCGTGACGATCCTCGTCGAGTCCGACCGGCGCGCCAACGCCAACGGCATGGTCGGCGCCGTCAACGGCATGACCATGCTCGTCACCGGTGTCTTGTCGGGCCTGGCCATCGGGCAGTTGGGGATGGGATGGGTGACCGTGATCGCGATCGGCGTCATCGTCGCCTCCTTGGTCCACCTCCTCCTCATCCGGATCCCGGAACCTACCATCGTCCATGCCGACGGCGCCCCGAAGCCGGTCGACTTCTCCGCCGCCTGGCTCGCGATCATCGCCGTGCCCGGGCTCATCGGCCTGATCCTGTTCTCCACCCTCAACAACTTCCTCGGCGGCGTCTTCATGGGCCTGCTCGACCCGTACGGCCTCGAACTGATGTCGGTGGAGGCGTGGGGCATCCTGTTCGGCCTGTCCAGCATCGGCTTCATCGTGGGCGGGGCGCTCATCGCGAAGTGGGGCCTCGGAGCCAACCCGCTGCGGACCCTGCTCATCGCCGCCGTCGCCATGTGGGTGGTGAGTCTCGGCTTCACGCTGCGGGAGTCGGTCGTCGCGCTCGCCATCGGCGTCTTCGCCTACATGGTGATCATCCCGTTCATGGAGGCCGCCGAGCAGACCCTCCTGCAGCGGGTGGTGCCGCTGGAGAAGCAGGGCCGGGTGTTCGGCTTCGCGCAGGCGGTCGAGGTGTCGGCGGCACCGCTCAGCGCCTTCGTCATCGGTCCGCTGGCCGAGTTCTGGCTCATCCCCTACGCCGAGTCGCCGCAGGGCCGCTCGGACTGGGGGTGGCTGCTCGGCGACGGCGACGCCCGCGGCATCGCGCTCGTGTTCGTGCTGGTGAGCGTGGCCGGGCTCCTCGTGACGGGCGCCGCGTTCCTCACCCGGACGTATCGGGTCCTGACCGCGTCCTACGCGGCCGGCGACGTGAACGCCGGCGTCGCCGAGGAGCCCGACGGTGTCCCGGGCCCAGATCCGCTCGGCAAAGGCCACGCCGAGCATTGATCGACACGGCGGCTGACGCCGTCGCGCAGGCGCAGCGGCACTCTGGAGACGGCCGGGGTCATCACCCATCTCGCCCCTGAGCGGTCCCCGGCCGGGGTGGTTCGGCGGCGATTGTGACACTGGCGACACTTAGCCTGACGGCATGCATCGCTGTCTCCCGCTCGCCCTGGCCGGCTCGCTCGCCGCAGGCATTGCCATGTCGTTCGGGCAGACCTACTCCCCCGACGCCCTCGCGCCCCTGTTCAACTCAGCCACGCCCGTCGTGGCGCTGACGGGCCTCGTCGCCGCCGCCTGCAGAGGCCCCTGGTGGGCACACGCGCTGCTCGGTGCGGCCGCCGGGCCGCTGGCGATGGTCGGCTACTACTCCACGACGACGCTGCGGGGGTTCCCCGTCGGCATGCGGATGGTGCTCTTCTGGTGCGTCGCGGGCGTCGTGAGCGGCCTCGCGATGGGGGTCGCGGTCTGGATGCTGCGGGGCAACGGGGAGCAGACGCTGCGCGGAGTCGCCGCCGCGGTCTTCCCCGCCGTCGCGCTGGGTGAGGCGGCACACGGGCTGCGACGCATCGCGGAGACCACCCCGTCGTCGTACTGGTGGACCCAGGCCGCGGTCGGTGTCGCGGTGCTGGTCTGGCTGGCGGCCATGCGGTTGTCGTCGCTGCGCGCCCGGCTCGCCGCCTTGGCCGCGGCTGTCCTGGCCGCCCGCCTGATCTTCGTGGTGTACGGCACGGCCTGAGCTTCACGCGGCACAGTGGGTGCCATGACCGCTCGGATCCGCTTCATCCACGTCGGTGACCTGCACGGCCACCTCGTCCCCAGGCCGCACGTCCGCGCCGACGGCACCGGGTCGACGGAGGGAGGGCAGGCCCGCATGGCCACCCTCGTCGCGAGCCTGCGCGAACAGCACCCGAACTCCGTGCTGGTCACCACCGGCGACACGATCCAGGGATGCGCCGAGGCCCTGTTCACCCGCGGCCAGGCCCTGGTCGATGCCGTCGACCGGGATCGACATCGTCCTGTCCTCCGACATGCACGAGGAGACCCGCCAGATCGTGCGCACCTCCACCGGCGCCCTGGTGTCCGAGGTGGGTCAGGACGGCACCCGAGTCGGCGTGCTCGACGTCACCGTCGGGGAGGACGGGGTCGCGGACTGGTCATCTCCGGGACGTCGCACGACCTCATCGCCGAGGCCATCCGAGCCGAGTCGGGCGCCGGCATCGGGCACCTCCGCGGGTTCCGCTACGGCCCGCACGTGGCGCCGGGCCCCATCACGCTGGAGAACCTGTTCCACTACCTGCCGGTCGGCGCCCAGGTCGCGCGCCACCTCGCGGGGCGCCGCGTCACGGACGTCCCACCGACGATCGAGCTGTCGTCGCCGCTCCCGCCCCCCTCGCACGGCAACCCCGAGATCCAGCCGCTCGGCGGCCGGGCGTGACACACCTCACACCAGTGCGGTCCCGCGCCCCTGTACGGCTCGATACGACGCACTGCGGTGAGTTCTGTCACGCACCCCGCCGGTAACCCCGCACGGCGGCCCCGCCCTCCGACAGGGAGGACGGGGCCGGTGATCTCGGCCGGTCAGTGCCGCGCGTCGTCGACCTCGGTGCGGGTCTCATCGACCTTGGACCCGACGTCGGTGCGGACGGTGTCCGCGGAGGTATGGGCCTGCTCGGACACCTCCTGCTTGGCGACCTCGGCGTCCGCCTTCAGCGCCTCGCCCGATTCCTGGACGACACCCTTGACGTTCTCGACCGCCTCCTGGGCGCGGGGCTGCAGATGGTCCTTCGCCTCGGCGGCCATCTCCTTGACCTGCTCCAGGGCCGGCTCGGCGGCCTCCTTGAGCTGTTGGGCGCGCTCCTGCTCCATGCGCGTCGACGGGATCAGTCCGCCGATGAGGGCGCCGACACCGGCGGCGATGAGGCCGGCGGCGATCGGGTTGCCCCGCGTCGAGGACTTCACCTTGGCCGGGGTGTGCGCGACCGCCTCGCGGGCGTCACCCAAGGCGGCGCCTGCCCGATCGCCGACAGCGCCGACGGCGCCGTCGTCGTAGGGATCGTAGTCGGAGCCGAAGATGCGCTCCTTGATGCCATGGACGCTGTCCTTGACGCCCTCGACCTGGTCCCGGACGATGTTGCCGGGCTTTGCGCTGTCAGACAGCGCGTTGACGTTCTCGCTGAGCTCGGCGCGGGTGCGCTCGATGTCGCGGCGGATCTCCTCGGGGTTCGTGCTCATCGGTTCTTCTCCTCATGGCCGGTGGCGGCGTTCGGGATCTTCTTGACGGTGGACGCGGTCTCCTGGAGGCCGCGCATCTTGGCGAACTCGTTCTTGCCCGCGACGGCGAGGACCGCCGCGACCGCGAACCAGATGACGGCCACGATCACGCCGCTCCACCCGAGGGCCGGGTCCTCGCGCGTCCCGAGCAGGACGGCGAGCCCCCACCAGAGGCCCAGGGTGAGCGCGATGAGGCCGAGCAGTGCGGTGACGCCGGCGCCGGCGACGAGGCTCGCGCCCTTACCCGCCTTGGCGGCGGACTGCTTGGCCTCGACCTTCGCCAGCTCCACCTCTTGGCGGATCAGCGTCGTCGCGTTGTCGATGAGGTCGCCGGCGATCTCGCCCAAGGACCGGTCTTCGGCCTTGTATCGGGCGTAGCTCGCCTCCTTCTCGACCTCAGTGGGGTCGATGTAGGGCGACGTCATCGCTGCTCCTGCCGCCAGGGGTCGACGCCTTCGGCCGTGAGGCCCTCATACCGGGACTCGGGCTCGATGAACGTGCCCTCGGGCACCACGGACTGACGGCGCGCGACCGGGCTCGGGTCGTAGCGCGGCGTCGACGGCGCAGTGGGGTTCGTGTCGTCGGACTGGGCGTCCTTGAGCCCGCGCAGCAGGCGGGCACCGACGAAGCCGACACCGGCCGAGATCGCCAGGAACTGCCACGGCTTGCGGGCCGCGTAGCGCCGCACCTCGGCCATGAGCTCGTCCGGGCCCCGGCTGTCGAGCCACTGCGCCGCGTCGTCGGTGAACCGCTGGGCGCGGTCCACGTAGTCGCTCAGCATGCCGTCGGGATCGGCGTCGGAGATGGTCTTGAGTTCGGAGCCGAGCTCGCGGGCCAGCGCGGCCACCTTGTGCTGGCCGGCGCCGGCCTGGGTGCGCAGCTCGCTGACCGACTCGTCGAGCAGGCGGCGGCCCTGGAACTTGGCCTCCTCCAGCACGACGGCGGCCTCCTGCTTGGCCGTCTCGACGACGTGTCCGCCCGCCTCCTTGGCCGTCCCGGCGACTGCGCCGGCCTCATCCCTGACGGTCCCGGCCGCCTCCTTGGCGCGGTCACCAGTGTGGGCCGCGACGTCCTTGGCTGTATCGGTGGTCGAATCGCTCCGGGACTGGGTGGTCCACGCGTCAGCCGGCGGGGTCGTCGGCACCGGGGTCGTCACCTGGGGTGCACCGTATTCGTTCGTCCCGCCAGTTCCCTGGAAGGGCGTCTCATTCGGGTACGCCATGGTCTTCCTCCCTACATTCGATTGATCGTCGAGGGCGCTTGCCCTTATCAGCTCGATACCCGGGCCCCCGGATCCGAAACACAGCCCCAGTCAGACCCATGTTGCGGGGCGTTGGGCAGCGCGTGCAGAGCCGTACCGGGCACACTCTGATCGTCGGGGTGAAGTCCCGGCGACGGACAAGGAGGGGGCACATGGCCGAGCACGAGACCCTGGCAGGAATGGGTGCGATCATCACCGACGGCGGGGTCGCGTTCCGCGTCTGGGCGCCGCACGCCGACAGTGTGTCCGTGATGGGCGACTTCAACGAGTGGTCCAGCGAGGCCAACCCCCTCGACGACGAAGGTCACGGCTACTGGTACGGCGTCGTCGAGGGCGCGGCGCCGGGCCATGAATACAAGTTCCACCTCACCAACGGCGACCAGGTGCTCGACCGGATCGACCCCTACGCGATGCAGGTGACCAACTCGGTCGGCAACGGCGTGATCTACGACCACGCCGCGTTCGACTGGGAGGGCGACTCCGCCCACTGTCCCCCGCACCACGAGTTGGTCATCTACGAGATGCATGTGGGCTCGTTCAACCCCGACGGCGAGGGCGTCGGCGGCTTCCACGACGTCATCGACCAGCTCGACTACCTCAAGGAGCTGGGCGTCAACGCGCTCCAGATCATGCCGGTGGCGGAGTTCGCCGGCGACCAGTCGTGGGGTTACAACCCGGCCCACATCTTCGCGGTCGAGAGCGCCTACGGCGGGCCCGACGCGTTCAAGACGCTCATCAAGACGGCCCACGCCGAGGGCTTCGCGGTCATCCTCGACGTCGTCTACAACCACTTCGGGCCGTCGGACCTGGACCTCTGGCAGTTTGACGGCTGGAGCGACAACGGCAAGGGCGGGATCTACTTCTACAACGACGACCGCTCAGCGACCCCCTGGGGCGACACGCGCCCGGACTACGGCCGCGAGGAGGTGCGCCGCTTCATCCACGACAACGCGATGATGTGGCTGCGCGAGTACCACGTCGACGGTCTGCGCCTCGACATGACGCCCTACATGCGTTCGGTCTCCGGCAGCGGGTTCGAGCTCGAGGAGGGCTTCGGCCTGATGCGCTGGATCACCGATTCGATGCGCAGTGAGTACCCGGGCCGCATCTCGATCGCGGAAGACCTGCACGGCCACGACCGCATCGTCGGCACGGAGGACTTCGGCGCTGGGTTCCACGCGCAATGGGACGCGGAGTTCGTGCACCCCGTCCGGCACGCCATCACGGCGATGACGGACGAGGAGCGCTCCCTCGCCTCGATCGCAGACGCCATCGCGCACAACTACGACGGCGACCCGTTCCGCCGGGTCGTCTACACCGAGTCGCACGACGAGGTCGCCAACGGATCCGCGCGCGTACCGCACGAGATCGACCCGGGCAATGCCGACGGATGGTTCGCGCAGAAGCGCTCCACCGTCGGCGGGGCGCTGGTGATGACGAGTCCCGGCATCCCGATGATCTTCCAGGGGCAAGAGGCCCTCGAGGGCGGATGGTTCTCCGACGACGACCCCCTGGACTGGGACCGGATCGAGCGGTTCCGCGGCATCACGAAGCTGTACGAGGACCTCATCGACCTGCGCCTGAACCGCGGCGGGGTGACGCGGGGCCTGACGGGCCGCGGGCTGAACATCTATCACGTCAACGAGGCCGACAACGTGATCGTGTTCCAGCGGTGGCTGGACCACGGGGCCGGCGATGACGTCGTCGTGGTGGTCAACCTCAGCACGGAGACCTACACCGACTACCGGGTCGGCATGCCGCACGGCGGCTTGTGGAAGCTGCGCTTCAACAGCGACGCCAGGCTCTACAGCTCGTTGTTCGGCGACTTCGACAGCTTCGATGCGACGGCCCACGACGACACCGGTGAGGACGGCATGGGAGCGCACGCGAACATCTCGATCGCGCCCTACTCGGTCCTCATCTACAGTCAGGACGCCTGACCGATCGGAGGTGTCCCCCCGCGCGCCGCGACGGTGGAATCGGGTGGGCACTGCGCCTCCGGGACGGCGGCGCAGCCACGCAGGCCGTGCTCACGCCGCCGGACGCCGTGGCAGACCTGCTCGCCGCGCACGGGGTGACGTCGGCTCGGTGAGCCCCGTCGGTCACTCCTTGGGTGGCCGGCCCCGCTGAGGGAGCGGGCCGGCGCCCTTCGGCGACCGGCCCGCCTGCTTCAGCGCGTCGCGCAGCAGCAGCTCGATCTGGGCGTTGACCGAGCGCATGTCGTCGGCGGCCCAGCGGGCCAACGCGTCGTGGACGGCAGGGTCCAGCCGCAGCAGCACCGCCTTACGCTCGGCCATGGCTCAGGTGTACAGCGAGCCGGTGTTGACCACGGGCGTGACCCGTGACTCGCTGGTCAGGACCACGAGCAGGTTCGACACCATCGCGGCCTTGCGCTCCTCGTCGAGGGTGACGACGTCGTGCTGTTCGAGGCGCTCGAGCGCGTTCTCGACCATGGACACCGCCCCCTCGACGATCTTCTCGCGGGCTGCGATGATCGCGGACGCCTGCTGGCGCTGCAGCATCGCCTGGGCGATCTCCGGGGCGTACGCGAGCGACGAGATGCGGGTCTCCACCACCTCGAGGCCGGCGATGGCGATGCGCGCCGCCACCTCGTCGGCCAGCTCCTGGGCCACAAGCTCGGTGGAGCCACGGAGGCTCTCCTCGCCGGGGCCGGCGTAGTCGTAGGGGTGGCTGGTGGCGACGTGCCGCAGCGCGGACTCGGACTGCACTGCGACGAACTCGTCGTACTGCTCGACGGCGAACACGGACTTCGCGGTGTCGGCGACCTGCCACACGACGATCGCGGCGATGTTGACGGGGTTGCCGTCGGCGTCGTTGACCTTGAGCTCATTGGTCTCGAAGTTGCGAACCTTGACCGAGACCTTCTTCTTGGTGGTGAAGGGCACGGTCATGAGCAGGCCGGCGCGGCGGATGGTGCCGATGTAGCGGCCGAAGAACTGGATGACCTTGGTGTCTCCGGGGCTGATGATGGTCAGCGACGAGAACATGACCATGGCGAGCAGGAACGCGAGCATGGACAGGAACATCCGCATGCCGCCGCCGTCGTTGTTCTCGAGTTGGATCCCCGCCAGCACGCCCTGCCAGGTGGACAGGCCGGTGATGACGAGGGCGACGAAGAACGCGAGGATGCCGTCGATGTACCAGGCCTTCTTCTCCTCGATGTCGACGCGGGCACCTTCGCGGCCCACGGGACGGCCCGAGGGGGCGCCGCCGACGGAGTCACCCTCGAGATCGGTTGTGGGATCGGGGATGTGGGGGGTGGTCATGGTGCGCGTCCTTCCGCGAGAATTCGATAGCTAAGTGATATCACTTTTCCCGGCGGCCGGCAAGGTTTCCCCGACGGCGTCGGGGAAACCACCAACCCAGCGTCACCGCCGCGACAGCACCGGTCCCGCCTCGGCGAGCTCCTCCTCCGTCGCCATGCGGAACGGCCCGGCCGCCTCGACGGCGGGCGCAGGCCCGGCCGCTCCCCGCGTCGCGCGCAGGCTCGCGACCACCGACACCGTCAGGATCGTCGCGATCACCGCCAGCGAGATCGCCGTCGGGATGTAGACCACGTCGATCTTGAGCGCCATCTTGATGCCGACCCAGATGAGAACCAGCGCCAGGCCGATCTTCAGGTACACGAACCGGTGCATGAGGTCGGCCAGCAGGAAGTACATGGCCCTCAGGCCGAGGATCGCGAACGCGTTGGCCGTGAACACGATGAACGGCTCGCTGGTGACGGCGAAGATCGCCGGGATGGAGTCGACGGCGAACACGACGTCGGTGGCCTCGATGAGCACCAGCACCGCCAGGAGCGGGGTGGCGAGCAGCACGCCGCCCCTTCGGACGAGGAAGCGCTGGCCGTAGTAGGCGTCGGTCATGGGGACGAATCGCCGGAACAGCCGCAGCACCGCCGACTGCTCGGGGTCGAGGTGCTCGTCGCGCTGCCGGATCATGCGCCAGCCGGTGTAGAGCAGGAAGGCGGCGAACACGTAGAGGATCCACGAGAAGTTCTCGATCAGCACGGCGCCGACGGCGATGAACGCCCCGCGAAGCACCAGCGCCCCGAGCACGCCGAGGAACAGCACGCGGTGCTGGAATTTCGGCGGGACCGCGAAGTAGCTGAAGATGACGGCCCAGACGAACACGTTGTCGACGGCCAACGACTTCTCGATGAGGTAGCCGGCGAAGTACTGCTGCCCGATCTCAGGGCCCTGCCACCACCACAGCAGCGCCCCGAACCCGACCCCGAGCGCGACCCACACGGCGCTCCACGCGGCAGCCTCCCGGACGCGGATGACGTGGGCGTCGCGGTGGGCGAGGAGGTCGACGGCGAGCATGACGAGGATGACGCCGAGCACCGCGGCCCACATCCAGATGGAGACGTCCATGACGAGTCCCTTTCCGAGCGAATCAGTCCGATCGGAGGTCTCTCCCGGCCCACGTGAGGACCGGCTCGCCGGGCCCGATCGCGGGCCGTAGTGACGACGAGGCGCCTGGGGGATACTCCCCTCCGTGCGTCCTAGTGAACAGCACGAACCCACGAACTGTCAACCACGAATTGCAGTTCGCATACACGCCCTGCTGTGCACAATGGGCCGCCCGCTTAGACCACCGCCTGCACAAATGCGGCCGCTTGTCCGTTGTCGCGCCGGAGACAGGGCATCGTGGTAGAACCGTGCTGAGGCCCAAGGAGGGGACACAATGAAGCGTCTCGACACCGACGTCGTGGTCATCGGGGGTGGATCGACCGGCCTGGGGGTGGTGCGCGACGCCGCCATGCGTGGGTACCGCGCCGTCCTGCTGGAGCGGGTCGACCTCGGACAGGGCACCACCGGCCGGTTCCACGGCCTGCTGCACTCCGGCGGCCGCTACGTCGTGAGCGACCCCGGGTCCGCCACCGAGTGCGCGGAGGAGAACGCGATCCTGCGCCGGATCCAGCCGGGCGCGATCGAGGACACCGGCGGCTTCTTCGTCACCCTCGCCGGCGACGACCCGGCCTACGCCGACAAGTTCTTGGAGGGCGCCCGGGCCACCGGCGTCCCCGCCACGGAGATCTCCGTCAAGGAGGCGCTGCGCCGCGAGCCGCGCCTCGACCCCCGCATCCAGCGCGCCATCGAGGTGGCCGACGGCTCGGTCGACGGCTGGCAGCTCGTCTGGGGCGCCGCCCGCTCCGCGATGGAGCACCGCGCGACGATCCTCACCTACCACCGGGTCACCAAGATCGAACGCGACGGCGACCGCGTCGCCGCCGTCCTCTGCCGCGACGAGAAGGGCGGCGAGGACGTCCGCATCGACTGCACCTTCGTCCTCAACTGCGCCGGACCCTGGGCCGGACAGATCGCCGAGATGGCCGGCGCCAGCCCCGTCGAGGTCGTGCCGGGCCGCGGGATCATGATCGCGATGAACCACCGGCTGGTGAACACGGTCATCAACCGCTGCGTCTACCCCACCGACGGCGACATCCTCGTCCCCGTCCACACCGTCTCGATCATCGGCACCACCGACGTCCACGAGACCGACCCCGACCACCTGCCCATCCCCCGCAACGAGGTCCAGCAGATGCTCGACGCCGGCGAGGCCATGATCCCCGGCTTCCGCAAGGCCCGGGCGCTGCACGCCTGGTCGGGCTCGCGCCCGCTGATCAAGGACAAGCGCGTCTCCGTCGAGGACACCCGCCACATGAGCCGCGGCATGGCCGTCATCGACCACTCGAAGCGCGACGGCCTCCTCGGCATGCTCACCATCGGCGGCGGCAAGCTCACGACCTACCGCCTGATGGCCGAGCACATCGTCGACGCCATGAACGAGCAGCTCGGTGAGGATCGCCCGTGCACGACGGCCGACGAGGTGGTCCCCGGCAGCCGCGACGGCCGCCTCTACACGGTCACGCACCGGCTCGAGGACCGCGAGGAGGACCGCCTCGACGACCCGATCATCTGCGAGTGCGAGCTCATGAACCGCTCGATGTTCGTCAAGGCCCTCCACGAGCAGCCCGACGCCACGCTCGACGACCTCCGCCGCCAGCTCCGCCTCGGCATGGGCCCCTGTCAGGGAGGCTTCTGCGCGGCTCGCGCGGCGGGCCTCGCCTGCTCGGAACAGGTCGCCGACGCCGAACGGGCCTCCGGGCTGCTGCGCCTGTTCCTCAAGCACCGCTGGATCGGCCTGTGGCCCATCCTCTACGGCCAACAGGTGCGCCAGACGGCCCTGGACCACTGGATCTTCGCCGGAACGCTCGACGTCGAGCACCTGCCCCAGCCTGAAGAGGAGATCGTGCGATGAGCGACGTCGTCGTCATCGGGGCCGGCCTCGCCGGCCTCACCGCCGCCCTGCGGCTCGCCCGCGCCGGGCGGTCCGTCACCCTGGCCACGAAGGGCCCGGGCGGGCTGCAGCTCTCCCAGGGCACCATCGACGTCCTCGGCTACACCCCTGATCGCGTGACCCGGCCGCTCGACGCGGTGGCCGCCGTCGCGCCCGGGCACCCGTACGCCTCGATCGGGGCGGACGCGGTCGGCTCGGCCGTCACCTGGCTCGCGGAGGTCCTGGGCCCCGACCTGCTGGTCGGCGACGCCTCCCGGAACTACCAGCTGCCGACGGCGGTCGGCGCCCTCCGCCCGACGGCGCTGGCCCAGCCGTCCATGATCGCCGGCGAGGCCGCGGGCGGACGCAGCTACGCCGTCGTCGGGGTCCGTCAGCTCAAGGACTTCCCAGCCGACCTCATCGCGGGCAACCTCGCCCGCACCACCGCGCCCGACGGATCGCGGCTGGCCGCGCACTCGGCGTTCATCGACCTGCCCGCCCGCCGGGGCGAGGCCGATCCGACCCCCCTCACCTACGCCCGCGCCATGGACGACGAGGCGTTCGCCGACCGGTTCGCCCGCGACGTCGCGGCAGTGGCCGGCAAGGCCGACGTCGTCGCCCTGCCCGCCGTTCTCGGGGTGCGGCGACGCGGCGTCTGGCGCCAGGTCGCCGAGGCCATCGGCCGCGACGTGTGCGAGATTCCGCTGCCCCCGCCGTCGGTGCCGGGGATCCGGCTGTACGACGCCCTGCTCGGGCTGGTCCGCGCCGCTGGGGTCCGGTTCATCCAGGGCAGCCGGATCGTCGGGTTCGAGGCCGCCGACGGCGGCACCATCGCGTCCGTCACGCTCGCCGCCGCGGGCGGTCCCCGGGCGCTGCGGGCGTCGTCGTTCGTGTTCGCCCCCGGTGGCTTCGAGAGCGGCGCCCTCGACGTCGACTCACACGGCACGATCACCGAGCCCGTCTTCGGCCTCCCGCTGACCGCGACCGATGCCGGGCCGCTCATCCCCGAGGTCTACTGGGGCCCGCATCCCCTGTTCGAGGTGGGCGTGCGCACCGACGACGCCGGCCGGCCCGCGGGGCCCGACGGCGCGGCGGTCCACCCGAACCTGTACGTCGCGGGCGGGATCATCGCCGGCGCGGAGCGCTGGCGCGAGAAGTCCGGCGACGGCATCGCCGTCGCCACGGCCGTCCGGGCCGCCGACCACATCACCGGAGGTGCACGATGAGCGAGAAGTCGCGGAACGAGCGGGCCCAGGCGCTGCGCGATCGGCTCAACACCGAACTGCAGCGCATGAGCCTGGACATGTGCGTCAAGTGCACGATCTGCGAAACCGCCTGTCCCGTGGCGGCCGTGACGCCGCTGTTCTCCGGTCCGAAGTTCGTGGGCCCCCAGGCGGAGCGGTTCCGCGACGAGGAATCCGTCGACCACTCCGTCGACTACTGCTCCAGCTGCGGCACCTGCAGCGTGGTGTGTCCGCAGGGCGTGAACGTCGCGGAGCTGAACTCGCTCGCACGCGCGGTCATGAAGGCCGAGCAGGGCGTGCCCGTGCGCGACCGGATGATCACGCAGACCGTGCTCATGGGCAAGGCCATGACGCCCGTGGCGCCGATCGCGAACGCCGTGCTGGACAACAAGCTGGCCCGCTACGCCATGGAGAAGGTCGTCGGCGTGCACCGCGACGCGCCGATGCCGACGGCACGGGGCGAGTCCCTGCACAAGTGGCTGAAGAAGCGCCCGAAGCCGACGAAGGCTCCGACGCGCGGCGCGCTGGTCTACTTCCACGGCTGCGCCGGCGGCTACTTCGAGGTGGACGCGGCCAAGAAGGCCATCGAGGTCCTGGAGCACATCGGCTACGAGGTCATCGTCCCCGACCAGGGCTGCTGCGGCTTGGCCGAGCAGAGCAACGGGCTGTTCGAACAGGCCAGCGCGTCCGTGCGCCGCCTCGTCGACCAGCTCCGCACCCCGGGCACCGACCTCACCATCATCAGCACCGCCGGCAGCTGCACGGGCATGCTCAAGCACGAGGCACACCAGATCCTCGGCATCCACGACCCCGAGCTCCTCGACGTCGGCACCCGCATCCGGGAGATCTCCGAGTTCCTCATGGAACTGCACACCGCGGGCGAGCTGCCGACCGACTTCCGGCCCGTCGAGATGCGGCTGCCGTACCACGCCCCGTGCCAGCTGAAGAGCCAGGGCATCGGGACCCCGGCGTCGGACCTGCTGCGGCTCATCCCGGGGCTCGAGGTCATCGACAGCAACGTGACCTGCTGCGGCATCGCCGGCACCTACGGGCTGAAGAAGGAGAAGTACGAGATCGCCCAGGCCGTCGGCCAGCCGCTGTTCGACATGGTGCAGGCCAACAACGACGGCCTCGCCGCCTGCGACACCGAGACCTGCCGCTGGCAGATCGAGAAGTCGAGCGGCGTCGAGACCGTGCACCCCATCGTGCTGGTCCACCGCGCGTACGGCCTGAGCAGCTGACGCGGCACTACGCACACGACAGAGGCGCCGCCCGGGAGAACCCGGGCGGCGCCTCGTGTCGATGCCGTCGACTCAGAAGTCGAAGTCGGCGATGTTCCCGGCGTTGAACACGTACGGGTCGCCGAGGAGCACGGAGGCGTCCGCGCCGACGGTGTAGGAGCCGAGCTTGCCGGCCTCGAACTCGTCGCCCTCAGCGCCGGTGATGTCGCCGTTGACCAGGGCCTGAGCGGCGTACGCGGCCAGGTAGCCGAGGTCGGCCGGGTTCCACAGGGCGAACGCCTCGACGGTGCCGTCCTCGACGTACTCGCGCATCTGGTTCGGCGTGCCGAGACCGGTCAGCATGACCTTGCCCTTGTAGTCCGACGTCGACAGGTAGCGCGCCGCGGCGGCGATCCCGACGGTCGTCGGGGACACGATGCCCTTGAGCTCCGGGTACGTCTGCAGCAGGGCCGCGGTCTTGTCGAACGACGTCTGGTCGTCGTCGTCACCGTAGGCGACCTCGACGAGCTCCACGTTCGGGTGGTTCGCCTCCAGCTCGGTCTTCATCATGTCGATCCAGGCGTTCTGGTTCGTGGCGTTGGCCGAGGCTGACAGGACGGCGATCTGGCCCTCGTCGCCGATCTGCTCGGTGATGAGGTCGACCTGGACCTTGGCGATGCCCTCCGCCGTGGCCTGGTTGATGAACAGGTCGCGGCACTCGGGGTTGGTGTCGGAGTCGAAGGTGACCACCTTCACGCCGGCCCCACGCGCCTCGTCCAGTGCATCGCAGAGGGCCTCGGGGTCGTTGGCCGACACGACGAGCGCCCCGACGCCCTGCTGGGCGGCCGTCTGGATGAACGGCACCTGGGCGGTCGGCGACGCCTCCGTGGGCCCGACCTCCTCGAACGTGCCGCCGAACTCCTCCACGGCCTCCTTGCCGCCCGCGTTCGAGGTGTCGAAGTACGGGTTGCCGAGGTTCTTCGGCAGGAACGTCACGCTGACGCCCCCGCCTTCGCCGCCGCCGTTGGTCGCGGGCGCGCTGGCCGAGCCTTCGGTGCCCGAGTCGGCGCAGCCGGACAGTGCGAGGGCCGCCGAAGCGGCGATCGCGACCAGACCGACGCCGAAGCGGCGGGTCTTGGGTCCCTTGGTGAACATTGCTGTGTCCTTTCTTTGGCCCTTCGTTGGACCGTGTCTTCCAGGGTGGATCAGGCCGGTGCGCCGGTGGAGCCCGCCTGGCCCTTCTTTCTCCCGATGGCGGCGATCCGATTGGTGCGGATCCAGGCCAGGAAGCTTGCAGACACCACCGACAGGATGAGCACCGTGCCGGTGATGACGTTGATGATGTCGCTGGTGACGCCGGCCAGGCGCAGGGCGCTGGACATCGTCCCGATGAGGAACACGCCGGCGATGACGCCGTGCAGGGCCCCGCGACCGCCGAAGATCGACACCCCGCCCAGGAGGACGGAGGCGATGATCAACAGCTCCATGCCGATGGCGTTGTCGCCACGGGCGTTGTTGTACAGCAGCGTGAAGTAGACGCCGGCGAAGCCGGAGACCGTGCCGCTCATCACGAACAGCCAGAACTTCGTCATGCGCACGTCGATGCCCGAGAACGCGGCCACCTCCTTGTTGAGGCCGATGGTGTACAGCGACCGGCCGAAGGGGGTGAAGTGCAGCAGCACCGCGAACACGATGGCCAGCACGATGAAGGGGACGATGATCAGCGGGACGGGGGTGCCGGGGATGTTGGCGCGGGCCAGGTCCGTCCAGTACTCCGGGAACTCGCTGATGGCGGTGGTGCCGAGCAGGCCCACCGCGATGCCGCGGAAGAGGGCCAGCGTGCCGATGGTCACGGCCAGCGACGGGAGCCCGACGAACGTGATGAGCGATCCGTTGATCACGCCGGCGAGCACGCCGACGAGGATGGCCACGAGACCGGCGACGGGCAGTGACCAGCCCGCCTGCACGCCGAGCCCGGTCACCACGCTCGACAGGCCGAGGATGCTGGCCACCGACAGGTCGATCTCCTCGGTGATGATGATCAGCGTCATCGGCAGCGCGATGAGCAGGATGGGCGCGATCTCCCTGATGAGGAAGGTCATCGTCAGCGGGCTGTCGAAGTTCGGCACCGTCAGCATGGCGACGATGACCACGAGGATCAGCAGGCCGATGATGGCGGCCTCCCGATTGATCAGCAGGCGGCGCCACAGCGGGTGCTGGTACGCCTTGTAGTCCCGGGTGGGCTTCTCGGTGAGGGCCGTTGCCGTGCTCATCACTTCACTTCCTCCCTCGCCGCGACGAGACGACGGTGCTGCCGGAGCGCGAGGACGCGGTCCAGGATGATGGCGCCGATGATGAGGATGCCCACGACGGCGCGCTGCCAAAAGTCCTGGATGCCGATGATCGGCAGCGCCCGGTTGATGGTGAGGAGGAGGTACGCCCCGAAGGCGGCCCCCCAGACGGTGCCGACGCCGCCCGACATCGCGACGCCGCCGATGACCGCCGCACCGATGGCCTGCAGCTCCCAGCCGTATCCAGCGTTGGAGCTGACGGTGCCGTAGCGGGCGGCGAACAGCACCCCGCCCAGACCGGCCAGCGCGCCGCAGACGATGAACGCGGCCAGGACACGGCGGGTGACGCGCAGGCCGTAGAGGTGCGCGGCGTCGGGGTCGGAGCCGATGGCGTAGAGCTCGCGGCCGCTGCGCAGGTTGCGCAGGTACCAGGCAGTGAACACCAGCACGATCACGGCGAGCAGCGTCAGCAGCGGAATGCCCAGCACGTCCTGCGTGCCGAGCCCGCGGAAGGACGCGGGCATGTCGGAGGCGTTGATCCGGTCGCTGCCGGTCCATGCCACGTTGATGCCGCGGTAGATGTACATGGTGCCGAGCGTGATGACGAGGGCGGGCACCTTGGCGAACGCCACGAGGGCACCGTTGATGAGCCCGAGCAGCGCGCCCAGCGCGATGCCGGCGAGGAACACGAGGGCCGGATGGATGCCCGGGACGTCGATGAACAGCCGGCCGGTCATGTAGGCGGTGAGCCCGACGACGGAGCCGACGGACAGGTCGACGTTGCGGGTGATGATCACCACGGCCTGGCCGAGCGCCACCACCATGAGCAGCGACGGCGTCAGCAGCAGGTCACGGAAGCCGTCGCCGGAGAAGATGAACGTGGGATTCACTGCGGTCGCCGCGATCACGACGGCCACCAGGGCGATGACGATGCCCGTCTCGCGCGCCTTGAGCACACCCCCGGCGACGCCAAGGACCGAGCGGCGCGGCGCCGCCGCCGTCGTCGTCATCACGCGACCTCCTCGGCCGTCGCGGCGAACATGACGGCCTCCGGGGTGGCCTCGGAGCGGTCGAACTCGCCCGTCAGGCGGCCGGCGCGCATGACCAGGACGCGGTCGGCCATGCCGAGCACTTCGGGTAGTTCAGACGAGATCATCAGGATTGCGAGCCCCTCCTGGGCGAGTTGGGAGATGAGGCGGTGCACCTCGGCCTTGGTGCCGACGTCGATGCCGCGGGTGGGCTCGTCGACGATGAGGACGCGGGGGTTCGTCGCCAGCCACTTGGCGAGGACGACCTTCTGCTGGTTGCCGCCCGAGAGCGTTCCGGTCTCGGCGTCGAGTGCGGCGGTCTTGACCTCGAGTCGGCTGGCCCAGACCTTGGCGCTCTCGTTCTCCACCCCGCCCCAGATGAGGCCCATCTTCGCGAGGCGGTGCCGAATGGCCAGCGTGAGGTTGCGCGACACCGTCTGCTCCAGCACCTGCCCCTGCTTGCGCCGGTCCTCGGGCACCAGCGCGATGCCCCGGGCCATGGCGGCCTTGGGGTTGCCCTTCGGCAGCGCCTTGCCGCTGACGGTGACCGAGCCGCTCTGGTACGGGTCGACACCGAAGATGGCGCGGACCACCTCGCTGCGCCCCGCCCCGACCAGCCCGGCCAGGCCGACGATCTCACCCGAGCGCACGGTGAAGGAGATGTCGTGGAAGACGCCCTTCTGGGTGAGGCCGTCGACGACGAGCACGTCCTCGCCGATGTCGGCCGGCAGCTTGGGGAACATCTCCGTGACGTCGCGGCCCACCATGAGGTGGACGAGCTCGTCGACGGAGGTGTCCGCGATGGGCAGGGTGTCGATGTACGAGCCGTCGCGCATGACCGTGACGGTGTCGCACAGCTCGAACACCTCGTCGAAGCGGTGCGAGATGAACACCAGGGCGCGTCCCTCGTCGCGGAGGCTGCGGGCGACGGCGAACAGCCGCTCCACCTCGACGCCGCTCAGCGCCGCCGTCGGCTCGTCCATGATCAGCACGCGGGCGTCGAGCGAGATGGCCTTGGCGATCTCGATGATCTGCTGGTCCGCGATGGACAGACCCTCGGTCAGTCGGTCGGGATCGATGCGGACGCCGAGCCGCTCGAAGATCTGCGTGGCCTCCTCGCGCATGGCCTTGCGGTCGATGCGGCCGAGGGTGCCGACCGGCTGGCGGCCCATGAAGATGTTCTCGGTGACCGAGAGGTCGGGAAACAGCGTGGGTTCCTGGTAGATGACGGCGATGCCGGCGGCCTTCGACTGGGCGGTGCTGTGGAAGTCCACCGGTTCGCCGTCGAGGCGGAACTCCCCGGCGTCACGACGGTAGAGGCCGGCGACGATCTTGACGAGCGTGGACTTGCCCGCGCCGTTCTCGCCGATCAGCGCGTGGATGGAGCCCTTGTCCAGACGCAGGCTTCCCGACCGGAGCGCGACGACGGCACCGAACGACTTCACGACCCGCGACAGCTCGAGCGCCGGCGTCGCCGGATCGGTAACCGTATCGGTCACTAGGGTCTCCTCTTTGAGTGGTATAGCCTTCATCCCTGGAGGCCAACTTTGAATCGATTCAACGTCGCTTCAGGGCTACAGTAAGCAGCACGGTCCGCTTGGTCAAGTCATCGAGGACAAATGATGCGGAATCGTGAGGAGGGAGGTCGGCATGGCCGGCGTGAGCATCCGGGATGTCGCGCAGCGTGCCGGCGTGTCGGTGGGCACGGTGTCCAACGTCCTCAACCGCCCGGAGGTGGTGTCGCCGGACTCCGCCCTGCGGGTGCAACAGGCCATTGACGAGCTCGGATACGTCCGCAACGAGGCTGCGCGGAAGCTCCGGCAGGGCGTCAGCGGCACCGTCGGCTTCGTCGTCATGGACGGCCAGAACCCCTTCTACAACGACGTCGTCCGGGGGGCCGGCGACGAGGCCACGCAGCACGGCATCGCCATCCTGTTCGGCGACACCGCCGAGGATCCCGCGCGCGAACGCATGTACATCGACCTCTTCGAGGAGCACCAGGTGCGGGGGCTGCTCATCGCCCCGTTCGGCGAGGTGTTCAATCGCCTGGAGAAGCTCCGCCAGCGCGGCATCCCCGCCGTGCTCGTCGGGCGCTACTCGGGCCAGAACAGGTTCAGCTCGATCTCCGTCGACAGCATCGCCGGTGGACGGATGGCGGTGGAGCACCTCATCGCCGGCGGGCGCCGTCGGATCGCATTCGTCGGCGGGCCGTTCGAGCTCCACGAGGTGACCGACCGGCTCGCCGGCGCGCGCGTAGCCGCCGAGAACGCCGTCGGGGTGGAGATCGAAGTCATCCCCACCGCCGCGATGACGGTCGCGGAGGGGGCGGCCGCGGGCAACCGCATCCTCACCCGACCGGCCCGGGAACGCCCCGACGCGGTGTTCGCCGCCAACGACCTCATCGCGTTGGGGGTGCTCCAGGCGTTGGTGGAGGACGGCCGCATGCGCGTGCCCGAGGAGATCGCCCTGGTGGGGTTCGACGACATCGCCTTCGCCGCAGCCGCCGCCGTCCCGCTGACGTCGCTGCGCCAGCCGAGCTCGACGATCGGCAGGACGGCCCTACGCATCCTGCTGGAGGAGGCGGCGGACCCGGAGCTCATCCCCCGCCAGACGGTGTTCCAGCCGGAGCTGGTGGTCCGTCGCTCGACGCAGCCCCGCTGACCCCCGCGGCCGATTCGCGGGGCATTGACAACACCTTCGCCCTGGCGCACGCTGGGGGATAGGGCTGCGTGCCCGGAAAAGAGGGACAGAGATGTCCATCAGGCAGGCCGGCCGGGCCGCCGGCCGAATCCTTCTCGCGGGAGCCACGGCGTTCGCCGCGCTCGCCGCCACCACCGCCACCGCCACCGCCTCACCCGAGGAACGCGCGGGGGTCTTCAAGCTCACCTTCGCCGGATACGCCGCCATGGCGGCGTGGACGACGTGTCCCGACCTCGCGTCGGAGGAGGTGGGCACCATGTGCACCGGCGCCGACGTCATGGCCTTCTACTCGTCGGGCGGCGAACAGGCCGGCAGCGAGTTCCACCTGCACGACCAGAAGAGCGCCGTGGTCAAGACCTTCGACTACACGTGCGTCGTGGCCGACGTCGAGTGGGATCCAGGCGTCGTCGAACGGACCTGTCTGGGGCAGTCGGAGCGCTTCGGGCGCGCCACCGACGCCGAGGTCGCGGTCGATCCTCGGCTCAGCGCCGTCGACGCCAAGGCCACCGTGCCGGTCCAGATCGTCGATGTCCTCGCCGACACCCAGACCAGCGGCAACCTCGACGTCGTGGCCTCGTTCACCGGGACGGGGCCGACGCGCCGGATCGACGAACGCGCGCACTGGGCGGACCGCTACGTCATGTGGCTCGAGGGAACCCGCGGTTGGGAGCGGGACTGCACGGCGTCGGCGGTGTTCGACGGTGTCGCGGTGCCGGGCGACCTGGTGATGTGCTCGTTGTCGCGGGTCCGGCAGGCCGAGGTGCGCGTCTACCACAACACGCCGTCGGAGGGCTGACGCTCGACCGGCGGATCTGACAGCGAACACGCCACCAGATCCGCCGATCGACGGCCCTTGCCCCGCAGGGTTGCCTCCCGAGGGAGGATGGACAGCATGGAAGCCGACGCCGTGCTGGCTCACCGCTACCGCCTCGTGCACCTGATCGCGTCCGGAGGGATGGGCCAGGTGTGGAAGGCGCACGACGCCGTGCTCGACCGCGAGGTGGCCGTCAAGGTGCTGGCAGCGGGTTCGCGCGACGAGGCCGCGCTCGAGCGGTTCCGGCGCGAGGCGGTCACCATGGCCGCGCTGCAGCATCCCAACACGGTGCTGGTGTTCGACATCGGGACCCATGAGGGGCTGACGTTCATCGTCATGGAGCTCCTCCCCGGACCGACGCTGGCCCAACTGGTGGCTTCTCAAGGCCCGCTGCCCGAATCGGAAGTGGCACGGCTCGGGGCCCAGGTGGCGGCGGGACTCGAGGCAGCGCACCGGGCGGGGATCGTGCACCGCGACATCAAGCCGGGCAACCTCATGCTCGGCGCGGCCGACGAGGTGAAGATCGTCGACTTCGGCGTAGCGCGTCTTACCCAGGAAGCGGCGCCGGCGCTGACCGCCACCAACACCGTCGTGGGCAGCGCCCTGTACGTGTCGCCGGAACAGGCGAGGGGCGAGCCCGCCGACGAGCGGAGCGACCTCTACGCCCTCGGTTGTGTCCTCACCGCGCTGGCCACCGGGCACCCGCCCTTCCAGAGCGACCAGCTCATCGGCGCTCTGCACCAGCACGTGCACAGTGAGCCTCCGCAGCTCAGGGCGCGCGGGGTCGCGGTCAGCGCGGCGCTCGAGGCGCTCGTGGCGCAGCTGCTCGCCAAGGAACCTGCGAATCGTCCTGAGTCGGCCGCCGAGGTGGAGACCAGGCTGCGGGCGATCGAGGCGGCCGCTGCGGGCGGGCCCGCCGTCGGCCCGGTCGTGGGTGAGGACACCGCCCCCATGGCCCCCACCGTGGCCATGGCGTCCGCCACAGGCACCGCCGCGGGCCCGGCGCGACGCCGTCGGGCCGGAGGTGCCTGGTGGGTCGCGGCCGGCGTCGCCGTGTCCGCGACGGTGCTGGGGGCACTCGCTCTGACGCAGCTCCCCGACGCGGACGGGGGCACGGTCTCGCCATCGCCCATCGCGTCGCCGTCGATCTCTCCTTCTCCGTCACCCACCCCGTCGACGCAGTCGCCGACTCCGACGGCGGCGCCCGCCACCACCGCAGCGCAGTCCGCCGCGCCCGACGGCGGAGGGGCAGCCAACGAGGACAAGGTCCCGCCGGGTCAGGCGCGCGAGGACGAGCCGGCCGATCGCGGCAAGGCCGACGAGAAGAAGCCTGACAAGGCCGACGACAACGCGGCCGACAAGGGCGGCAAGCCCAACAACTGATATGGGTGTGGTTCCTGTCAAGAGGGCAGGATGAGGCGCCACCGGGCTGGATGCCGGGTGGCGCCTCTCCTTGTGTTGGCCCGAAGTGGTTTTGACGAGGGGTTTCGCGTGTCTGTCGA